>URMO01000029.1 GCA_900549085.1 uncultured Collinsella sp. | reverse complement strand
GAGTAATCGCTTGACTCCAATTTGGCGATAGCTACTACTCGGAAAGAAAATCCAGGCGAAAAAACGCCGATTTGGGGGCTTAATCGCTGCTACTAAAAAGGTAACAGTACTCATATTTGCCCTTTTTTGGCCACAAGCCCTAAAACAAGCCTCGCCAGGGTCGGGAAACGGGCCAAATCGTCGGCCTCGAGGCTCATTCCACGGTGCCGTAGATGGCGCCCCAGCCGTGGGCGGCCAAGGCGGAGTTGAGTTGGTCGCAAAGTGACTGGCGGTCGTAATAGCCGGGCGGCAAAAGGTTCACGATTTCCATGAGATCGGGTGCCAGGTCCAAAATTTCGGCCTGTACGATTAGGTCCAGGCGGCCGATGGCGTGGCGGTCGTAAAACAGCCCGTCGACCAGGCGCTGCAGGTCGCCGAACTCCTCGGCCTGGAACGATCCGTATTCCATAGTGCCTCCTTGGGCGCTCCACGCCGGCATGCGCGGCGATTCGTAATTCATTGCGATGGACTTAATCTATCACGGCTTCATAACGTTGCGACGGTGGCGGTCTATACTTAGAAGAATTGCAACGTACCGCTTCGTGAAAGGTCGCACCCATGCAGACGATCTACCAGAAGATGGAAACCACCGAACTCGATGCCGCCATCGAGGCGCTCAAGGCCGAGGTCGCCGAGGTCAAGGCCAAGGGCCTGGCGCTCGACATGGCCCGCGGCAAGCCGTCGCCCTCCCAGGTGGACATCTCTCGACCCATGCTCGATATCCTCAATGCCGATGCCGATCTGCACGACGGCAACGTCGACTGCTCCAACTACGGCTGCTTTGAGGGCATTCCCTCGGCACGCAAGCTGGCGGGGGAGTTCCTGGGTTGCCCCGCCGAGCAGACGCTCGTGCTGGGTTCGTCGAGTTTGCTGATCGAGCACGATATCGCCGGTATGTTCTGGCGTTGCGGCTCGTGTGGTAGCGACCCTTGGGAGGCTTACGAGGCAGCGCACGACGGCAAGAAGGTCAAGTTCCTGTGCCCGGTTCCCGGCTACGATCGCCACTTTGGCATTACCGCCGACTTGGGTATCGAGAACGTTCCCGTCGCGATGACCGACAACGGCCCCGATATGGACGAGATCGAGCGCCTGGTTGCCGCCGACGATTCCATCAAGGGTATATGGTGCGTGCCCAAGTATTCCAACCCCACGGGCATCACCTTTAGCGAGGACACTGTGCGTCGCCTGGTCGAGATGCCCACGGCCGCGCCCGATTTCCGCATCTTCTGGGACAACGCCTACTGCGTGCACGACCTGTACGACGAGACCGATGAGCTCGCAAACATTTTTGACCTCGCTCGCGCGGCGGGCACCGAGGACCGCGTGGTGGCCTTTGCCTCGACGTCCAAGATCACCTTCCCGGGCGCCGGTATCGGCTTTATCGGTGCGAGCCCCGCGGTCATCGCCGAGTTCTCCAAGCGCCTGAAGGCCGGCCTCATCAGTGCCGATAAGCTCAACCAGCTGCGTCACGTGCGCTTCCTTCCCACCATCGAGGCGGTCAAGGAGCACATGAAAAAGCATGCCGAGTTTTTGCGCCCGCGCTTTGAGGCCGTTGAGCGCAAGCTCACCGAGGGCTTGGGCGATACGGGTTGCGCTACTTGGACGCACCCCCGCGGCGGCTACTTTGTAAGCTTCGATGGTCCCGAGGGCTCGGCCCAAAAGGTCGCCGCGCTCTGCGCCGACCTGGGCGTCAAGCTCACACCGGCCGGCGCCACTTGGCCCTATGGCAAGGACCCGCGCGACACCAACATCCGCATCGCGCCGAGCTGTCCCACGGTCGAGGACCTGGAGGCCGCGCTCGATGTGCTGGTGCTGGCCGTTAAGCTCGTCGCTGCCGAGCTTGCGCGTGCCGAGCGCGCCTAACGCGCGGCTTCCCGTACTATCCGCACTTTCGATACGTAAAGGAGCGTATACATGGATTTGGGTATTTCCACCAACCCCACGCCAGAGCTCTACACCATTAAGGTAACCGGCGAGATCGATATCTCTAACGCCGATAGCCTGCGCAATGCCATCGACCTGGCGCTCGAGCAGCCCACTGAGGCCGTTGAGCTCGATTTTGCCCAGGTGAGCTACATCGATTCGACGGGCATTGGTGTGCTTGTGGGCGCCGCGCACCACGCGGTCGACCACGGCAAGCGCTTTAGCTGCACCAATGTGCAGCCCCCGGTGATGCGCGTGGTTCAGTTGTTGGGTGTCGACCAGGAGATTTCGATCACCGCTGCATAATCTTTGCCCCAAAAGGGCGTGCCGTTTGGCATATGTTTGTGATGCGCTCGGACGTTTTGGCGTCCGGGCGCTATACTTGACCGAATGAATAGACGAGTTCCGGCCGAATGGCGCGGTGCGGGCTCGACTCACATCGAGCCTTGGAGGTATGTGTGTTTGGTATTGGAGAGGGTGAGCTCGCGATCATCGTGGTCTTCGGCTTTTTGCTGTTTGGCCCGGATAAGCTCCCGCAGATGGGCCGCACGATCGGCCGTGCCATCCGTCAGTTCCGCGAGACGCAGGAAAAGATGACGGCCGTTGTTCAGTCCGAGATTATCGATCCGGTGAGCGAGGCCGCATCGGCCCCGGTCAAGCCCAAGAAGGCTGCCGTCGATGACGATTCCGATGCGGACGATGATGCTGCCGAGACGGCAGCGCCCGCCAAGAAGGAGACCTTTGCCGAGCGTCGCGCCCGTCTTGCTGCCGAGAAAGCCGCAAGCGAGGGTGCCACCGAGGGCGAGGCCGCTGCCGAGGAGACGGAGGGCGCCGAGCCCGCCGCTGCTGCTGATGCCGCCGTCGAGTCCGAGCCTGTTGCAGAGCCGGAGCCCGAGCCGGAGCCGGCAGAGCCCACGACGGCTGACCTCTACGCCCGTCGTCCCCGCAAGCGCAAGGCCGTTGTCGACCAGCTCGCCCGCGAGCTCGAGGCCGAGGACGCTGCTGCTGCCGACGCCCCGAAGGGAGGCGATGAGTAATGCCTATCGGACCTGCGCGAATGCCGCTCTTCGATCATCTGGGAGAGCTCCGTCGCCGTCTGACCATCGTGGTCGTATCGGTGTTTGCTGCCGCTATCGTGCTGTATTTCGCCACGCCCGTGGTGCTCGACATCCTGGAAGACCCCATCCGCTCGTTTGTGCCGGACGGTAAGTTCTACATCACCACCACGCTCGGCGGCTTTGGCCTGCGCTTCTCGCTGGCCATCAAGATGGCCGTTGTCATGTGCACGCCCATGATCATCTGGCAGATCCTGGCATTTTTCCTGCCGGCACTGCGCCCCAACGAGCGCAAGTGGGTCGTGCCCACGGTGCTCGCCTCGACGGTGCTGTTCTTCCTGGGTGCCATCTTCTGCTACTTCATCATCATTCCTGCGGGCTTTGAGTGGCTCATCGGCGAGACCTCGGCCGTCGCAACCGCGCTGCCCGACCTGGAGAACTACGTCAACATGGAGCTGCTCTTTATGATCGGCTTTGGCGTGGCGTTTGAGCTGCCGCTCATCATCTTCTACCTGTCCGTCTTCCACATCGTGTCCTACGCGGCCTTCCGCGGCGCCTGGCGCTACGTGTACGTGGGCCTGCTTGTGGGCTCGGCTGTGATTACGCCCGACGGCTCGCCCGTTACGCTGGGCCTCATGTATGGTGCCCTGCTCTCGCTCTACGAGATTTCGCTCGCCATTGCCCGCGTGGTCATTACCGCGCGCGAGGGCAAGGAGGGCTTGTTTGTGAGCCGTCTGGACCTGTTCTCGGACGATGAGGACGACGAGGAGTAAATCGGTATGCACGAGGTTGGCATTGTCAACGGCATACTCGATACAGTGATTCGCGCGGCGCGTGGGGCGGGGGCCTCGCGCGCCGTTTTGGTAACGCTGCGTATCGGGGATATGACCGAAGTTGTGCGCGAGGCGCTCGACTTTGCGTGGGAGACATTTCGCGATGAGGACCCGCTCACGCGAGGCTGCGAGCTTGCCGTGGAGGAAGTCCATCCACAAAGCGAGTGTCTGGACTGCGGGGAGGTCTTTGAGCACGATCGCTTCCATTGCCGCTGTCCCCAATGTGGCGGCGCCAACGTGCGTCTGCTGCACGGCCGCGAGCTCGACATCGCAAGTATCGAAATCGAAACCCCCGACGATTAGCCCGCTAGCCATCTGGTGATGGGGTATAAAGGGGCCAAAGTAAGGAGTGCCGAGTATGGCTGAGAAAACGATTGATATCGCGTCGCCGATTCTGTCGCGCAACGAGCGCCTGGCAGATCAGCTGCGACAGCGATTTAAAGAGACAAACACCTATGTGATCAATGTGCTGTCGAGCCCCGGTTCGGGCAAGACCACCACGATCCTGGGCACCAACGAGCGCCTGCGCGACAAGGCTGGCCTGCGCTGTGCCGTCATCGAGGGCGATATTGCCTCGGATGTCGACGCCATCACCATGAAGGAAGCCGGCATGCCCGCCATCCAGATCAACACGGGTGGCCTGTGCCACCTCGAGGGCAACATGATCATGGAGGCCGTTGACGCGTTCGACCAGGCGGTGGGCCTTCAAAACATCGACGTCATCTTTATCGAAAACGTGGGCAACCTGGTCTGCCCGGTCGACTTTGACCTGGGCGAGAACCTGTCCATCATGATTCTCTCGGTGCCCGAGGGCGACGACAAGCCCATCAAGTACCCGGGCATCTTCCAGCACGCCGGCGCGCAGCTGCTCAATAAGGTCGACGTGGCCCCGGCTTTCGATTTTGATATGGATAGGTATACTAAGACACTCGATGACCTCAATCCGCAGGCGCCGCGGTTTGCCGTGAGCGCGCGCAAGGACGAGGGCATGGATGCCTGGTGCGATTGGCTCATCGGGCAGATCGAGCAAGCAAGGGCGTAAATCGGCCGCCATACGGGCGGGCGTAGCCGCAGAGACACGAGATAGGAGCCTCTTTTGAAGCTCATCATCGCCGAGAAAAACGACGCCGCGCGTCAGATCGCCGAGCGTCTGTCCACGGGCAAACCCAAAAAGGACAAGGTGTACAACACCGCCATCTACCGTTTTGAGTGGAAGGGCGAGGAGTGCGTGACCATCGGCCTTGCCGGTCACATCCTTGCGCCCGATTTTTGCGACAGCGTGCTGTTCGATAAAAAGCTGGGCTGGTATTCGGTTACCGAGGACGGCGAGATGCTGCCGGCCGACATGCCCGATGGTCTGGCACGCCCGCCCTACGACACCAAGCGCAAGCCGTTTCTTGCCGACGGCATCTCCATCAAGGGCTGGAAGCTCGAGAGTCTGCCGTATCTCACCTGGGCACCCGTCATTAAGCTGCCGGCCGAGAAGGAACTCATCCGCTCGCTTAAGAACCTCGCCAAAAAGTCCGACAGCGTCATCATCGCCACGGACTTTGATCGCGAGGGCGAGCTGATCGGTTCGGACGCCCTCAACAAGGTGCGCGAGGTCGCGCCCGACCTGCCGGTCGCCCGCGCCCAGTATTCTTCGTTTACCAAGGCCGAGATCACGCAGGCCTTCGATAACCTTGTCTCGCTCGACCAGAACCTGGCCGACGCCGGCGAGAGCCGTCAGCACATCGACCTCATTTGGGGTGCGGTGCTCACGCGCTACCTGACGCTCGCCAAGTTTGGCGGCTTTGGCAACGTGCGTTCCGCCGGCCGCGTGCAGACGCCGACGCTTGCCCTGGTGGTCGAGCGCGAACGCGAGCGCATGGCGTTTGTGCCCGAGGACTATTGGCAGATTCGCGGCATGGGTGCCGCGCAAGGCGCTGCCGAGGACGATCGCTTTAAGATCGCGCACAAGACGGCGCGCTTTACCGACAAGGATGCTGCTGAGACGGCGTACGGTCACGTTGACGGCGCTACGACGGCAACCGTCGCCGCGGTGACCAAGCGCTCGCGCAAGCAGCAGCCGCCCACGCCGTTTGCGACCACCTCGCTGCAGGCTGCCGCTGCAGCCGAGGGTATCTCGCCTGCGCGTACCATGCGCATCGCCGAGTCCCTTTACATGGCGGGCCTCATCAGCTACCCGCGTGTCGACAATACCGTGTACCCCGCGACGCTCGATCTGGGCGCCGTGGTGAGCGACCTGGCAAAGATTAACCCGGCGCTGGCACCCGTGTGCAAAAAGGTACTCGCCGGTCCCATGAAGCCCACGCGTGGCAAGGTCGAGACCACCGACCACCCGCCTATCTACCCCACGGGCGAGGGCGATCCGTCCACGCTCGACGGCGGCCAGCGTAAGCTCTACGACCTCATCGCCCGCCGCTTTCTGGCAACGCTCATGGGGCCCGCGAGCATCGAGAACACCAAGCTCGAGCTCGACGTGAACGGTGAGCCGTTCGTGGCTTCGGGCGATGTGCTCGTGACCCCGGGTTTCCGCGAGGCGTATCCGTATGGACTCAAGCGCGATGAGCAGATGCCGCCGCTGGAGCAGGGCGATACGGTCGACGTGTTCGACATTAAACTCGAGGCCAAGCAGACCGAGCCACCCGCGCGCTACAGCCAGGGCAAGCTCGTGCAGGAGATGGAAAAGCGCGGCCTGGGCACCAAGTCCACACGCGCGAGCATCATCGAGCGCCTGTACGCCGTGCGCTACCTCAAAAACGATCCCGTGGAGCCGAGTCAGCTGGGCATCGCCATCATCGATGCACTGACGCAGTTTGCCCCGCGCATCACGAGCCCCGATATGACCAGCGAGCTCGATGGCGACATGACCCGTGTGGAGCGCGGCGAGGATACCGAAGAGCATGTCGTGGCGCACTCGCGCGCGCTGCTGGCTGGCGTGCTCGACGAGCTGCTCAAGCACACGCAGGAGCTGGGCGACGCCATCAGCGACGCCGTCACGGCCGATGCGCGCGTGGGCGCCTGCCCCAAGTGCGGCAAGGACCTGGTTATGAAGACGAGCGCCAAGACCCGTGGCAGCTTCATTGGCTGCATGGGCTGGCCCGACTGCGACGTGACCTATCCGGTGCCGAGCGGCGTCAAGGTAAGCCCGCTCGAGGGCGAGGCGGCCGTGTGCCCCGAGTGCGGCGCGCCGCGCATTAAGTGCCAGCCGTTCCGCCAGAAGGCCTTCGAGATTTGCGTGAACCCCACGTGCCCCACCAACTACGAGCCCGACCTTAAGGTGGGCGAGTGCAAGGTGTGTGCCGAGGCCGGACGCCATGGCGACCTGATCGCACACAAGAGCGAGAAGAGCGGCAAGCGCTTTATCCGCTGCACCAACTATGACGATTGCGGCGTGAGCTATCCGCTGCCGGCGCGTGGCAAGCTCGAGGCGACGGGCGAGACCTGTCCCGAGTGCGGCGCCCCCATCGTGGTGGTCAACACGGCGCGCGGCCCGTGGCGCATCTGCGTGAACATGGACTGCCCGACCAAGGAGAAGAAACCCGCCCGCGGCCGCAAGACCACGACTAAGGCGAGCACGGCCAAGAAGACGACGGCGGTCAAGAAGACGACCGCCAAAAAGACGACGGCCAAGAAGTCGACTACCAAAAAGACCGCCGCCGACAAGTAGCGGCGCAGTCGAAACATTGCCGAAAACAAAAACGAGCGAGGACCCCGCGATCCTCGCTCGTTTTCTAGGCAGTCATTGGGGACGTTCTTTAATGAGTAGTCGTTTGAGAACGTCGCATGCGACTAGTTCACTTCGACGGGTTTGGCGCCGGGATAGCGCTCCTCAAAGTCTAGACGGTACTTATTGTCATTGGTGCCCGCCACGTTGTCGCGCGACAGTGGCGTCACGATCTCATTCTTGTGGTCCGCAGGCTTGGCGTATTTCAGGCTGATCTCCCAGGCATCACAGATTGCGTCAATGCGGTGATCCAGGTCGTCGTACAGGGCAACGATGTCTTTCCAGGAGCTGTAGTTCTTGGAGCTCGTCGGGACGTCTAGGTCCTCGACGATGTCGTAATACTGCTCGATGGTGTCCTCCGTGCGCTTGGCGACGTCGGCGAGATTTTGACGGGTGGTTCGATCCTCTTCCAGATAGCTGCCGTTGAAGTTCTGCGCGCAGCCACGGACGTAGTTGTCGAGGTCTTCGAGCAAGTCGTAGTATTCGCTCAGTCGGCGGTAGAGATTCTGCTCGGAGAGCGTTGCTTCGCCGCCATCCTCGTCGTCGTCATCGTCATCATCGTCGTACAGGCTGTTGGGATCGCCGAGAGGCTTTAGGTCATCGTCGTCGACGTCATGGTGCAGCTTAGCTACCTCGGCAGTCGTCTGCGTGGCGGCGTTGTCGAAAGGCTTGATCACAAAGAAAACGACCAGGGCGATGATGATCGCCACCAGCACAACGATAACGGCGATAAGCGGCCCGGTGCCGCTCTTTTTGGGAGCGGGGGTCTGTGACGAAGCGGGCGCGTATGCGGGAGCCGGCTGCTGTTGGGGCGAGCCGCTCGCGACGGGTATGCGCTGCGTGGTCTCGACGGCTGCGGGGCCTGCGGCGGGGTCGGGGCGATAGGCGAGGGGGTCGTCCGCCTTGGCTTGCGGCGTATCGAGGGAACCGGTCTGCTCAAAAGCGGGCTGGCTATCGCTTGCGGTTGTTTGCTCAACGGGTGCACCGCACGAGGTGCAGAACTTGGCATTATCTGCAAGAAGCTTGCCGCACGAGGCGCAATACCGAGACATTGCCACTCCTTTCGCCACATTTCAATGCAATACGACGATTATACCCAGCGTCCAAAATTCCCCATCATAAGTTGCGGTGAAATAGGGACTGTTTGGCGGTCTCAGAGCTTCAATCAGTCCCTATTTCACCGCAACTTCGGGGATGCCTCGATGGCTAGGTTGGATTTGGGACGCGCCGAGCACTGGGGTATCATGGCTTGGTTGATATATCTGCATTTACGCGCCTTGTAGGAAGGGGCTGCGCCCATGGCTTTTGAGCCCGCTCAACATAGCTTTATCACGCTCGAGGGCGTCGATGGCGCCGGCAAGTCCACGCAGGCGCGCCTGCTTGCCCGCGCGCTCGAACTCGCTGGCTACCAGGTTGTGAGCCTGCGCGAGCCGGGCGGTACCGCCATCAGCGAAAAGATCCGTGCTCTGCTGCTCGACCCCGCCAATACGGCGATGGGCGACACTTGCGAGCTGCTGCTGTATGAGGCCGCCCGTGCCCAGCTGGTGCACGAGGTCATCGCGCCCGCCCTTGCTGCCGGCAAGGTTGTCCTGTGCGACCGCTTCTACGATTCCACGACCTGCTACCAGGCGTTTGCCGATGGCCTCGATCGCCAGATAGTGCGCGACGCCAACAACCTGGCCGTCGCGGGTACGCACCCGGCGCTCACACTCGTCTATCACATCACGCCCGAGCAGGCGGCGCTGCGCATGGCCGACCGCGGTGCGGCAGATCGCATGGAGGCTAAGGGCATGGCCTTCCAAGAGCGTGTCTACCAGGGATTTTGCGCCATCGCCGCCGAGGAACCAAACCGCGTAAAGCTCATCGACGCGACCGCGTCCATCGAGGACGTCTTCGCGCGGACGGTCGAGCAGGTTCGCGTCTACGGCCTCGACATTTCCCAGGACGCCGTCACCGCCGCGCTTGCCCAGGAGGCCGAGTAACATGGCCCCCGCTCAGGCAAGCCTGCTGGCCAAGCTCGACACCCAAGAGCGCGTGCGCGACTTTTTGACCAACGCCGTCGCCAGCGGCCGCGCATCGCACGCCTACCTGTTTTTGGGCGCTCCCGGCGCCGGCAAGCTCGATGCCGCATGGGCGCTCGCCCAGGCCTTCCTGTGCGAGCAGGACGGCTGCGGCGCATGCGACAGCTGCGTGCGCGTTGCGCGGCACACGCATCCCGACGTGCACTATTACACGCCCGAGAGCGCCACGGGCTACCTCATTGCCCAGACCCGCGAGCTGCTCGACGATGTGCTTCTGGCGCCCATCCGTGCCAAGGCCAAGGTCTACATCATCGACCGTGCCGAGCAGCTGCGCGCCAACACCGCCAACGCACTGCTCAAAACACTCGAGGAGCCGCCCGAGGGCGTTATGTTCATCTTGTTGGGCACCTCGGCAGACGTGATGCTGCCCACCATCGTGAGCCGCTGCCAGTGCGTGCCGTTTCGGCTGGTGTCGCCCGCCGTCGCCGCGCAGGCCGTGAGCCGCGCCACCGGTCAGGACCCTGCGCGTTGCCGCATGGCCGTCGCAGTAGCGGGAAGCCCCGCGCGTGGCATCGAGTTCCTCAAGAGCGCCGAGCGCCAGGACGCCCGCCGTCAGATGGTTCGCGCCATCGATTCGCTCATCGCCGCCGACGAGGCCGACGTGCTCAGCCGCGCCAAGTCGCTCATCGTCGCCGTTAAGGCGCCGCTCGCCGAGGTCAAGTCCACGCAGGAAAAGGTGCTCGAGCAAAACGCCGACTACCTGTCGCGTGGAGCATTGAAGCAGCTTGAGGACCGCAACAAGCGCGAACTCAACGCGCGCGAGCGTTCGGGTATCATGGAAGCGCTGGCGAGCGCGCGGACGCTCATGCGCGACGTGCTGCTGACGCTTCAGGACGAGGCAGCCGACGTGGTGAACGAGGACGTGCGCGACACGATCGGGCGGCTTGCCGCCGCGACGAATGTTGCGGGTGCCATACGGGCGCTCGAGGCAGTCGCGACCGCCGAGCGCAACATCGCCAGAAACGTTACTCCCCAGCTGGCCATCGAGGTCATGCTGTTCGATATCAGGAAGGCACTGAAATGCCGTTAGTTGTACCCGTTAAGTTTACCTACGCCTCGCGCGACCTGTGGTTCGACCCGCAGGATCTGGATATCCTCGAGGCCGATTACGCCATTTGTTCCACCGAGCGCGGAACCGAGATCGGCCTGGTCACGGCCGATCCCTTCGAGGTGCCGCAAGACGAGATCGGTCAGCCGCTCAAGCCCGTGCTGCGCGTGGCGAGCGACATCGACCTGCAGCTTGCGGACGACCTAGCCATCCAGGGCGACGAAGCCATGGTCGACTTCCGCCGTCTGGTCAAGGAGCTCGACCTCGAGATGAAGCCGGTCGGCGTCGAGTACCTGTTTGGCGGCGAGAAGGCCGTGTTCTACTTTGCGGCCGAGGAGCGCGTCGATTTTCGTCAGCTCGTCAAGGACCTGTCCTCGACGCTGCACATTCGCGTCGATATGCGCCAGATCGGCGTGCGTGACGAGACCCGCCTGGTGGGTGGCTACGCCCAGTGCGGACAGGAGCTCTGCTGCACGCGCTTTGGCGGACAGTTTGAGCCCGTCTCGATTCGCATGGCAAAAGAGCAGGACCTGCCGCTCAACTCGTCCAAGATCAGCGGCGTTTGCGGCCGCCTGATGTGCTGCCTGCGCTACGAGTTCGAGGCCTACAAGGACTTTAAGAGCCGTGCGCCCAAAAAGAAGACGCTCATCGATACGCCGCTTGGCAAGGCGCGTATCCAGGAGTATGACACGCCGCGTGAGCAGCTGGTGCTGCGCCTGGAGAACGGCAAAGTCTTTAAGGTCAACCTGGCCGATATGACGTGCTCGGAGGGCTGCAAAAAGAAGGCCGCCGAGCAGGGCTGCAACTGCCGCCCCGACTGCGTGACGCGCGACGTGCTCGAGCGCATCGAGTCGCCCGAGATGCGTCTGGCGCTCATGGAGCTCGACCGCGAGAACGGCGTCGACGTGGGCGATGGCCTGTCGAGCGCCGACCGTCTTGCCGGCACGTCGATGCCCAAGCGCCGTCGTCGCGATGCCGATTCCGATGCCCGCGCTGCTCAGGGTCAGGGCGAGGGCCGTGGCCGCGGAAAGGGCCGCGGCAAGGCCGAGGCGCCCGAGGCCGAGGAGGCCGCCGGTGGCCGTCGCCGCCGCAAGCGTGCGGGCTCGGGCGATGCTACCGAGGCTGCAGCCGCGGGCAAGAACGCCTCTCGCGAGCGCGAGGTTCAGCAGCCCCAGCAGCAGAATCGCGGCGGTGGCATGAACCCCACACGTCGTCGCCGCCGTCATCTGTCGAGCGAGGAGCGCGAGGACGCCTTTCGCGCCGCAGCTGCTCGCGAGGCTGGTGCCGCTTCCAAGGGCCCCTCGGCTTCCGATGCGCCTGCCGACAAGGGCGGCAAGTCACGTGGCGAGGAGGAGCGCGCGCCGCGTCCGCGCCGTCGCCATTCCTCGGGCACGCAGCAGAAGCCTTCAGTGCCCTCTGTGGCCGATCAGGTCTCGGATGGCGAGGTCAAGGTCACGCGCCGTCGTCCCGGAGATGGCGGGGGAGCGGCTGCCAAGGCTTCGCGTGGCGCCGCTCGCGACGAGCGCGAGCCGCGCGAGGATCGCGGTGGCGAGGGCTCGGCCGACCAGGGTCAAAAGCGCCGTCGCCGTCGCCGTTCCCGCAAGCCGCGCCAGGATGGTGGCGAGGGCCCGACCCACACCTCGTCCGCACCGCAACCGCCTGCCGGCGAATAACGTCCGTAAGCGGATGTAACCCGCCTGACCCCAGCACCTCTGGGTATCATGGCTCTACACCGACAACCCTCCCTTCGCCTTCGCGTAGGGAGGGTTGTGTCATGAAGAGACATTTGAACGTACTGACTCGCTTGCAGGGCGCAGGTGTCCTACCGTTTGCGGACGAATTGCTACCGCTTGCCGAGCACGCGACATACGAGGCGCTCGAGGCGTTGTCGCCTACGCGATGCGCCGGCTGCGAGCGTTCCGGTGCGCTGATCTGCCAGGATTGTCTGGCATCGCTCGCACTCATCGACCCGTGCCATAGCTGCATCCGATGCGGCGCCCCGTTTGGGGATTTGCTGTGCACCGAGTGCTCGGTCGAGGGCGCGTCTTCGGCAATGGCCGAGGCGCTCGATTGCTGCCTGGCGTGTGCCGTCTATGCACATCCGCTGCCGCGCATCATCAAGGCGTACAAGGATGCGGGCGAGCGCCGTCTGGCACCGTATCTGGCGGAGTTACTCTACGACACTGCCTTGCATGCCCAGGTGGCAGCCCCCGATCGTTACGGCAGTGTGCTGTCCGGTGCGGACGCGGTGGTGTTTGTGCCCGCGACTGCGGCGGCGTTTCGGCGGCGTGGATTCGACCATATGGAAGCAATCGCGCGCTCGTTTTGCGATCTTTCGGGTGTCCCGTTGCTGGACGCCCTGGTCAAATACGGTCATGGTGACCAGCGAGAGCTCGGCCGCGATGAACGCCGGGAGCATGCCCGGGGCATGTACGAGACGGTCGAGGATGTGTGCGGCCGCCGTCTGCTGCTCATCGATGATGTCATTACCACGGGCGCGACCATGGCAGCAGCCTCGGCGGAGCTCAAGCGTGCCGGTGCCGCGGCCGTCGATGGCCTCGCTATCGCACGCGTTTGGTAGGGGGTGGTTTTGTGGCAGTGAAGATAGCGCGACGCATCGAGCCGACAAGCGAGCAACTGGCGGCCTCTGTAATCCTGACTGGCGCCTCGGCGCTGCGCATGATGCGCGCCGAGCGCCGACAAATGGCTTACATCAGTTGGAGGGACCTCGCTCCCGATGAAGAGTGCCGTGTGCTGCGCGCATCGTCGCCCTCGGCCGAGGACATCTATCTTCCCGATTTGTTGAGGATCGGGGTCGTGAGTGGCGAGGTTCAAGAAGACCTGTGCCTACTGGTGGGGTCTGCAAAGCAGCGTCGCCGCATGCCTGGTGCAAGCTGGTCCGTTTGTTCTACAGGCCTGCCGGACGCTTCGATTTTGGAGGTGGAGCCGGGGGTGTACAGCTTGTCTCCCGAGGCCCTCTGTGCCGCCGTTGCGCGCGAAGTCGGCTGTATCCAGGCATTTGCCCTGGCCCAGGAGCTGTGCTCCAAGATTTCGCTGAGCGATCGCGGGCAGTATTTGCCCCCTTACAGCTCGCCCACCGTGAACAGGCTTGCAAAGGATAGGGACCAGCTGTCAGATGTGGGCTACTTTGAGGTCGAGCCAGTGCTGACGCCCGATCGCCTGGCAGATTACCTTGCGGCTTGCAAGGGGAGTGCGGCCAAGCAGCTGCGGCGGCTGTGCCCCTATCTGTCGGAAAACCTGCGCTCACCCATGGAATGCATCATGCTTGCCATGTTTTCGCTTCCGTTTTCCTATGGCGGATTTGCCTGCGGTCCCTTTAAGACCGACCACAAGATCGAGTTCAACGACCGTGCGCAGGCGATCTCGGGGATGCCGTATGCGGTTTGCGATGCCTATCAGGAAGTAGCCCGGTTTGACCTGGAATACAACGGTGAGCAGGGCCATTCGTCTCGCGGCGGGCGCATTCACGACGAAAAGCGCAATACGGGTTTTGTAGCCATGGGAATCGAAGTCGCGACGGTCAACAACGAGATGCTCTGCGACATGGAGGCGATGGAGGCGATCGCATGGCGCATATACCAACGCATGGGCAAACGATATCGCAACCGTGTCGACACTCGCAGAAGGAAACAAGAGGCGCTATTTAACACGCTGCGGGCGTGTTTTGGGCTTAAACCCGCCTAACAATACTCTGAAACAGGGGGTTGAATATATGCTCTGGCCAAAATATAGCAAATATGAGTACTGCTACAAATTCGGTAACAGCAAAATCAGGGATTTTGGGACTGGAAGATGGCGTAAATCAGAAAGATACTAAACAAATGTGGAATATCCTGGCACCAATCTGACGTCACGGAGCGTGAGAACTGCTTGCAGAGCCAAGAATTCCTGCCATTAATTTGGTAACAGTACTCATATTTGCTATTTTTTGGCCACGCGCCCCAAGACGGGCGCGTCGGGGCTCTCCATGGGGAGTAACGGGCTCAATCAGGGCATGTGTGGCCCGTCCCGACCTGCGAAATCTGTACTCGCGATGCGAATAACGTCCCTAACCTTAAACTATAGCTTGAACTTAGCTATAATGCCCTACGTTCCTGCCAGGCTGTGGTTGCGGACGGACGAAATGCCCATCCTAGTCCAAGACAGACGCGGTCAAAGGGATCCACGTAAGCGGCCGCGTGCGCGCGGCGCGATCATGGCGCGTCCTAGATGTAAGCCGCACCGTCCGTTCTACTTTCTTTGGGGCAATACCGCCTCGCGGGCGAGCGGGCCAGTCGTGAAGGTGGCTGCGGCCTCCCGAGCAAACGCCCCGGTGCGCAAGTGTGGGGTCAAATACCAGGTCAGCTGGTGGGAACAACCCGATATTCCGTGCGGGGCACGGATCGTATACGACACAGAAGGCAGGGTAGTGGACATGGTGAGGGGCAGCTTGATGCATGCGGCTCGGTTGGGTGCTGGGACCGCGGCGGTCATTGCCGTTTTGGGCCTGAGTGGATGCGCGTTCAATCCACTGTCCACGTTCACGACGCCCACGATCGACCAGATCGAGCGCGAGACCGTTACCCCCACGGTATCGGACGATGCCCTGGTCACGCCGGGAACCCTGACGGTCGCCCTCGATACGTCCGATGCCCCGCAAGCCATGCAGGATGCCGACGGAAACCTCACGGGCTATGCGGTCGATGCCGCTCGTGCCCTCGCATGCCGCATGGGTCTCAAGGTCGCCTTTGTCGATGCGTCCTCGGCCGATTCCGCGCTCAGCGATAAAAAGGCCGACATCTTTATTGGCGACATCAAGTCTGCGGGCGGCGACATCAGCTCGCTTGGCACCTGTCTGTACGATGCTGCCGCCGTGTTCGGCAAGACCAGCGACGGAGAGTCCCCGAGTGTCTCAACCGACGCACTCAACACTGCTACCTTGGGCGTTCAGACTTCCTCGGCCTCGCAGGAAGCGCTTGCCAAGCAGAGCATCACGGCCAACCAAAAGACCTTCTCCAACATCAACGAGTGCTTCGAGGCGCTCGAGTCGGGCGAGGTCGATTACGTGATCTGTGATTCCACGGCCGGTGGTTACCTCGCGCGCCTGATGAGCCAGATCTCCTATGTCGGCACGCTCGAGGCGCCCTCCACGCTTGGCGTCGCAGGCCTTAGCTCTAACGATGAACTGTGCCGTGCCGTGAGTGATGCCCTCGACGGTATCACGGTCGACGGCACGCTCGAGGCGGTCCACTGCGTCTGGTATGGCCAAATGCCCTATGACCTTACCGCCAAGACTGTTTCGGGGGCCAATGTGCAGGCATCCGACTCCACGTCCAACGAGACCGAGTCCTCCGATGGCGACGCCTCTGATAACAACGGCGACAGTCCGTCGTCTAGCCAGGAGGGCGCCATCACCGACGATGACATCAACAAGCTCAATAGCTAGTTATTGGTAGGGGTGGCGTCTGCCATACACCGAACAAGGTGCTTCTTCACGGTTTCAACACGCATGGCCGGGTCTCCCAAATAGGGGAGCCCGGCTTTTCTATTTTGGTAAAACTAGCAGGTCAAAGCTAATTTCCAGGAGAAAAATTAACTCCGTCGACGCCTTCCTATAGCGCACTTTGCCACGGAAAAGTGCGAGACTTCGGTATGCGGTATCAAGCAGTCGTTATTCGGGTCTTTGGGAATTCGCGTGATTAAATGCACGGCAATGGGTACATAGCCAGTACAGTAAGTCCCCGAGGCAGATTGGAGCCACGTATGGATATCAAGGTTTCTGGACGCAAGACGACGGTAACCGATGCTCTGCGTGCGCATGTGGATGAGAAGATCGGCGAGGCGCTCAAGGTTTTCGACATCGAGCCTATGACAGTCGACGTCGTGCTTCGTTATGAGAAGAACCCCTCGAACCCCAACCCGGCAATCGTCGAGGTCACGGTTCGTGCCCGCGGATCTGTGATTCGCGTTGCCGAGCACGGCGCAGATATGTATGCCGCCATCGATCTTTCCGCCGATAAGGTCACTCGTCAGCTGCGCAAGTTCAAGACCAAGGTCGTGGACAACCGCCAGGGCGGTGCCAGCGCCGCGGATGTCGCGCCGGTCGAGCGCGTCGAGGATCTGGCCGACCTGCTGCTGCCCGAGGAGGAGGACGACCTGCTCGTCCACGAGAAGGTCATCGATGTCGCCCCGATGACCGAGGAGCAGGCGCTGGTGCAGACCGATCTGCTCGGTCACGACTTCTACGTGTTCGAGAACGCGACGACTGGCCTCATCAATGTGGTGTATCACCGTAAGAATGGTGGATATGGCATCATCAAGCCCCGCATCGAAACACTTGACGAGTAAAATACGTTAACTTGCATGAGTTAACGGTTGGCGGCCATCCCATGCGGGTGGCCGCCTTTTTACGTAAGGAGTCGCTTTGATGGACAAGGCTGCATCTACCGGCCATTCGGACCGTTGCCGCATCGTCGTCGATACCTGCTGCGACTTTAGTCCCGAGGTCGCCGCGAACCTTGATGTCGATATCCTGGGTTTCCCCTTCATTATCGATGGCGAGGAGCGCACGGACGACATCTGGTCGAGCATGAGCCCTAAGGAGTTCTACGACCGCATGCGCGCCGGCGCCCGCGTGTCCACCTCGGCTGTGTCGCTCGGTCGCTATATCGAGTTCTTTACCGAGTGCGCCAAAGAGGGCACGCCCACGGTCTACCTGTGCTTTACCTCGGCACTGTCGTCGAGCTATAACTCCGCGTGCCAGGCGGCAGATGCCGTGCGTGCCGAGTATCCCAACTTTGAGCTCTACGTGGTCGACAACGCTCTGCCCTGCGCGGCCGGCGCGCTCTTGGCGCTCGAGGCCGTGCGCCAGCGTTCGGCGGGACTGACCGCCAAGCAGCTGGTCGATTGGGCAAACGAAGCAAAGACCTACGTGCACGGCTACTTTACGCTCGAGAGCTTCGACGCACTGGCTGCCGGCGGCCGCATTCCGCCCGCGGCGGCACAGCTTACGGCAAAGCTCGACGTCAAGCCCGAGCTCTCCTACGACCTGGCCGGCTCGCTGTCGCTGATCGGCGTCAACCGCGGCCGCAAGAAGGCACTCAAGTCCATCCTCAAGTCGTTCCGCGAGAACTACGTTCCCGATCGCACCATGCCCATCGCCATCATGACGGCCGATGCCGAGAAGGACGGCGACTGGCTCGAAGCCGCCATCCGCAAGGAGGAGGGCTGCGCCGACGTTACGATCATTCGCGGCTCCGTGGGCCCCACCATCGGCTCGCACGTGGGTCCCGGCATGGTGGCCTGCGCGTTTTGGGGTAAGAACCGCGCCGACAAGGCGTCTCTTTCCGACCGCATCGCCCGCCGGGTGCGCGGCCAGTAGGCAGGCGCTGCGTCCGTAATCACCCTCGACTCACAGCCCAAACGCTGGCACCGAGTATTCAACCTGGTAATAACACCCAACCCAAAAGGAAAGGTTTCATGGCAAACAAGCTCTCTGTCGCATTTATCGGCACCGGAATTATGGGTGCCCCCATTGCCGGCCACATTCTGGACGCTGGCTATCCCGTCACGGTCAACAACCGCACCAAGTCTAAGGCCGCAGCGCTCGTTGAGCGCGGTGCCGTCTGGGCCGATACGCCGGCCGATGCCGCGGCGAACGCTGACGTTGTCTTTACCATGGTGGGCTATCCCTCCGAGGTCGAGGAGCTCTACCTGGCGGGCGACGGCCTGCTCGCGTGCACTAAGCCCGGCGCGGTCCTGATCGACCTCACCACGAGCTCGCCCGAGCTGGCGCGCGACATTGCCGAGGCCGCCCAGGTTTCCGGCCGCATGGCGTTTGACTGCCCCGTCACCGGCGGCGAGTCGGGTGCTATCGCCGGCACGCTCACGGCTATCGTGGGCGCCACCGAGAACGACATTGCCCCGGTCCGCGATATCCTTTCCGCCTTTGCGGCAAATATTTGCTGCTTCGATGGCGCCGGCAAGGGCCAGGCTGCCAAGCTTGCCAACCAGGTGTCGCTGGGCGCCTGCATGGTCGGCATGGCCGATGCGCTGGCGTTTGCCGAGTTGAGCGGCCTTGATCTGGAGAAGACCCGTCAGATGATCCTGGGCGGTACCGGCAAGTCCGGCGCCATGGAGAGCCTGGCGCCCAAGGCGCTCGACGGCGACTACAAGCCGGGCTTTATGGTCGAGCACTTTATTAAGGACCTGCGCTTGGCGCTCGCCTATGCCGACGACCGCGAGCTTGCACTGCCCGGCGCCGACGTGGCCTTTACGCTCTATGACATGCTCGACGCCATCGGCGGCGCCAAACTGGGTACCCAGGCCATCACGGTCCTCTATAAGGAGGAAGCCGACGCCATCGCCGCCGGTCTGGACTGGTCGCAGTATCGTCCCGAGGAGCACGGTGCTCACGAGGACGGCTGCGGTTGCGGCGAGCACGGCGACGACCATGAGTGCGGTTGCGGTCACCACCATGGCGAGGACCACGAGTGCTGCGGCGGCCACGGCCATGACGACGGCCACGAGTGCTGCTGCGGCCACCATCACGGGGAGTAGCGCCCATGAGCTGGACGTTCGTGGTGCTTGCGCTGGTGCTCTTTCTCTTTGCGATCTACATTGGCTTTTTGTGCGGCCAGTGGGCGTGCGAAAAGCGCGTCATCACCAAGCGCGACTACTGGATTGCCAACTTTGCGGGAGCGGCGGCGGTTGTCCTACTGACCTGGGTGTTTTCACTGTTCCCGCTGGTACAGTTTGCACCGATCGGCTGGCTCGGCGGCTTTATCGCCGGCCTTAAGATGAGCTTTGGCGAGTCCGTCGGTCCGTGGCGCAAGCACGACGAGGTCTTTAACGTCAACAAGGCTCACCGCGCCGCCGCCGACGCGGGCGATGCCGAGGAACGCCGCCGTGCGCGTCGTAATGGTGCTGCCGACCGACAGCTCATCTCGGTCACCGATGACAGCAAGGGTGCTGGCAAGCACGCTAAGAAATAGTAAAAAGAGGTAACTATGGCAGAAAACAAAGACGAACAGCTCACCGACGAGGAGCTGGCACAGCTCCAGCTGGCAGAGGAGAACGAGAACGCCGTCGACCGCCTGGTCAAGGAGCTCGGCTGCCCCACGCGCCGTATCCGCCAGTTTGCCGCCCGCGTGCTGCACCTGCTTGCCGAGCGCGATCCGCAACGCGTCGTGCCCTGCGTGCCCGCGCTGATCGAGGCGCTCGACCGCCCCGAGGCTCAGACCCGCTGGGAGGCCCTCGATGCCCTGACGGCGCTTGCCACCACCTGCCCCGAGCAGCTGGGCGATGCCTTTGAGGGCGCCGAGACCGCACTGTTCGACGAGATTTCCTCCACACTGCGCTATGCCGCCTTCCGCCTGCTGTGCGTGTGGGGCGCCACGAGCGTCGAGCGTTCGCGCGAGGCTTGGCCCATCCTGGACGAGGCCATCCAGTGCTACCACGGCGACCTCGAGTATCGCGACATGCTCGGTTGCCTGTACGAGTTTGGCCAGGGCGAGATCGACGCCGAGGTCGCCGAGAAGCTTGCACTGCGCCTTAAGTTCGATGCCGAGAACGGCAAGGGCAGCTATCTCAAGGCCCGTTCGAGCGAGATTTGCGAAATGCTTGTTAAACGCTTTGACCTTGATCTCTCCAAAAAGAAGAAGCGTGCTAGCGTTAAAAAATCTGACGACGCCGAAAACGAGGAGTAACAGATTATGGCGCACGATGTAGTCCTGATTCCCGGTGACGGTATCGGTCCCGAGATTACGCAGGCCATGCGCCGCGTGGTCGAGGCCACCGGTGTCCAGATCAATTGGAATGTCCAGGAGGCCGGTGCCGGCGTCATGGACGAGTTTGGCACGCCGCTGCCCCAGCACGTGCTCGATGCGGTCGCCGAGACCAAGGTTGCCATCAAGGGTCCCATCACCACGCCGGTCGGCACGGGTTTCCGCAGCGTTAACGTCGCCCTGCGCAAGCACTTCGACCTGTATGCCTGCGTGCGCCCCTGTCTGTCGCAGCCGGGCGACGGCTCGCGCTTCCGCGACGTCGACCTGGTCATCGTGCGCGAGAACACCGAGGACCTCTACGCCGGCATCGAGTTCGATGAGGGTGCAGCCGAGGTCGAGGAGCTCTCGCAGCTTGTCGAGCGCTCGGGTCAGAAGACCTTCGCCGCCGATTCCGCCATCTCAATCAAGCCCATCTCCATCGCCAAGAGCCGCCGTATTGTGGAGTATGCCTTTGAGTATGCCCGCCGCTGCGGCCGCAAAAAGGTGACGGCCGTGCATAAGGCCAACATCATGAAGGCGACCGACGGCCTGTTCCTGCGCGTTGCGCGCGAGGTGGCTGCCAACTATCCCGATATCGAGTTTAACGACAAGATCGTTGACGCCACCTGCATGGGCCTGGTCCAAAACCCCAACGACTTCGATGTCTTGGTGCTGCCCAACCTGTACGGCGACATCGTGAGCGACCTGTGCGCCGGCCTGGTAGGTGGCCTGGGTATGGCCCCCGGCTCCAACATCGGTGCCGACTGCGCCATCTTCGAGGCAACGCATGGCTCCGCGCCCGATATCGCTGGCCAGGATATCGCCAACCCCACGGCCGAGATCCTCTCTGCTGCGATGATGCTCGATCACCTGGGCGAGAACGATGCGGCCAATCGTATCCGCGCTGCGGTATCTGCCACGCTCGACGAGGGCGAGCAGGTTACCGGTGACGTGCGTCGTGCCCAGACCGGCTCCGTCGAGGGCGCTGTGGGCACTCAGGCCTTTGCCGATGCCGTTATCGCGCACCTGGCCTAAGGAATGCACGCTGCAAATGCCTAAATAGTACTTAAGTGTTTGCGTATAACCTAAGAATCAATACGCCCGGCGCTCTGTCGGGCGTATTCTATTGGGGACTATGTTTCCTAACAAGGAGTAACCGATATGGGTCTGATTCAAAAGAAGGACGAGAAGGACGAGATCGACGGCATCCAGATCATTGAGCGCGGCGAAGGCCCCGACGGTGACGAGGACGAGAAGATCGATCTGGTCGCCGGTACGTCTGCCGAGCACATTGCTGCCGGCACGACGGCCGAGGAGGAGGACGCCCGTCTGGAGGCTCAGATTGCCGCGGATGCAGCTGACGAGAATCTGATGCCCGAGGCCCAGGATGAGGACGAAGCTGACGCCGATGCGGACGACCATGCATCCAAGCACAAGAAGACGATGATTGCCGCCTTTGTGGTTGCCGTCGTGATCGCTGCCGTGGTCGGCTTCTTTATTGGCAATGGCGGCTTTGGCGGCAAGGGTGTCGGCTCGTCGACCCTGACCGAGGACCAGCTCGATTCGACCGTGGCAAGCTACAGCTACAACGGCAAGAAGAGCGACATCACCGCGCGCGAGGCCATCGAGAGCCAGTACAGCCTCGATACCGTCAAGGATAGCGATGGCAACTACACCGCACCTTCTGCCGATGTCATCCTGTCCTACGTGCGCAACAAGATCCTGCTCGACGCTGCCGAGGACGAGGGCATCACCGTCTCTTCTAAGGAGATGAAGAAGTACGCCGAGGATTCCATCGGCACTTCGGACTACAAGACCATGGCCACGCAGTATGGCGTGTCCAAGGACCAGGCCAAGCAGATCGTCCGTCAGTCCGCGACGCTGCAGAAGCTCTACAAGAAGAAGGTCGGAGACAGCTCCGCAAGCATGCCGACCGCCCCGACCGAGCCTGATGACGGCAACGAGGACACCGCGAGCAAGGATTACGCCGATTACATCATCAACCTTGCCGGCGACGAGTGGGATAGCGAGAAGGGCACTTGGAAGGATGCCGACAGCACCTATGCTAAGGCGTTCGCCGACGATGCCTTTACGGCCGATAGCGCAACCTATAAGCAGGCCATGACCGCCTATTACACCGCCTACCAGCAGTACTCTTCGCAGGCTTCGAGCGCCAGCTCCAAGTGGACCGAGTATGCTAACGGCCTCTACGCCAAGGCCAACATCAGCATCTACGGCCTGTTTGCGTAAGGTTTGCCTGCACTACTGCGCGTTAACCGATCACCTGATTAAGCCCGCTAGAACGGACAACGTTCTAGCGGGCTTATTGCTGCCGAAACCACTGGGGTAGGCCTTGCGCCCGCGCAAGCGCTCCATCGCGCTTCCC
>URMO01000028.1 GCA_900549085.1 uncultured Collinsella sp. | reverse complement strand
ACAAGGTGCTGGCAGACGGCGTGACGGCGGCCGATCTCACCGTAAGCGAGCCGGCTCTTATCGGGTGGCTCCACACGCTCGAGGCCATCTCGCAGCTGTGCATGGCGAGCGCTCGCTACCGTGCTGCCGCCAACTACGCCCGCCGCGTCCTTAAGGCGGAAGGCTATCCCACCCGAGCTGCAGGCACCGTGCTACTCGCCCTCGCTCGCCTAGAAGACGAGGACGGCTTTTTTGCCCTGGCCCACCAGCTCGAGGAGCAGATGGGGGCCGATACCCTCGAGAACTCCCCCTGGTACCTGCTCGCCCGCACGATCTTGCTGTTCAAAACGAACAAGATGCGCCCGGCGACACGCGCGCTGCGTGAGTTTGCCAACCGCTGCGAGGGCGGCGCGTTCTTTTTGCTGAACCCCATGTATCAGACGCCGTACCTTCCCTGCCGGCCCGAACCGCACGACCCCTGGGACCTTTCGCATCAGGCAGTTTGGGAGGCCGACGGCATCATCTCGGATACTCCCGACTTTGCCCCCTGGGCCAGCGCTTGCGAAGACGTATCGCAGCTTGCCCAGGAATTTGCGCGCCGCTACGGCTTTTAACGGCACAAACGTCACGACCATGTCATTCACGTTAGGAACGGCTTCATGAACTTCCGCTCATCTCTCGCCTGCACCTCGAGCGATATCGCCCGCTGGGGACTGCGCTCCGTCCTTAAGCGCCAGGGCGGCGTACTCCCCGGCCGTATCGCCATGAAGATCGACCCCGAGCTGCTAAGCGACCTCGCGGGCCTTGTCGACCGCAGCGTGGTGATCACCGGCACCAACGGCAAGACCACCACCTCCAACCTCATCGCCGATGCCGTTGCCGCCAGCGGCGCCACCGTGGTATGCAACCGTGCCGGAAACAACATGGAGCCGGGCGTGGTTGGTGCCCTGCTCGAGGCGCGTGGCAACCTTAAGCGAACCGCCAGCAGCAAGCGCGTAGGCGTCTTTGAGTGCGACGAGCTCTACACGGTGCGCGTCCTGCCCAAGCTCAAGCCAACCTACTTTGTGCTGCTCAACCTGTTCCGCGACCAGCTGGACCGCTACGGCGAGATCGACCACACCCAGGACGTCATCGCCCACGCGCTGGAGCTTTCGCCGACAACGACGCTCATCTATAACGCCGACGACCCGCTGTGTGCCGCGATCGCCGCGCGCGTTCCCAATGCAAGCATCGCCTTTGGCATCGACGGCGCCACGGGCACCGAGTCTGATCGCATTAGCGACTCGCGTTTTTGCTCGCAGTGCAACGCGCCGCTGGAGTATGACTATGTGCAATACGGCCAGCTCGGCGCCTACCATTGCCCCTCGTGCGGTTGGGCACGCCCTGCGCTTGTCCGTCGCGTGACAGGCGTTGAGCTCACCTGCAGCGGCTACGGCTTTGACCTGAACTTTGGACCCGATACCAACGCACCCGCAACGCACATCGCCACGCGCTACAACGGCCTATACATGGTCTATAACGTTGCCGCCGCCTTCTTTGCGGCGCGCGAGCTGGGCGTGGACGCGGCGCATCTACAGCCCGCGCTCGATGCCTACATCCCTGCCGGCGGACGCATGGGCCGCTGGAACGTTGCCGGCCGCACCGTCGAGGCAAACCTGGCCAAAAATCCCGTGGGCTTCGATCGACAAATCCAGTCCATCAAGACTGCAGGCGGCAGACTCTGCGCTTTCTTCCTCAACGACAACGATGCCGACGGCCACGATGTATCGTGGATCTACGACGTCGACTTTGAGCGCATCGCCGACACGCCGGGTCTTGTCGCCTTTGCCGGAGGCACGCGTGCACACGACATGCAGGTACGCCTCAAGTACGCCGGCATCGATGCCGCGATTATCTCGGACGTCGCGCAGGCAATTGGCGCCGTGGCAGACGAGGCCGCCGATGACACCTTCTACGCAGTCGCCAACTACACGGCCTTCCCGCCGCTGGTCAAGGAGCTCGACGGACTGAAGGACGCCACCGCCGACGCTGTTTCCGAGCGCGCCGTAGCCCGTGCCGACGGCAGCGCTCTTCCTGTCGGCATCGCGCCAGTCGAGCTTTCGCGCCCGCTGCGCATCGTCTACCTGTATCCCGATGCCCTCAACCTCTACGGCGACGGCGGCAATGTTATCGCGCTCGAGCGTCGCTGCGCTTGGCGCGGCATTCCCGCGCGCGTGGACGAGGTCCGCATGGGCGAGACGCTCGATCTCACCGACGCCGACATCGTCATGATGGGCGGCGGCTCCGACCGCGACCAGCTGGCCGTGGCACACGAGCTGTTCGCTCAAAAAGACAAGGTCGCGGCTTATGTTGAGGATGGCGGCTCGCTGCTCGCTATCTGTGGCAGCTATCAGCTGCTCGGCCGTTCGTACTATATGGGCGAGAATCGCATCGAGGGCCTGGGCGTCATTGCCGCCGAGACCGTGCGCGGCTCCGATCGCCTGATCGGCAACGTCGCCGTCAAGACCGACCTGGCACCCGAGCCCTTTGTGGGATTCGAGAACCACGGCGGCCGCACCCTGCTCGATGCAGAGGCCACGCCGCTCGGAACGTCCGTCGTCACGGGTACCGGTAACAACGGCGACGATGGCTTTGAGGGCATCATCTACAAGGGCGTCATCGGCACGTACCTACACGGACCGGCACTGCCCAAGAACCCCGAGCTCGCCGACTGGCTCATCGCCCACGCTCTCGAGCGCCGTGGCGATGCACAGGCCACCGCTCTGCTGCCGCTCAAGCCCCTCGACGACACTTACGAGCACGCCGCCCACGACGCCGCGATGAAGCTCCTCCCCTAGCACCCCACCACCACAAAGGGGACAGGCACCTTTGTGGTGGTTTTGATCTGCCACGGCAGTTTGTCTCAATCTGTAACATCTAGACCGTTAAAAGTCGTCTTACTGTTACAGAATGAGATGTTCGTCCCGACGCCCGCCGTTTGTCTCGATCTGTAACAGATAGAGCCGATTTGCCCGCCCAGATGTTACAGATTGAGATTTTTAAAGATCGAGGAAGAGGGCCAGCTCCTGTGTGGTGGTTTTCCAGTTTGCCAACGATATACGCGCCGACAAAAAAGTCTGCTATACTCTTTCCCGCTGTCCCCATCGTCTAGCGGCCAAGGACGCCACCCTTTCAAGGTGGATATCGCGGGTTCGAATCCCGCTGGGGGCACCATTTAAAATGAGAAGCCCGTTATCCTCACGATAGCGGGCTTTTTGCTGCCATGCGCCGGAATTCGAACCCGCGTGACGACGAGTCGCGCGGGTTCGTTTTTCATCTCGACCTGTTTTTGTACATGTGCGCCAAACCGTGCGCTAAATGTGCGCCAAATCAGCCAAGAATCTCTGCCGCCTTCGACAATCGACGACGCAAACCCGACTGCTTCGAAGCACCAAAACGCAGAGCGCTCTCTATTAGATGAACAGCTCGCATTCTTTTCGCTCAGAGCAGGCTTTGCTCAACATCTTGGTAGCCGCAGAGAGCATGATGGGGTTTACCGCGCGGGCGGCATGCGGACATACGGCGACACAGCGCATGCAAGAGATGCAGGCCTTTTTGTCCACCCGCTTGGGATCGTCTTTATCGATAGCGCCAACAGGGCACGCTGCGGCACAAGCCCCGCAAGCGGTGCACTCTTTTGTGGCCTTGGGCACCATACCGGCGCCCCCGGCCTTCTTATAGGGACGATTGCCCGGAATAGCCGGCTCAGAAGCATCTCCTGCAGATATCTTTTGCTGAATCTGATTCGCAAACCCAGCGAGCTGCGCCGCGTCCTGTGGGTCTGGCCGACCGGCTGCAAACTGGCGAACAATAGAATGCTCGGCGATGGCAGAAACCGCCGCGATCACCCGAAAGCCCGCGCCCTTTGCCGCATCCTCAAGCTCGACCAGCGTGTCCTCATACGCGCGGTTTCCGTAAACACAAACCAGAACCGCCTGCGCACCGTTTCCCCGCATCATACCCAAGCGCTCCGCAGCCACAGCCGGGACTCGCCCGCCATACGAGGGCACCGCGATCACGGCTACATCCTCTTTTGTCATCGCAACCGTGCGAAAACCAAGCCCGCTATCGGTCAGATCTACAGCAACGGTTTCCCCTTCCAACGCATTGGCAATGTAGCCAGACGCCCTTTCCGTTCCGCCGGTCGGGCTAAACACGATATCGAATACCCTCATCGGATCATCCTCCCCTTTATGAACAAACGCCCGAAACGTCCGCATGCCAAAACAGGTTACAACTTTTAAAATGCCCCGCGCGAAACGCTCGCTCGGCTGCAAGTTCAAAGCAGGTCAAAGCGGCAAAAAAGAAGGGGCCTCACACAGGCGAGACCCCTTCACACGCAAAATCAAACGTGTCTGTTACACATAGAACAGAATGTCGTCGTAGGTCGGGACCGGCCAGTAGTCAGCGGCCACAATCTCCTCCATGGCATCCACGGCGGCGCGCAACGTATCCATAGCGGGAACGACCTCATGTGCATACACGTTGGCCTGCTCCTGGCCATCGAGAGCCTCGGCCTTCTGATGCACGGCGTCGAGCGCCTTGATGGAGTCGTTGATGGTGGTGATGCCGTTGCAGAGCTTGTTGAGCGTGTTCTGCTCGCACTGCATGGCGGCCTCCGCACCAGCGGCACGAATAGTCTCAAGGCCCTTAGCGACCTTGGTGGCATAGGCGGTAATGACCGGGCGATAGGTACGACGCGCCTCGCGAACCATCGTGGTGGCCTCGATGTTCATGAGCTTGTTGTACTTCTCGAGCTTACAGTCGTAGCGGCACTGGGCCTCGGCCTTGGTCAGGACACCCGTCTCCTCAAAGAGCGCAATGGCCTTATCGGAAACAAAGGCGGGCAGGGCGTCAGCCGTGGTCTTGTTGTTGGCAAGACCGCGCTTCTCGGCCTCAACGGGCCACTCGTCAGAGTAGCCATCACCGGAGAACAGGATGCGCTGGTGGTCGGTCAGGACCTTCTTGCAGTACTCGAGCGCGGCGTCCTGGAACTCATCCTCGGGCGTACCCTCAAGCGCGTCGGCGAAGGACTTGAGCGACTTGGCCACGGCGGCATCGAGCACCAGGTTGGAGTCGGAAACGTTCTGCTCGGAACCGCAGGCACGGAACTCGAACTTGTTGCCGGTGAAGGCAAACGGGGAGGTGCGGTTGCGGTCGGTGTTGTCCTGCATCAGCTTGGGCAGGGTATCGGCGCCCAGGTCGAGCACGCCGCGCGTGGCATGGACGGAAGCCTTGCCATCGATGATCTTCTCGACGACCTCGGTAAGCTGGTCGCCCAGGAAGATGGACATAATCGCCGGAGGAGCCTCGTTGGCGCCCAGACGATGGTCGTTGCCGGCAGAGGCAACGGAGGCACGCAGGAGCTCCTGATAGTTATCGACGGCCTCGATCACCGCGGTGAGGAAGACGATGAACTGCAGGTTGTCGAGCGGGGTGTCGCCCGGATCGAGCAGATTCTCGGACTCGGTGCCAAGCGACCAGTTGTTGTGCTTGCCCGAACCGTTGATGCCCTCGAAGGGCTTCTCGTGCAGCAGGCAGACCAAGTCGTGGCGGGAGGCGATGAGCTTCATCTTCTCCATCATGACCAGATTCTGGTCGATGGCCTCGTTGACCTCGCCATAGACCGGTGCGAGCTCATGCTGGCAGGGAGCAACCTCGTTGTGCTTGGTCTTGGCGGGAATGCCAAGCGCCCACAGCTCATCGTCCAGGTCCTTCATATAGGCCGAGACGGTGGGGCGGATAGCGCCAAAGTAGTGCTCCTCGAGCTCCTGGCCCTTGCAGGGAGCAGCACCAAAGAGGGTGCGGCCGGTGATGACCAGGTCCTTGCGCTTGCGATAGGCGTCCTTCTTGATCAGGAAGTACTCCTGCTCGTCGCCCACGGAAGGAACGACCTTCTTGGGGGTCTTGCCAAACAGCGCCAAAACGCGCTTAGACTCACGCGAGAGCGCGGTCATGGAACGCAGCAGCGGGGTCTTCTTGTCCAGGGCCTCGCCCGTGTAGGAGCAGAAAGCCGTGGGGATGCACAGGACATCGTCCTTGATAAAGGCGGGGCTAGTGGGATCCCAAGCGGTGTAGCCACGGGCCTCGAAGGTAGCGCGCAGGCCGCCGTTGGGGAAGCTGGAGGCGTCCGGCTCGCCCTGGATGAGGTTCTTGCCCGTAAACTTGGTAATGGCGGTGCCGTCGTGGTTGGGCTCCAGGAAGCTATCGTGCTTCTCGGAAGTAATGCCCGAAAGCGGCTGGAACCAGTGCGCGTAGTGCGTCGCACCCTTGGAGATGGCCCAGACCTTCATGGCATGAGCAACGGCGTTGGCCACGTCCAGGTCGAGCGGCTCACCGCCCTCGAGGGTTGCAGCAAGGCGCTTCCAAATGTCCTTGGGGAGGTAATCCTTCATGACTTCCTCAGAGAACACCATGGTCCCGAAGCGGTCAGTAAGTTCGGCCATACGGAACTCCCTTCGTATCGGCACCGCGTGAGAAGCGGTGTTGATTACTAACGAACGAGTCATAGCTTAGACTCGCCGTGTTTCCGCGACATTACCGTTATGTTGCCGTCGCGAAACCAATCAATGAGGTTACCCTATCGAGGCGGCGTTGCCACCCTCAACAGTCAATCAACTGCATAAATTGCAGACCTCTCCCCATGGTTTAAGGGTAGCCAATTTGGGACGGGGCTTTATTAACTGGTATTTCGCATCAGATACCATTCAATATAGCCCCATCCTACATTGACTGCCCTGTTATAGGAAATGCCGATAGCGAAGCATTTTCGATTGGTATCACCAAATCGCGAGAGAAATTCCATCTTGGCGCAGTGGTGCTGTAGAATCCTTGCAACAAAACATCGCACCTAGGCATCTAAAGGAGCACGATATGCGCGTCGACGAGGTTTTTAAGCAGGCAGCATCCCGGGGCACCGCGCCCATTTCGTTTGAGATGTTCCCGCCCAAGGGCGAGCTGACCCTCGATACGGCTCGCGAGGTGGCAGGCAATCTGTGCAAGCTTTCGCCGAGCTTTGTCTCGGTCACCTGCTCGGCCGGCGGCTCGGGCAACGGTGCCACCACCGCCCCCATCGCGCATATGATTACGAGCGAATTCGATACGCCCTCGGTGGCGCACCTCACCTGCGTTGGCCGCACGCATGCCGATATCGCCGCCAAGATCGACGAGTATCGCTCGGTCGGCGTGGAAAACGTGCTGGCCCTGCGCGGTGATCTCCCCGCTGGCGCGACTGAGGACGACAAGCCCGCCTCCGACTACGCCTACGCCCGTGACCTCATCCCCGAGCTCGTCGACGCCGGCTTTTGCGTGGGCGCCGCAGCCTACCCCGAGGGCCACATTGCCTGCGAGGATCTCAACCTCTCGGTCGAATACCTCAAGCAAAAACAGGACGCCGGCGCGAGCTTCTTTGTGACGCAGCTCTTCTTTGATAACGAGTGCTTCTACCGTTTTCGCGAGCTTGCCGACAAGGCCGGCATCACCGTGCCCATTACCGCGGGCATCATGCCGTTTATGGGCAAGTCGCAGATCAGCCGCATGGTCTTTATGTGCGGCGCGTCGCTGCCCTCCCCCGTCATCAAGATCCTCGCCAAGTACGAGAACGACCCCGAGAGCCTGCAGGCAGCCGGTGTAGATTATGCCGCCCGTCAGCTTTGCGACCTCAAGGAGCACGGTGCCGACGGTCTGCACCTGTACACTATGAATCGTCCTGCGATCGCCGCAACCATTATGGAGCGCCTGGGGTAATGGAAAAACCGCACATCGATACAGCTTTTGGTGAAGTGCCGGCCGACCTTGCGTCGCCGGCGCTCTACCGTATCGATGCTGCCCATCGCCCCCGAGTCGACCGTGCCGAGATGCTGCGGTATCTGGGCTACGGCGGCCAGCAGATTGAGCCCGAGCTGTCGCAGCGTATTGAGCTTGTCGTTGAACGTTTGGAACTGGACATTGGGCCCCGTGGCGTGCGACGCGTGTTTGCCGTCGATGCCACGGGCGTCGACGAGCAGGGCGAGCCTTGCATCCGCCTGGTCGGCACCAACGTTGAGCTGCGCGGCCGCGATATCTATCGCCACCTCAAAGACGCCCGCTTTGCCGCACTCATGGCATGCACCCTCGGCATGGACGCCGAGCGTCGCCTGCGAACCACGGGAGCCCAGCAGCCCCTAGAGGGAGCCGTGCTCGACGCCGCATGCTCTGCCTATGTAGAAGCCGCCGTCGAGCAGATGGACCAACAGGTCAAGGCTGCGGCCGCCGCACACGGACTCGCCGGTAACTGGCGCTTCAGCCCCGGCTACGGCGACTGCCCGCTTACGGCCCAGCACTCAATCGTGGCTGCGCTCAACGCCACGCGGCTCATCGGGCTTACCGTCACACCTACCAGCCTGCTCATGCCCACCAAGAGTGTGACCGCAGTGATCGGTCTGTTTGACGGCGAGGTCCACGACGCCCAGAGCCGCCCTACCTGCAATATCTGCCGCATGCGCGAGCACTGCCGCTTCCGCGCCGCCCACACCACCTGCTATTCCAGCCATTAGGAGCCCTCGATGTTTACTCCGCTTATCACCCATGATCTGGACGGCGCCGCGCTGGCGGCGCCCGTTGATGCAGCACGCCGTAATGGCGCTGCATACAAGACGCGCACGATCGGCGACCTTCGCCTTAAGGACGATCGCCTGCGCGCCGCCATCGAAGGCACGGGACATCTCCTGTTCGACGGCGGCATGGGCACCATGCTGCAGGCGGCCGGCATGAAGGCTGGCGCCCTGCCCGAGCTGCTCAACTTTGAGGAGCCCCAGGTCATTACCGATATTCAGCGTCAGTACGTCGAGGCCGGCTGCGACGTGATCACCGCCAACACCTTTGGCGCCAACGCCCACAAGCTCGACGGTGCCGCCACCGTGGCAGATGTCTTTGCCGCCGCTGTCGCCTGCGCTCGCGCGGCCGGTGCCCACTACGTCGCCGGCGATATCGGTCCCATCGGCGCGCTGCTTCGCCCCTTGGGCACCCTGAGCTTCGACGAGGCCTATGACCTCTTTGCCGAGGAAGTGCGTGTCGGCGTCGATGCGGGTGTGGACCTCTTTATTATCGAGACCATGACTGACCTTGCCGAGATCAAGGCGGCGGTCCTCGCCTGCCGCGAGAACTCCGACCTGCCCGTCTTTGCCACCATGACCTTTGAGGAAGACGGCCGTACCTTCCTGGGAACGAGCCCCGAGGTCGCCGCCATCACCCTCGACGCCATCGGCGCCGACGTCCTGGGCATCAACTGCAGCCAGGGCCCGGCCGAGCTCCGAGGACTCGCCGCGCGTATGCTCACCGTCACCGACAAGCCCGTTATGGTGCAGGCCAATGCGGGACTGCCCCGCGTGGACGATGACGGCAATACCGTCTTTGACATCCAGGCACCCGAATACGCCGAGGCCGTCGCCGGCATGATTGAGGACGGCGTGAGCGTCGTGGGTGGCTGCTGTGGCACCACGCCCACGCACATGGCGGCACTTCGCACCCTCATCGACAACCACACGCCCAGCCCGCGTCACCGCAAGCCCAGTATGTCGGTCACGAGCGCCCAGACGGTCGTGGACCTCCCCTGCGACGGCCACAAGATCGCCGTCATCGGCGAGCGCATCAATCCCACCGGCAAAAAGCGCCTGCAACAGGCCCTGCGCGACGGTGACCTGGACTACGTCGTGAGCCAGGGCATCAGCCAGCAGGAACAGGGCGCCGACATCCTGGACGTCAACGTAGGCCTGCCCGAGATCGACGAGGTCAAGATCATCCAGCAGGCGACCGAGCAGCTCCAGGGCTCCACGCTGCTGCCGCTGCAGATCGACTCCACCGACCCCGCAGCCGTCGAGGCAGCCGTGCGCCGCTACGCCGGCAAGCCCATCATCAACTCGGTCAATGGCAAACGGCAGATCATGGATGAGATCTTCCCGCTAGTCGCCCACTACGGCACCAACGTCGTCGGTCTCACACTCGACGAAGGCGGCATCCCCGATACCGCCGAGGCTCGCTTCGCCATCGCCGAGCGCATCGTGGCAGAGGCTGCCCGTTACGGCATCGGACCGAACCGCATCCTCATCGACTGCCTGGTCATGACCGCCTCGACCAACCAGCGCCAGGCCGAGCAGATCCTGCGCGCCATGTCCCTGTGCAAGGAGCGTCTGGGCGTCAAATGCGCACTCGGCGTGTCGAACATCAGCTTTGGTCTGCCCGCCCGCCCGCTGCTGGGCTCGGTCTTTTTGGCCGCCGCCTTCGGCGCGGGCCTGGACGCCCCCATCATGAACCCAGGTTCCAAGCGCTTTATGGATACCGTCTACAGCTATCGCGTCCTGAGCGTTGAGGACGAGGGCTCGAGCGGATACATCGAGCGCTACGCCGGCTGGACCGATCCGTACAAGATCGCCGCCAACCCGGCAGCGGCTCAGGCGGCATCGACCGACACTGCACCCACTGCTGGCACCTCCGGCACCGACGGCAACGACGACCCGATTCGTCGCATGGTTGTCTCGGGACGCAAAGGCGAGATCGCGGCCGAGACCGAGCGTCTGCTGGCAGACCACGACGCCATGGACCTCATCAACAACCACTTTATCCCCGCCCTCGACGAGGTTGGCGTCCTCTTTGACCAGGGCAAGTTCTTCTTGCCGCAGCTCATGGCCTCGGCCGAGGCCGCGCGTGTGGGCTTCGATACCATCAAACGCATGATGCCCGCCGGCGAGATTGCTGACAAGGGTAAGATTTGCGTGGCCACCGTCAAGGGCGACATCCACGATATTGGCAAGAACATCGTCAAGATGCTGCTCGACAACTACGGCTACACCGTCTTTGATCTGGGTCGCGACGTCGATCCGCAGGAGGTGCTCAAGACCGTCAAGGAGCGCGACATTAAGCTCGTCGGCCTCTCGGCGCTTATGACCACCACGGTCGTCGCCATGGAGGAGACCATCAAGCTGCTTCATGCCGAGGTGCCGGGCGTCAAGATCATCGTGGGCGGCGCCGTGCTCACCCCCGAATACGCCAAGCAGATCGGCGCGGACTACTACGCCAAGGACGCCGCCGAAAGTGCTCGTATCGCCGAAGAGGTCTTTGGGCAGTAACACAACGGAAACAACCGAGCACCAAAACGTGCCGCATGCGCCACTTGGCACGTGCGGCACGTTAGAATAGATAAGACTATGCTCGTTTTGGCAGATAGGAGCGCAAGGATGGCGATCACGCCCGCAGAAATCGCGGAAACCCGCGGCATGGTTGAGGAGCAGAACCTCGACATCAGGACCATCACCATGGGTGTTTCACTCATGGGTTGCGGTGACGAGAACCTCGACCGCATGTGCACGAAGATCTACGACCACGTGACGCACACGGCTGAGCACCTGGTCGAGACCGCCGAGAACCTCGAGCGCGAGTACGGTATCCCCATCGTCAACAAGCGCGTTTCCGTCACCCCGGTGGCACAGATCGCCGCGTGCTGCAAGGATGAGGACCTCACCCCCATCGCGCATGCCCTTGACCGCGCGGCCGAGACGCTCGGCATCGATTACCTGGGCGGTTTCTCCGCACTCGTCCAGAAGGGCATCGGCGACGCCGACCACCGCGTCATCCAGTCCATCCCCCAGGCGCTTGCCACCACCAGCCGCGTCTGCTCCAGCGTCAACGTCGCCAGCCTGCGTGCCGGTATTAACATGGATGCCGTGCTCATGGCGGCTCAGACCATCATCGATGCCGCCAAGCTTACGGCAGACGAGGATTCCGTTGGCGCCTCCAAGTTTGTTTGCTTTGCCAACATGGTCGAGGACTCCCCGTTTATGGCGGGCGCCGTCCACGGCGGTGGCGAGGCCGACGCCGTCATCAACGTAGGCGTCTCGGGCCCCGGCGTTATGGCCGCAGCCCTGGAGACGCTGCCCGATTCCGCATCGATGATGGAAGTCGCCGAGAAGATTAAGCAGACCGCCTTTAAGATCACCCGTGCCGGCGAGCTCATGAGCCGCGAGGCTGCCCATCGCCTGGGTGTCGAAAAGGGCATTGTCGACCTGTCGCTGGCTCCCACGCCCGCCATCGGCGACTCCGTCGCGCGCATCCTCGAGATCATCGGCGTGGGCACCTGCGGTGGCCCCGGCACGACCTGCGCGCTCGCCATGCTCAACGATGCCGTCAAGAAGGGCGGCGTCATGGCCAGCTCCAGCGTGGGCGGTCTCTCGGGCGCCTTTATCCCCGTGTCCGAGGACGCCGGCATGATCGCTGCCGTCGAGGCCGGCGCACTTTCACTCGAGAAGCTCGAGGCCATGACCTGCGTGTGCTCCGTTGGCCTGGACATGATCGCCATCCCCGGCGACACCCCGGTCGAGACCATCGCCGGCATTATCGCCGACGAGATGGCCATCGGCGTCATCAACAATAAGACCACGGCCGTGCGCGTGATTCCCGCCATCGGCAAGGGCGTGGGCGACTGCGTCGAGTATGGCGGCCTGTTTGGCCGTGCACCCATCATGCCGGTGAACCCCAACGCCGGCACCGTGCTCGCCCACCGTGGCGGACGCTTCCCGGCGCCGCTGAACTCGCTCAAGAACTAGCTGAGGGGGACTGGCGAGGAGCCCCGGGGAGGGCAAATATATAAGGTCGCCTGCTCGGACAGTCCTGACTCGCACGGAGAGCACATTAAGTGCTCTCCGGCTCGTGCGGAACTCGCGATCGACCTTATATATTTGCCCTCCCCGGGGCTCCCGCACAACGGGACCTCGATTGAGTTCTATCCCGGTTGCAGTCGCTTCGCTTCTGCCCTACTTTGCTGGTATGGCGGTTTGGCGTTGGATCGGTTCTTTCTGATATATGCTGGTTGCGGCTCTTCTTTTGGGAGGAGTCGCTTTTTTGTTGCTAGGAGGTTGGCCCGTGGTTGATGGGGGTGCTCGTTCTGAGTTACTTTCTGCTGATTGGAATGGCGAATGGATGCGTCTGCAAGCTGATCGGCGACGGGCTGATGATCCTTTTGAGTGGGATAAGCGGGCTCGGCATTTTCGTCCGCTGGAAACTGCCCCGTATGCTCGGGATTTTATAAAACTGCTGGCGCTCGAGCCTGGCGAGTCGGTGCTCGATATGGGGTGTGGGGCTGGGTCGATTGCTATTCCGCTTGCTCAGGCTGGGCATTCCGTGATTGCTGCCGACTTCTCTCCTGCTATGTTGGGCACGCTTGATGCTGGTATTGAGTACTATGGGCTCGAGGATCGCATTACGCCGCTTGAGCTTGCTTGGGATGATGATTGGGATTTGGTTGGACCGGTTGTGAAAGCGGTGGATGTTGCCTTTGCCAGTCGGTCGGTTACGACGACCAATCTAAAAGGTGCGCTTGCCAAGCTTGATCGTACGGCTTGTCGGCGTTGTGCTGTCACAATGGTCGCCAACTCCAGCCCGCGCTATGACTTGCACCTGATGAACGCCATCGGCGCCTCGGTTACCCGCAGCAAAGGATTTGTATATGCCTTTAACATCCTTATTCAGATGGGGGCGCTGCCGCAGGTCACGTATTTTGAATCGCCCCGTCGCGACACCTTCGATAGTCTCGAGGCGGGCGTGGCGGACTTTTCTCGCATGCTCGAGCATGGCAACGAGGACAAGATCGACCGCCTGCGCGACTATATCGCCCACCACATGATCGAGAACCCCCATGCCGGCGAGCCGGGATCCAAGGGCGTACCGCAGGGACGTTACATGCTCGACCACATCCGCAAAGTCCGATGGGCGTTTATCGCCTGGGAGCCGGTCTCCGTACCCCGCCCGTAGCCCATCTAAAGCTTGCATCGTCTTCCCGCCCGGCATCCGCATTCTTTGCGAACTGGGCAAACGCGCTCCACACCACGCCGTTCCTGCGCTATCGTGGGACAGCTCACGTAGATTAAGGCCCCATTGCGGGGCGCCCCATACATAGAAAGCGAGAACCCATGGCACTGACAGGAGCCCAGGTCAAGCAGCTTCGCAGCATGGCCCATCACCTCAACCCCGCCATCATCATCGGTAAGTCCGATGTCAACGAGGGCACCGTCGAGCAGACGGTTGCCTACCTGGAGAAGCACGAGCTCGTTAAGTGCTCCGTGCTGGACGCCTCCAGCCTTTCTGCCCGCGAGGCCGCCGAGGAGCTCGCCGAGCGCTGCCACGCCGACGTCGTTCAGGTTATCGGCCGCAAGTTCTCGCTGTATCGCGAATCCTCGCGCAAGGATATCGAGAAGATCAAGCTCGTCTAAAACCGACTGGTCATACCGAACAAGTCTGCGGGCGTCCGAGTGATTCAGACGCCCGTTTTTTATCGCTCGACAAGCACGCGCTTGAGCCTGCCTTCGACCAGGCGCTCATACAGGCGCCTTGTCTCGGGCTCGGGCACGCCTTGAACCTGCTCTCGCAGGTGGTGCATGTGGCCGCTGTATAGCTCGACAACATCGCGGCGTCGTCCCGCCGCACCGTAAACGCGCATGGCACAGCGAACCATGTCCTCGCGCGCCGTCTCTTGGCGAAGCCCCGATTCAACGAGCCAAATTGCCGATTGCAGGTCATTTTCCTCGAGAGCGGCATTCGCTCCCCTAATCATGCAGTCGATGTACTTGGATTGCATAATGTGGCGCATGCGCGTAAAAAACGTGGGGTTGCAACCGGTGGGAACATACAGCGGCCCCGCGTAGAGCTGCTCAACCTTAAGACATAGCTCAACCAGGTGCGGCCCTCTCGCGCCCATACGGTTTCCCAGAATCTCGCGGCTCAGCTGGTCAAAGAGTCTTACATCGGTCTTAACGTAGTCGCCGTTGAGCCCAATGCACTCGTTTTGGATGAGTACACACGACTTGCCATCCGGAGTTGGACCCAAAGCCGAGCGCAAGCGCGATACCGTCGAATACAGATTGTTGCGCGCGGCGTTAAACTCGGCATGGGGCCACAACTCCATGGCAATTGTCTCGCGGTCGACCATGGCATCCATGCCCAGCGCGAGCCGCTCGGCAAGTGTTGCCGCCTTTTTGCGACGCCACATCTTATCCGTGATGGGAAAACCGTCGCGCTCGGCGCGAAATGCGCCAAACATGCGCATCTCAATATGGCCGATCGTATCGACAGCCTCAACCTCGCCCGCCTGGAACAGGTGCTCGCTTTCGCCCTCAAAATCATCGCGTAGTGAATACCGCGACAGCTCACGCACCGGAAGCTTCTTGCGAATCCTGACGGCAGGCTCGCCCAGACAGTGCATCGCAAGACGTGCGAACAGTCGATACGATGGGTCTAAAATCCCCGAGCGATTCATAGACATCCAGGCGGCAAGATCGCTATCGCGGCCCGCAGCGGCCAGATGCAGCGCCACGATCCAGGCTTCTGAGCCACCGACCTGCGTCTTGCTAATGTCGAGCAGCTCTGCCTCTTCGCGAACCGATACCAGCGACGTATTGCGCAGGTACGCCACGCGCTCAAGCAGCAACGCGTTTTCGCGCATGTACGTAATCGATTCGTCGGCGAGCTTGAGCACCTGGACCGCGCGAAACTTTGCGTTGACCGGCCGCCCCTCCGCCAGCGATTGCCAACCCTCCAGCAATAACCCAAACAGCTGAATTTGATTGTCACGAACACGCACCGCAAAGCGGTCGAGCTCGCCAAACGCCACATCGTCGGTCACGGGCAAGCCCGCGAGCAGGCGCCGCGCCGCCAGCACCATACGCAGCCAAATGGATGGCGCCTTAAGCCCGCGGATATCGAGCGCCTCGAGTATCTGCGCCATCTTGTCATCGCGCTCGTCGGGTTTAGCAAACGAGCCGTCGAACAGCTCCACCAGCATATGGTCGGCCTGTATGAGAATCCCCGCGATATCGAGCTCGCAATCATAGGCTTTGCACACCTTGAGCTTCGCGAGAACATTGCCGTCTTCCGCTCGCTCGATTAGGTGGCGCTTGACCTCGATATGCGCGGACAGCATGTCGAGCACCTCGCAGGATGTCTGTTCTTGCACAACAGGGTTGGCGGGAAGCCCCAGGTCATTGTCGCCATAAAAGGCGATGGTGAGCGCCTGGGCTATTTTCCAGGTAGCGGGATCGACCTCGTGCGCCGCCTGATCACCCGCACGTTCGATAACGGACGCCATATACCTTGCGAGCTTTGTATTGCACACGCTGACAGCCGCCAGATACACGCCGAGTGCCTCGGCGGGCGCCGGCTCTTGCTCCTGCTTTTCCGCATTGATCATCGCCGACGCCGCACGGCAAATGTCCCCTCCGTGCCCGGTCAGGGCAAGATCGGCCCCATACTGCCCGGCAAGTTCCAATACCACATGGCGGTCCAAGAACGCGTCGGCCAGGTCCATAGCCAAATCGCATCGGCCCGCCTTGATCAAAATGCGAGCAGCCCGCGATACAAGTTCGGGACGGATCTCGGCAACAAGCTTTCGCAGCCTCAGGCGCGCGTTGTCCTTAGCGCCCAAACACCTAAAGGTGCGATCAGACGGATCCACGCCAAAAATCGGATAATCGCGCACAAAGATGGACTGGTCGACCATCGAAAGCCTCACGCCGCACGCCTCTATCTCCGCAATGCGGCCCTCGCCCATCAGTACCATCAAACAGGCAACGGTAAACAACAGGTTGTTCTCGAGCGATGCGAGATCGGCCAGCGCCGCACCGTACACGTTGACGATTTCGTTCTCGAGCAACCCGGCAACATCGCCCTGTCCATACATTCCCGTCTGCAGGGCAGATACCAGCTCGGGTACACCCTGTGTGAGCCGATAGAAATCAAGCGATGTGCTGATTGAGAACGCCGTGGCCCATGACGAATACTCATAGGCGTGCACCTTGAGCATCTGCGCATTGACTTTTACAGAATCGCCCAGCCCGTGGATAAGCAATCGGTTGGAGGGGCGGCAGGTAATAAAGACCCCCGTCCCCGTAGCACGTAAGCTGCGGATTCGATCGATGAGGTCCTCAGTTTCGTGCTGCTCGAGATTGGGCACGTTATCGATCGCAACGAGCGAATGAGGTTTGTCCTTAAGCTCATCGGCGACAACCTCGAGCTGCATAAAGAGCTCGCGTCCAATCGCGCGGTCGGCCTCGATAATCCGAACCGGCCCTCGCGTGGGGTCCGATTTAACCTCCTGCACGTATTGCAGCAACACCGACGTCTTGCCAAACCCATCGGGCGCGTAGAGCAAAACAATTCCCGCCTTGCGCCCTTTAACGATGAGCTCGTTCATCAAGCGATCGCGCCGCACCATATAGCCGCCGCCCGTCGGCATCAACTCGAGGTCGTCCGTATTGCCCAGATCGTTTACCATGCTTGCTCCTCAACTCGACCATATGGACACCGTAGCTGCAGGACCATATGAGCCGCCCCGTGAATAGCGCGACTTAGAGTTTTTAATTGTCTGCCGGTACGTGTTTGGCAAGTTTTTGTACAGCGAGGCCCGATGGTAACTTATCCCCCGACCAATAGGTCTTTGCGCAGGTCAATGCGCTTGCCAGCATGTCCCATCCCATTTGCAGTGTAGCGCAGTCGGCTATTTTTATTTGAGTTGCGCAACTCGCCTACTCCTCGCTACCGCCTGCGACTCTATGGTGGCAAATGTGCATAGAATCTGCTATAGAATGAATCACAAAAAATTAAAACCCTCCAGTCAAGCACGCGGCAAGGTTTCCGTCATGTATACGCCACGGCGTATGTCCACTAAAAAGGCCCCCGCAAAGCGAGGGCCTTTTGAAAAGCTATGTAAGATCGCTTGATCGCGTTACTCGCAGAGCGAAAGAGCGGCCTCGTCAGCAACGACGACGCAGTTGGTGTGCAGCTGCAGGATCGAAGCCGGGCATTTGGGCGTAACCGGACCATAGCACATATCGTGCACGGCCTGAGCCTTGGCCTCGCCGTTGGCGACAACCAGGATCATGCGGGCATACATGATGGTCTGGGTGCCCATGGTGTAAGCCTGACGGGGCACGTCATCGATGCTGTCGAACAGGCGGCTGTTGGCCTGAATGGTGCTCTCGGTGAGGTCGACGCAGTGCGTGCCCTTGGAGAAGTGGTCATCGGGCTCGTTAAAGCCGATGTGACCGTTGTTGCCAATGCCGAGCAGCTGCAGATCCGGGTAACCGGCGGCAGCGACGATCTTGTCGTACTCGGAGCAGGCAGCGGCGGCATCGGGGTTGGAGCCATCGGGCACGTGCGTGTTGTTCAGATCGATATTGATGTGATCGAAGAAGTTCTCGCGCATAAAGTAGTGATAGCTCTGGGGATCGTCGTGCGAAAGACCACGATACTCATCCAGGTTATAGGTGCTGACCTCGGCGAAGTCAATGTCACCCTTCTCGTACCAAGCAGCGAGCTGTTTGTAAGCGCCAATCGGGGTGGAGCCGGTAGCAAGACCCAACACGCAATCGGGCTTGAGGATAACCTGGGCCGAGATGATATTAGCGGCCTTGCGGCTCATATCCTCGTAGTCTTTAGCTTTAATGATTTTCATTACGCGTCCTTTCTCGTACAAGAGAGGCAAGGCTCCCCTTACAAGCACTTGCCCGCGGCCCGCGTCGGCCGCAACCAACGTGTGCGGCCACCAGGGCGAGGTCGCGTAATATATGTGTCTCGTGTCTAACCGCGTCGAGGCCCCTGCCCGTCCACGGTGACCCAAAGCCTTTTAGCTTCGGACAATCCCCATCTTGCCACGGAGGGCGCCCTCTTTCAAGGGCGCCCTCCGTAAACGTGATTGAATTGTAGGCTAAAGGCCAAGCGGAGCGACTAGCGCTCACGCGCGACGATGAGCTGGTCCATCTCCTCAACATGCTCCCCGACGGAGCCCTTGATACTCGAGAACTCAACGGAGTTGCACACCAAGATGGGAACCGTCACATCGTAGCCCTCGGCAGCAATTGCCTCGCGATCGAACTCGATGAGTACATCGCCCTTATGGACGATGTCACCCACTTGCGCATGCACGGTAAAGTGCTTGCCCTCGAGCTGAACAGTGTCCAAACCAACATGGATGAGCACGTCCAGGCCATCGACCGTGTTGAGCGCAACGGCGTGTCCCGTGGGAAAAATAGCCTCAACCTTGGCGTCTGCCGGCGCAATCACGCGCGTGCCGGTAGGCTGAATCGCCACGCCCTGGCCCAAAAGGCCGGTGGCAAACGTCTGATCGTTTACCTCGGAGAGCGGAATGACGTCGCCCGAGATGGGAGCATCCAGCGTAAGGACTCGACCACGCATACCAAAAGACCTTAGGACTTTAGTGAACATGCTCCCCCTCGGACATACCAATCAATCAAAATAGCCTTAACAGTTTACCACTTGGCACCCGATATTGACCATTAGGGAAGTTCGCGCTTGACAACCTCGACGATGTCGTCGACAACGCGCTGGGTCAGCTCGTGCGTCTCGGCCTCGGCCATAACGCGAACCAGCGGCTCGGTACCGCTCGGGCGCACCAAGACGCGGCCGCGACCATTGAGCTCCTTCTCGGCGGCAGCGACGGCGTCCCAAATGGGCTGGCAATCGTCCAGGCCGGCCTTGTTGTCGGAATGCACGTTGACGAGCACCTGCGGGTACTTCTTCATGATGCCGGCAAGGTCGGTGAGGGTGCGGCCGGTGCGCTTGAGCACGGCCAGAAGCTGCAGGGCCGTCACCAAGCCGTCACCGGTGGTGTTGTGCTCCAGGAAGATGATGTGGCCGGACTGCTCGCCGCCGATGACGGCACCGTCCTCGAGCATACGCTCAAGAACATAACGGTCGCCCACGGCGGTCTGCACCATCTCAAAGCCCTGCTCCTTCATGGCGATGGAGAAGCCTAGGTTGCACATAACGGTCGAGACAATCTCGGAGTTGGCGAGCTTACCGCGAGCGGCCAGGTCAGAGCCGCAGATGGCCAGGATGTAGTCGCCGTCGATCTCGTTGCCCTCGCTGTCCACGAACAGCACGCGATCGGCGTCGCCATCGTGGGCCAGGCCGATGTCGGCGTGGGTACGCAGTACGAGCTCACGCAGGGGCTCAAGATGAGTGGAGCCGCACTCGACGTTAATGTCGGTGCCGCAGTAGTCGGTGTTGATGGCATGGACCGTGGCGCCCAGGCGCTGCAGTGCGGCGGGCGTGGTCTGGCAAGAAGCGCCGTGGCCGCAGTCGACGGCAACAACCAGGCCATCGAGCTTAAGGCCGTCGAGCGTGTTGATGGCATGATCGACATATGCCTTGCGGGCGTCCTTCATCTTGATGATGTGACCCACACCGGCGCCGGTCGGCAGCGTGTCGGCAGCCATGGCCTCCTCGGACATGACCCAGGCGCTGATCTCTTCCTCGACAGCATCGGGAAGCTTCATGCCCTTGCGGCTAAAGAACTTGATGCCGTTGAACTCCGGCGGATTATGCGAAGCAGAGATAACGATGCCGCCGTCGAGCTCGTTTTGGACGGTGAGCAGCGCCACGGCCGGCGTAGGGATAACGCCGCAGCAGTGCGGTCGGCCACCCTCGGCCATAATGCCGGCGGTCAGAGCACTCTCGAGCATGGTGCCCGAAAGACGCGTGTCACGGCCGATGCAAATGTCCGGACCAAGGAACTTGGTCGCCGCACGACCAAGGCGAAACGCGAGGTCGCACGAGAGGTCGGCGTTGGCGACGCCGCGGACGCCATCGGTACCGAAGATGTTCTGGGGCATAGGATCGCTCCTTCCCAAGTGGGCAAAACGCAGTCGCCCACCCTAGTCGAAAAAGAAAAGCGGGACCCGCCGAGCAATCGGCAGGCCCCGCTTGTACATTGTATCTCGTAAGGAGATAAAACCTTAGCGCTTGGAGAACTGGGGAGCGCGGCGAGCCTTCTTGAGGCCGTACTTCTTGCGCTCGACCACGCGAGCATCGCGCGTAAGGAAACCGGCCTTCTTGAGGTCAGCACGGTAGTCGCCAGCGTTCAGAAGAGCGCGAGCAATGCCCAGGCGCAGAGCGCCGGACTGACCGGAGATGCCGCCGCCATCGCACAGAGCGATAACGTCGAACTGACCGGCGGTGTCGGTCACCTTGAAGGGAGCAAGGGCGTTCTCAACGAGCTGATGACGGCCGAAATACTGCTCGGCGTCACGCTTGTTGATGGTCACCTTGCCGGTGCCGGGGACGAGACGGACGCGGGCGACGGCGTTCTTACGACGGCCGGTACCCTGGTAGACAACGGTGTTCTCAGCCATCTTTAAGCCTCCAGCTCAATCTTCGTGGGGTTCTGGGCAGCGTGCGGATGCTCGACACCAGCGTAGACCTTAAGCTTGGTCATCTGGGCACGGCCGAGGGTGGTCTTGGGCAGCATGCCGCGAACGGCGCGCTCGATGACCTTCTCCGGGTGCTTCTCCATAGCCTGGCGGAAGCTCTCAGCCTTGAGGCCGCCGTTGTAGCCGCTGTGGCGATAATAGGTCTTCGTGTCGGCCTTGTTACCGGTAAGCTGGACCTTATCGGCGTTGATGACGACAACGAAGTCGCCGCAGTCGCTGTTGGGCGTGAACTGGGGCTTGTTCTTACCGCGCAGAATCATTGCGATCTGGGTGGCAAGACGGCCCAGGACAGCACCATCGGCGTCGACGAGAACCCAGTTGCGCTGGACCTCGCCCTGCTTGGCGTAGTGAGTCGATTTCGAAATCACTTAGACTCCTCCATGTACAGTACGTGTTGTTACAGAGATTCACGGGGCTCTGCAAGTAACCCGTCCATATTACCCCGCTCGCCGCCCGAGTCAACAGGTATTTTGGTTCTGACCAGACTTTCTGCACATGTCGTCCATGGGTCATGACGTCGCGACACTAGCGCTCGACAAATGCCTCGATATCTCCCAGCAAGCGCTTTGCCTCCTGGCGGCCCTGAATATACAGGTCGAGGAGCTTTGCTGGATCGTGCTCAACGTGGCCGACCTCGACCGGCTTTTGCGGAGCAACGACCAGTGCGCGGCCCTCGCGCTCATACTTCCACAGATGCATGCGCTGGATGTTATAGCGGTCGTGGCGCGTCTCGATAGCCTCGAGCAGGTAGGGGTAGTCGGCATAGCGGGCGCGCGCGGCGGGCATAAACTCGTAGGGCTTTTTCTCGTACGAGCGGTCCTGCGTGACAATGACAACCGCGCGATCGAAGCCCGCCTCCTCCAGCACGTGCTCGATGGGAACCGAATCGGCTACGCCACCGTCGACGTATTTGTGCCCGTCAATCTCGACCGGCGGCGTCACCAGCGGCAGCGACGTCGAGGCGCGCACGGCATCGAGGTCGAGCACGGCGCTTTTGACCGGCAGGTACGCGGCAGTTCCAAAGAGCATGTCCGTCGCGACGGCGTACATCTCGATGGGGCTCGCATCAAACGTCACGTTGTCAAAGGGATCCAGGCGGTCCTGGACATCATTGAAGATAAAGTCGTAGCCCACAATAGAACCCGTGGACGCAAACGATGCGGCACCCATGAAGCGGTTGTCGTTGCAGAAAGCAAGGTTGATGCGGTTGGCACGGCCGATCTGGTGCGACTTGTAGTTCACGCCGTTGAGGGCACCGGCCGATACGCCATATACCGCCGGAATCTCGACGCCGGCCTCCATGAGAACGTCAAGCACGCCTGCGGTAAATTGCCCGCGGAAGCTGCCGCCCTCCAAAACAAGCGCGACCTTGCCGGCGTTCTTTGCCTTATCTTCTGCAGTCATGTTGACCTCCTGCTGTTTCGTTTGGGCTTCTTCTACCCAGTTTTACGGAGGAGAGCGCACGGGTTTTGGAGCTAAGGGGGCGGGGCGGTCAAGCCAACCCCAGAGTATGAGTTGCCGCCGGGAAAGTGCATCCCGGTCTGCGTTGATGCGGCGCATGGCAGGCTGAGATTCGATAACATCGCATCTATATAGGGTTGAGGCATTGCGCGGAGAATCCGCGTGTTCGCTTCGCGAACCCGCACCGGCTTCGGCCGCCTGCCGGCGTCCTCGCCCGCGGGCTAAAAACGCTTACGCGTTTTCTTTACGCCCGCGC
>URMO01000027.1 GCA_900549085.1 uncultured Collinsella sp. | reverse complement strand
TGATCTCGTGCAGGAGCTCCTTGGATTTTTTGCGGTCCTCCTGGCCAACGTAGTAGTTAAAGGCCTTAATCACCAGGTCGACGCGCTGCATCTTGGGCAGATTGAGTCCCAGCAGCAAATCGAACATCTCGTCGGCGCGCTTGTGGTCCTCGCGCAGCAGATAGGAGTTCAGGCGCAGGTAGTCGCGGTTATAGCGCGGGTACAGCATGCTGGTGAGTTTGCCATCGAGCAAGCGATCGAACTCGTCCCACTGCTTGGCAGCCATAAGCTGCTGCAGGCGCTTAAACGTGGTGCGTTTTTTGACGCTAAAGAACACCGACACGGCGATACAGATGATGACGACGGCGGTCCAGAGGGTGCGGGAATCGGGCATATTGGGGTCCTTAGTCGCTCATAAAGCGAGCGGTATGACAACACGTACTAGATGTATTATACGCAGCGCGCAAGCAAACTGGCATAAAAGCTCATCGAGGCTGAGTGCCATCGCTCGCTGCGGTACACTTACCTAAAGTAAACCACGAAGGGAGACATTACCTATGAAGAAGATCGTTTTGGCTTGCGGTGCTGGCGCTGCTACTTCCACGCTCGTTGCCCAGAAGGTCGCTACCCTGCTCGACGCCAACGGTTACGCCGACAAGTACGAGATCGTGCAGTGCGCCATCTCCGAGGCCAAGGACGTTTGCGACGAGGGCGCCGACCTGCTGATCGCCACCACCGTTGCCCCCGAGGGCCTCACCTGCCCGTACGTGAGCGGCGTGCCCTTCATGACCGGCATGAACCGCGTCGCCGCCGAGAAGGCCGTCCTCGACGTCATGGCTCAGTAGGCGCTGACTGTATGAGTGAGCAGAACGCCAACCCGGTAGAGCTCTTTGGCATGCGCGTCGCTCACGTGGGCATCAACGCCACCGACCCGGCCGATGCCCTGGAGATCGCGGAGCTGTTCTCGACGATGATGGGCCTGCCCGTTATCGAGACCCCGGTTTCGTACTTTAACGATTCGCTGGTCGAGATCATGAAGCAGAACGGTCGTGGCACCAAGGGCCACATTGGCTTTGCCGTCAACGACATCGATGCGGCCGAGAAGTGGTTTGCCGAGCGCGGACTCGAGGTCAACGAAGAGTCGCGCGCGCTGCTGCCCGACGGCGGCACCAAGCTCGTGTACTTTAAGCGCGAGTTCGCCGGCTTCGCCGTGCATCTGTGCCGCGAATAGCGCGCAAGCTGCTTTAGTTAGCGAAAAGGGATAGGGCCGCATGGCCTTATCCCTTTATTTATGCCGAGGGGTTGACTTTTGCAACGGTCAAAAAACCGAAGTCTAATACTTTTCTGAGAAGTGAACGAGACAAAACGGACCCCCGAAGCATCGACACTTTAAGGGCGTCGTTTCCTGCGGTTTCGATACTAGAATCCTGCGATTTTGCCGACGAAAAATGTGGATGCTTCAGGGGTCCAAAAACAGACGTTCACTTCGCGGAAAAGTATTAGACCTCGATTCACGAGGGGGCTTCCTACCGCGGCAGGCGAATCGTAAAGCGGCTGCCGACCCCTTCGACCGAGGTCACACCGATGACGCCGCCGTGGCTATCGACGATCCACTTGGCGATAGCGAGCCCCAGGCCCGAACCCTGTGCACCGACATCGCGCGCGTTGTCGGCACGGTAGAACCGCTCGAATGCGTGAGCTGCGGATTCCTGGTTCATGCCGATGCCCTCGTCTTCAACGGCTATGTCGACCGTGCCCGTGCCCGCATCGGGTGTTATGCCAAATGTGACGGTCGTTCCCGCGTCCGAATACTTGGCGGCGTTTTGCACGATCACGCGCAGAGCCTGCTTCACGAGCGCGACGTCGACGGATGCGTCGCAGCGCGGATCGCTGGCAAGCGCAGCGTCAAAGGCTAGCCGATACGTGTGCTCGGTATCAATCATCTGCGATTCCTCGCAAACCTCGCCGACCAGTGCAGCCAGGTTGATATTCACGCGCCGCAGCACGGTGCGGCCGGCATCTCCGCGTGCCAAAAACAGCAGTTGTTCCACGAGCTCCTGCATGTGCTCGCTTTCGGCTTTGAGCGAGGCGATGGACTCTGCCAACACGTCCGGGTCGTCTTTGCCCCAGCGGTCGAGCATGTTCACGTAGCCCTGAATCACCGCGATGGGCGTGCGCAGCTCGTGGCTTGCATCGTTGACAAAGCGCATCTGCTGCAGCTTTGCCTCTTGCATCTGGCGCAGCAGGCGGTTGAGCGCGATCTCGATACTTGCCAGGTCGGCGTCGCCGGTGGTGACGCTTGGCGAGTCGACGCTCGCGCGCTCGATGGCCTGTTCCAGCGTTTCCATCTTGCCGCTGGAGAGCTGCATGCGGCCGAGCTCGTCCACGCGCAAGGCCAGGTCGTTGAGCGGTGCCATGGTGCGGCGTACGCGTCGGGCGCCGCCGAGCATGTTGAGCACGCTGATGACCTGCCAACCTACAACGACAAGGTAGAGAGGCCATAGCGTGACGAGGTCCTGCGCGAGGGGGAAGGTCTTGATGGTGCGCGCAAGCTCGACGGTATAGGTGAGTGTTGCCAGGTCCCAGCCACGCGCAGGCGTCAGCGACATGCCGCGAACGGCGGCGCTGGGGATCCATCCCGCGGTAAACGCGCCGTCGGGCAGCGTCTGGTTGTATCCATAGACGAGGATCGCCGCTGCAATCATCACCAGCAGCAGATCGAGCCAGACGTAGCTCATCAGGCGGCGCCACATGTAGCTCCAGTTGATGGCACGGGCGATGGAGGTGACGCGCTTGGTCTCGGCGTTACGCGCGGCAGACATAGCCCACCCCGCGCACGGTCTGGATAATGCGGGCACTGCCGCCGTCCTCGATCTTGGCGCGTAGGTGCGCGATGTGCACATCGACGTTGTTGGTGTCGCCTACGTAGTCGTAGCCCAGCGCCTCGTGCGCAATGCGCTCGCGCGTGAGCACGGTGCCGGCATGTGCCATAAGCAGGGCGAGGACGTCGAACTCGCGGGCGGTCAGCACGATGGGCGAGCCGCCGACCGTGACTTCGCGGCGGTTGGGGTCGAGCGCAACCGAGCCCACGGTGAGTGTGGCGGGGGAGGGCACGGCAGAGGTCTTGGCCGAGTCGCCAGCCGGGGGTATCGCAGCGGCGCTCCCGACCGCGCCGCCCGCTATACCCGCCCCGGCGCCGGCGCCGCCAACGCCCGAAGCCGCCCGCACGGCCTCCGAGCGCTTCAGAGCCACGCGGATCCGTGCGAACAGCTCCTCAATGGCAAACGGCTTGGTCAGGTAATCGTCGGCGCCGGCATCGAGCCCTGCCACCTTGTCCATCACGGCATCGCGCGCGGTGACCATAATCACCGGCACATCCTTGTGCTTGCGGACGCGCCGCAGCACCTCCATACCGTTGAGCTGCGGCAGCAATACATCGAGCAGGATCAGATCGTAGTCGTGCTCCAGTGCCAGGTCCACGGCGGTGCGGCCGTCGGCGGCGTGCTCCACCTGGTAGCCCTCGTGCTCCAGTTCGAGTGTCACAAAGCGGGCGATTTTCTCCTCGTCCTCTACGATCAGGATCCGTGCCATGCGTGCCCCCGTCTGTGATTACTTGTCGTCGTTCAGATTTTGTTTGATGCCGTCCGCGGCATCGGCGGCGTGATCCATCAGGTTGTTGATGCTGCCGGGCACGTCGCCGTCGCTGTCGATGCGGTAGCGCATGCCAAAGAACAGGCCAAGCAGCATCAGCCAAATCGTGGCGCCCCAGGCAAACAGGGCGACGATGGGGATCAGGATGGGAATGTTGAGGATTATCGCATCGCGGCGCGTGGCGATAAACTTGGTGTCCAGGCTCAGGCGGAAGAGCTTTTTGAGGTACTCCCACACGCTGTCCATCTTCTTGGAGAAGTCGGTCTTTTCGCTCGACTTTTCGTAGGCGGCCTGCGCGGCGACCATCTCGGCCGAGGGCTCATCGACTGGCGCGGACTCGGTGGCGGCATGCGCCGACGTGGTCTGGGTCTTGCCCTGCGACTCGAGCCAAATGATGGCGTCCAGAACGTTGCCGTCGGCGGCGTCGAGCGCGGCCTTGGCATCGGTGTAGCTCACGTTGCACTTGGTGCGGATGGTTTCAACTTTTTCGAGGTCGTCCATGACCTGTCCTTTCGTTCGATGGGCGCGACGCCGGGCGATCTGCCCGGGCGCGAGCGTTGCGTTCGGCGGCCTGCGTTGCGCGGCGCCGCCCCGCCCTTGGTCGAACTCTATAGTGCAGGTTATAGATTAAGCGATTCTTGAGCCAAGATTAATGTTGGATGAGTTTTTGGGTGACGGTGGGGAAGGGCAGAAAAGGCAGGTTTTGCGTGGCGTGGGGAAGGGAAGGACAGGTCTTTGGGGCGGCCGACAGCGAGGTTTAATACTTTTCCGTGAAGTGAACGAGTGAAAACGGACCCCCGAAGCATCGACACTTTAGAGGTACCGTTTCCTGCGGTTTTGATGCCAGAATCCTGCGTTTATGCCGTTGAAAAATGCTGATGCTTCAGGGGTCCAAAAACAGACGTTCACTTCGCGGAAAAGTATTAGACCTCGATAGCAGAGGATGGGGTGCCGGTAGCAAAGCGGCGTCAAGGGTTGGTCGAGCAAGCGGTTTCCCCATTGATGTCCGCACGGCATGTGACACTTACTTTACCGCCCTGTTCTGCCTCGGCGGCATGTACCCAAACAACGGCCCTCTAAGGAGTTCGATATTGATGAGTGACAACACCAAGCATCTCGCAAAGAAGTGCGTCAAGGACGCGGGGCCGTGTCTCGCGCTGTGCGTAGCCGGCGCAGCGGTCGCGCTGCTGGCTGTTCTGGGGCCGTTCGACGTGCTCCGAAGTGCCAGCTCTCTGCACGTTTGCATTGCCCTTGCCGGCGCCATGGCGACCGGCGGCGTGCTCGATCTGATCTTTTGGGTGTTTGACCCGTTTGGATGGAAAAACGAGGGGTAAGCCCTAAGGGATGGAAGGGCTGGAACGGTTGGCTTAGTGATCGTGCAGAATGTGGCTAGCGACTTACAGCGAAGTGGTGATCCGATGACGGTCTATGTGACGGGCGATATTCACGGCGGTCTCGACATGCAAAAGCTGCGCGATTGGGACCTTGGGGATAGCCTGACGAGCGACGACTATCTCATCGTCGCCGGCGACTTTGGCTTTCCGTGGGATTTCTCTGCCGAGGAGTGCGCCGACATCGCTTGGCTGGAATCGCGTCCCTATACCGTGCTGTTTATCGACGGCAATCACGAGCGTTTCGATCACTGGGCGGAGCGCCCCATGGAGTTGTGGCACGGTGGGCTGACGCAGCGCCTGTCGGACACCTCGCCCATACGGCGCCTGACGCGCGGCGAGGTTTTTGAGCTCGACGGCTCAACGATCTTTACCATGGGCGGCGCCACGAGCGTGGATAAGGAATACCGCATTCCCTATTCCAGCTGGTGGCCGCAGGAGCTGCCGGACGAGCGCAACTTTGAGGAGGCGCGGGCAAAGCTCTACAGCGTGGGCTGGAAGGTCGACTACGTCATCACCCATACCTGCTCGACGCGCATGCTTTCGCCCACGCTTTATCCGGCACCCGGCTGGAATTACCCCGACGTTGATCGGCTCACGGCATTTTTCGATGAGCTGGAAGACCACTTGGATTACAAACGCTGGTACTACGGGCATTTCCATCGGGATGCCAACCCGGCCGAACACCACACCGTGCTCTACGACTGCATCGTTCGCCTGGGTGACGAACTCCAGCCCTGGGATGTTGCGTAGGGGCGGACTGAGCGGCTACTCGGCCGTTACAGTGATGTTCTCCCGGTGCGCGCGGATGACGTCCCAGCTAAAGTGCTCGACCAACTGCTCGGCAGAGCGCGGCGTGGTGTCCGGCGCGATGCCTGTTTGCCCGGCGAGCCAGCCCAGCAGTGCCTCGGGCGTGCCAAAGCGGGCGCGTAGTTCGCCCAGGTCCAGATCGCGGTCGCGCTTGGAAAGGCGGCGGCCGTCCGGCGACATGAGCAGCGGAATGTGCGCGTAGTGCGGCGTGGGAAGTTCCAGCAGATGCTGCAGGTAGATTTGGCGCGGCGTGGAGCCCAGCAGGTCGCATCCGCGCACGACCTCGGTGACGCCCATGGCGGCGTCATCGACCACCACGGCTAGCTGATAGGCAAACACGCCGTCGCTGCGGCGCACCAAAAAGTCGCCGCATTCAGTGGCGAGCGCCTCGCATTGGGCACCATACGTGCGGTCCACAAATTCGATCACATCGTCTGCGAGGTCGTCGACGGCGGGCACGCGCAGGCGCGTGGCCGGAGCGCGCAGGATGCTGCGGCGGGCAACCTCCTCGGCAGAAAGGCCTCGGCAGGCGCCGCGGTAGATGGGCGTGCCGTCGCTGGCGTGCGGTGCGCTTGCGGCGTGGAGCTCGGCACGTGTGCAAAAGCAGGGGTAGGTGAGGCCGGCGTCTTGCAGCTGGCGCAGGGCATCCTCGTACAAGTCCAGGCGATCGTGCTGGTAGTAGGGGCCTTCGTCCCACTCGAGCCCTAGCCATGCCAGGTCGTCGACCAGTTGAGCGGCAAGTTCCGGACGCTTGCAGCGATCGTCCAGGTCCTCGATGCGCAGTACGATGCGGCCGCCCTGGCTGCGGGCCGAAAGCCACGAGCACAGGCAACTGAACACGTTGCCCAGGTGCATGCGGCCCGAGGGCGACGGGGCAAAACGGCCCACGACGGGGGTGGGGGCGGAGGCGGCCGGCGTCGTTGGCGCGTCCGCGGCGGGCGTTGCTATGTTGCGTGCTTTGATATCCATGCGGACGAGTATAGCGCGGGGCGCGATGGGGAGGCGTCGCTGTGGTCCGTAAGTTGTCGGGGCCCCGCATTGCGTGTGACGGGCTGCAGACTCGGTGCTTTGATTCCCGTCCATCAACTTGGCACCTTAGACGACAGAAACCCCGGCAGCTCTTCGCAACTGCCGGGGTTTCCGCGGAAAAGGGGGACATGATCCTCGAGCGAACGGCAAAGGGGCAAACCGTTTTCGCTCAACTGCTTTATGCCCCTCGGCTGGCGGCTCAATCAGCGCGTGCCGCGCCCACACAAAGCCGCTACACCTGTGACGGAGCTATGAAGTGGTATCTATTGCTGGCGCAGGCCATGCCAAGGAGTGTCCCAGATTGCCGGCAGATAAGGAACGTCCCCAGGTGCCGGTCGCGGGCGTGACTTTCGTCCCGTTTGATACTCCGCTGGCCTAGATGTTCGTCATGTGCGCCCGTAAACGTGGGACAATGGCGTTACTGGTATCACAGACAAAGGACGTGCCCATGAACGACCCCGTTGCCAAAACCTGTCGGCAGCGCCGCCTGTTTGCGCGATTTGCTTCCGTCTGCGCACTCGTCGCGCTTGCATTGCTGCTACTGCCCGCCGCCGCGCACGCCGACGGTTATTCCATGACCCAAACCTATATCAGTGCCACGGTTGAGGCCGATGGATCGCTGACCGTTGTCGAGGGACGCCAGTTTGATTTCGACGACGACATCAACGGCGTGTTTTGGGAGATCAATACGGGCACCAACCAGCAGGGCGGCACGGCGGGCGTCGACGTGCTGAGTGTCGAGGAAGAGGACACCGCGTTTAACAAAGTCGATAGCGCGAACAAGGGCGATTCTGGCGTCTACACGGTCGAGCAGACCAGTGACGGCGTAAGGATTAAGGTGTTCAGCCCCCACGAGAGCGGCGACAGCGCGATCTATTTTGTGAGCTACACCATGACCGGTGCGGTTATGAACTGGGCCGATACCGCCGAGCTCTACTGGAAGTTCGTGGGCGACGGCTGGTCTGCGGATTCCGACGATGTCGAGATGGAAGTGCGCTTCGCAAATGCCGCTGCCGGGACGGCGGCCGTCAAGGGCGATAATTTCCGCGCATGGGGCCACGGCCCGCTGACGGGCGATGTATCGCTCGATGCGGACGAACCCATGGTCACCTATACCATTCCCTGTGTGCATCAGGGCGAATTCGCCGAGGCACGCATCGCCTTCCCTAGCGACTGGGTGCCGCAGCTTACCGCCTCGGGCGAAGAGCGCATGTCAACGATCATGAGCGAAGAGAAGGAATGGGCTGACGAGGCTAACGCCCGCCGCGCTCACGCTCGCATGATTGCCAATGCACTTGCCGTGCTAAGTGTTGTCGCGGCGTTGGCCTTTACCGGCACAATCGTTGTGCTTAAGCTGCGCCGCCGTAAGCCCAAGCCGCTTTTCCAGGACGAATATTTCCGCGATGTGCCTTCGGCCGACCATCCCGCCGTGCTTTCGGCTCTCATGAGCTGGAACGAGGTGCCCGATCAGGCATATATCGCCACGCTTATGAAGCTCACCGACGACCGTGTGATCAAGCTGGAGCAGGCGACCGTGACCAAGGCCAAGAAGGGCCTGTTGGGGCGTGAAAAAGAAGAGCAGACGTATCGCGTGACGGTGAGTGATGCGGGCTGGAAGTCGGCCAAGGGCATTGACCGCATGGTGCTCAAGGTCTTCTTTGCCGGTGCTAAGCCCGACGAGAACGGTGATCGCTCGCGCACGTTTGACGAGCTGCAGCACTACGTCAAGCAGCACGCTACGCCCGTGGGCGACAAGCTCGAGGACTATCAGAACACCGTTAAGGGCAAGTTGGCCGATAGCGAGTACGTTGCCTCGGACGGCATTGTCGCAATGGTGTTTTGCCTGGTTCTTGGTATTCTGATCGCCTTTATTCCCGTGGGATCCATCTTCTTTACCGATGGCGCACAGGCGAACATTACCGCCGCGGTTATCTCGGTGCCGATTGTGCTGGTGGGTATCGGCGTGGGCCTTACGTTCCGCCGCTTTACGCCGGAGGGCGCCGAGGTGGCGGCTCGCTGCAAGGCACTTAAGCATTGGCTCGAGGACTTCACTCGTCTAAAGGAAGCCGTCCCCGGCGATCTGGTGCTGTGGAACAAGCTGCTGGTGATGGGCGTGGCGCTGGGTGTTTCCAAGGAAGTGCTGCGTCAGCTTGCCGAGGCCGTGCCGCCCGAGGTGCGCGAGGCCGACGGCTTCTATGACAATTATCCCTGCTACTGGTGGTACTACCATCATTACGGTATCGAGTCTCCGCTCGATTCGTTCGACGACGTGTATCACGAGAGCATCCGTGAGCTGGCGTCGAGCTCCGACAGCTCGGGCGGCGGCGGAGGCGGCGGCTTCTCTGGCGGCGGAGGCGGCGGCGTCGGCGGAGGCGGCGGCGGAACGTTCTAGCGCGCTCTGATTTTTGGGATGGATCTTCTCCGGCGACTGCCGACGGATCCATCCCATTTTTATGCGCTACCTACGAAGACTGTCCCCAACGACTAGTCACTGGGAACGTTCCTAAATGACTAGGTATGGCTGCCGGGTTTAGGCTGTTAGGTCGAGTTCGTAGAGGAAGCTTTCGCGCGGCATGGCGTGGCGGCGCTCTTCGCGGTTGGCGCGGTGCGTGGCCGTGCGCTTAAAGCCGTGCAGTTCGTAGAACTGCCACGAGCAGTTGGAGTCGGTGTACAGGTGCGCCCTCGTCGCTCCAAGCGAGGACAGGTGCGAGACGGCGGCATCGAGCAGAACCGTGCCAACGCCTAGGCCATGGACATCGCGATCCACGGCAAGCAGCGTGACCTCGTTGTCGTGCGGCAACGGGCTGCTCTCGAGCAGGCGGTTGTTGGTTCGAATGGTTGCGCGCACAAACGAGAGGTACTCGGCGCAGGCATCGGGCTCTAGCTCACGCATCTGCGATAGCAGCGCGCGTTCGGTATCCATCCAATGTTCCTTAACGGTGGCGCCGGAGCTCTGTCCCGCACGCGCGAGCGAAATGCCACGCGCCTGACCGTCGATTACGGCAACCTGTGAAAACGTCGACGACGAAAGGCAGTAGGCGAGGTCGCACGCGGCCTCAAGGCGGTTGTACTCATCGTTATCCGAATTGTTATGCCAAAGCTGCTGCAGAATCAGCGCGATGGCGTCGAAGTCTTCGGTATCAAACGGTCGGTAGAGAACCCGCGAGACCATGGTGCCTCTTTCTTTTGCGGATGCATATCGAGCACAGTTCTACCACGCCATTGGCATCTAATTATGGTGCCCCTGTGTTCCATGAACTCACCGTGCCCGGTGCCATGCCCATCCCCTCCGCTCGCAAACTTTTTCTGCACATGCGCCCGTTGCGGGGTGCATCGATGCGCTCGATGCGCTACATTAAATCAGTATTTTCAATGCCGCTGCGCGAGCGCTGCAGATCGACGTATCACCGACTCACAGAGCACGGCGGCGTACCAGACAGGAGGACTGCATGGGATCTGATGTGAAGATCGCACGCGCGTTGATCTCGGTTACCGATAAGACGGGCGTCGTCGATTTCGCACGGACGCTGGTTGACGACTTTGGCGTCGAGATCATCTCTACGGGCGGCACGGCTCGTGCCATCGAGGACGCGGGCATTCCCGTAACCCCCATCGAGGAGTTCACGGGCTATCCCGAGATGATGGACGGCCGCGTTAAGACCCTGCACCCCAAGGTTCATGGCGCGCTGCTGGCCCGCCGCGATTCCGAGCAGCACATGCAGGAGGCGGCTCAGCACGGCATTAAGCTGATCGACCTGGTCGTCGTCAACCTGTACGAGTTCGAGAAGACCGTTGCCAACCCCGAGGTCACCTTCGCGGACGCTATCGAGCACATCGACATCGGTGGCCCCTCCATGCTGCGCTCTGCTGCCAAGAACGCCGCGAGCGTTACCGTCATCTCCGACCCGGCCGACTATGATGCCGTCCTGGCCGAGATGCACGAGACCGGTGGCTGCACCACGCTTTCCACCCGTCGTCGCCTGCAGGTGAAGGTCTACCAGACCACCGCCGCCTACGATACGGCCATCTCCCGCTGGCTTGCCGCCCAGGCAAGCGACGTGGCGGACACCTCTGCCAAGCTCGAGATCTCGCTGGAGAAGGTCGACGACCTGCGCTATGGCGAGAATCCTCAGCAGAAGGCTACGGTCTATCGCTTTGCCGAGGGCTGCGAGAACACCGCGAGCTCACAGTTCCCGCTCGTGGGCTCCGAGCAGATCCAGGGCAAGCCGCTCAGCTACAACAACTATCTGGATGCCGACGCCGCCTGGAACCTGGTCCGCGAGTTCGACGAGCCGGCCTGCGTAATCCTCAAGCACCAGAACCCCTGCGGTTCCGCCGTTGCCGAGGACATCACGGCTGCCTACGACCGCGCTTTTGCCTGCGATCCCAAGAGCGCCTTCGGCGGCATCATCGCCTGCAACCGCGAGGTTCCCTATGAGCTGGTTGAGCACTTTGCCGATCAGAACAAGCAGTTCGTCGAGGTCATCATCGCCCCGAGCTACACTGCCGAGGCGCTCGAGCGCATGGCCAAGCGCCCCAACCTGCGCGTGTTGGCGACCGGCGGCGTGGACCACGGCGCCCAGGTGGAGCTGCGCTCCATCGATGGCGGCATGCTGGTACAGGAGGTCGACCACGTGACCGAGGACCCCGCGACCTTTACGTTCCCCACCGACCGCAAGCCCACCGACGCTGAGATGGCCGAGCTCGAGTTTGCCTGGAAGGTCTGCAAGGGCGTCAAGTCCAACGCCATCCTGGTCTCCAAGGGCAAGGCCGGCATTGGCATGGGCCCGGGTCAGCCTAACCGCGTTGACTCCGCACTGCTTGCCTGCGAGCGCGCCGAGGACTTCTGCGAGCGCGAGGGCGTGGAGAAGGGCGGCTTTGCCTGCGCAAGCGACGCATTCTTCCCGTTCCGCGACAACGTCGACGTGCTTGCCGCGCATGGCGTGACCTGCATCATCCAGCCCGGCGGCTCCAAGCGCGATGACGAGAGCATCCAGGCCTGCAACGAGCACGGCATCGCGATGGTGTTCACCGGAGCCAGGCATTTCCGTCACTAAGTTTCGCCTTGGGACAAAATAATCTCCGCAAAAGGCGGCTGCTCCGTTTGGAGGGCCGTCTTTTTGGTATAAGAGGACGGAATGACTAACACGAAAGGTATGACCATGCCCCAGATTGATGATGCCGAGCTGTTTGGCAATGCCGAGGATCAGCGTGCGTACGAGGACTTTTGCGCCAATCAGGAGGCGGTCGAGAAGTTTACGCTCGACAAGCCCGCGCTTATCTGCCGCTGGCGCATGTCCAACAAAAAGGTACCCATGCTCAACCGCCACATTCGTGCGCTGTCCGAGCGCCTGGTGCAGGGCGAGCCGCTTACCCATAACATGCTCAGCTGGGCCAAACAGCACGTTGAGTGGTCGCTTGCCGAGGGCGATTACACCGCACGCGACGGCGTGCTCATGCTGGTGATCGACGTTAACGGCAACGCCGCCATGACGGTGGGGGAGTACGAGCCGCTCGCCGATACGTCGGCCAAGGCGCTACGTGCCCGCTCCGCTGAGGCCCGCTCCGAGGCCGACGAAACCGGCGTGGCGCCCGAGCTGCTCGCCGCCGTCGATAACGGCGAGCTTGCCTTTGTGGCGCCAGCGGACGAGTGCCTGTGCGGCACGGCGACGCTCATCGAGCAGCTGGCCCAGACCAAGGGCATCCCGGTCACGCGCGTAGATATTCCCGCGCAGCTTAAGGGCGCGCTGTTCCTGGTGAGCGACGAGCACGGCGTGGTCCCCGCTGCCGAGGCGGACGCCGCCGAGGCGGACGCCGCTACGGTCGCCTTCTTCGCCGAAGGCTACGAAAAGCTCCGTGCCCGCCGCTCCTAATCTCAAGGCGGGGTGAGCTTACTGAAGCGAGCGAGCGCGTTCGATGACGTAGGCGAGCGACAGCTGCTCCATCTCCGGGGCACATTTGTAGCTCAGTCCGGTGAGAGCTGTCACCTTATCGAGGCGATATCGAATCGTGTTCGGGTGCTGGTTAGTCTGCTTGGCGGTTTGCTCGATACGTCGGTCGTTCTCGATGAATGCGGCGAGCGTGGATTCCAGTTCGCTGCCATGCTCACTGTCGTGCTCGCGTATCGGCGAGAGAATCGCCTCCGAAAACGATCGCATCTCCGGGGTTTCCGCAAAAGGCATCACGGTTCTCAGGATGCCGAGCTGCGTATAGCGGACGGGACCCTCGGCTCGTTGACAGGATAGGCGCTGTGCGTAAATCGCCTGCGAGATCGCCTGCGCCACCGCCTCGTCTCCAAACAGAATATCGCTGATGCCGAGCCCTTCCGCTCCACCATCGATACCGCTAGCCTCGATGAGTTCCGTGAGCGCCTGCACGATTCGCTCCACATCGAGCGTCTGCTCCGAGTCGCTTGTCGCAACGAATAACAGACCTCCGTCATAGGGTGCCAGCATGTTGCGGCATCCGGCGAGGGTCGATTTTGCACAGAGACGTTCGATTTGCAAAAACGTACGCGGGTCGAGGGGCTCTGCAAACGATGCGAACAGGGCGACCGCTTCGTCCAGAAATGACGGGTTGAGGCTTCGGATGCGTCGGCAGATGGACTCGGGCGATACGTCTGTCCTCAGGGCATCGATCTCGCGCTGTGCGAAGTCGATGGACGCGAGCTGCTCGATATGCCGTTTGACCTCATAGATGACGCTGTCAAAGAACAGTGAGTCGTCGGTCGTGAGAAAGACCGGGTAGTGCCGCGCGTTGGCGTAGCGGATGGCTTGGTCGGGAATCGGGATGTGCAGGACGTTTTTGATGATGAGACCGCTCGTTCCCTTGGCGACGAGGTATTTCACGGCTTCAGTGATGAGGTACGGGTCGTCCTTCGCATAGAGGAAAGTGCTGAGGATGATCTCGTCTGAGCTGAAGTTGACGCGCTGGTACTTGTTCTTGAGGCCGGGCATGAGTTCATAATCGAGGATCCCGACGCCAGAGACGGCACGCGAGACGCCATCGCTGCCGGCGATTAGACGGACTGACCCCTCATATTCCCGTGAGAAGTCCGAGATGGTGTATAGCATCAGCATCACCTTGTAAATAATTACAATAAGTACCTGTACAAATAGGATAATCGCACATCCGTATGCCTTTGATGCGATAAATAGTTCAAATACCTGCTGATAGAACGAAAAATCAGATCGAGAATCGTTGTAGATTTCAACAAGAAATGATCCTTGGCGGCATCGTTACTAAACCGTACAGTGAAGCAACGTAAAGCTTTCGCTGAGAGGAGCGATGATGGGGCAGATGGTGGTGCTTTCGGCCGAGGAAGTTTCCAAGGTGCTGACGATCGAGGATGCAATCGCTGCCGTGGAGGAGGCATATCGCCAGAAGGCAACGGGCAAGGGTGTTGCGTGGCCGATGGTATATGAGCAGTTCGAACCCGGCGTGGCCGATATGGATATCCGCTCGGGCGAGTTGGCGGGAAGCGGCCTCTTCGGCCTCAAGCTCACTGCTTGGTTCTCTCAGAATCCCAAAAAGGGGCTGCCCGAGATCTTTGGCACCACGCTGCTGTGCGACAACGCGACGGGAGAGCCGTTGGCGCTGCTCAATGCCTCCGCCATCACTGGACTTCGCACCGGTGCCGCCGCTGCGCTCGGTGCCAAGTGGCTGGCTCGGGCGGATGCATCCAAACTGCTTGTTGCGGGTGCCGGCCATATGAGCACCTATATGGTGGCGGGCGTGCTCGCCGCCTGTCCCAAAGTGAGCGAGGTCAAGGTGTGGGAGCCGGTTTCCGATGCCGCGCCCGAGGCCCGCGTCGAGCGTATGCGAGACGAGGTTGCCCATATCTTGGGCGCCTGCGAGCATGCTCGCGAGGCATCCACCTATTCCATCGAGGCGACGGCTGACGGCCAAAGCGCTGCGGCAGAGGCCGACATCATCGTGACGATTACGCCGGCGACCAAGCCCATCATCCCCGATGCATGGGTGCGCCCCGGTACGCATATCTCCTGCGTCGGTGCCGACATGCCCGGCAAGCAGGAGCTCGCCTCGGCACTTGTCGCCCGTGCCGCTGTTTACGTCGACGACCGCGAGCAATCGGTCGCGTCCGGTGAGCTGGAGATTCCGGTTGCCGAGAGTGCCATCACGCCCGAGAACATCAAAGCAGAGCTCGGCGAAGTCATCGCCGGCGCGGCTACGGGGCGTTCGGATGACGAGCAAGTGACGGTGTTCGATACGTCGGGCATCGCCGTTCAGGACCTTTCGGCATCGAAAATCGCCTACGACCGCGCCATCGAGGCGGGGCTGGGCACCGTGGTGGAACTGTAAGAAAGTCAAGGAAAGGAAACGACAATGCAGATCAAGGATTTCGCCGTCGAGCAGTGGATGAACGAGTGGGAGACCAAGTGCACCCACAACGTTGCGGAGACGTGCGTCTACTCCCTCACGCTCGACCAGCTGTTCGAGCTTACGAATACCGACAAGAAGGCGTGGCTCGATAACCTGTGCTCGCGCCGATTCACCTACGGAGACATCGAGGGACAGCCCGGCTTCCTCGAGGGGGTCGCGCGTCTCTATAAGACGGTCGAGCCCGGGCATATCGTGCCCACGCACGGCGCGACCGGTGCCAACTCCCTGGTTATTTCCACGCTCGTCGAACCGGGCGATCACGTAGTTTCCGTCAAGCCCACCTACCAGCAGCTTTACTCGATTCCCGAGATGTGCGGTGCGAAGGTCGATATCCTTCAGCTCGATCGCAAGAACGGCTACCACGTCGACGTCGACGCGCTCGATGCCCTGGTGACCGACGATACCAAGCTCATCTGCATCAATAACCCGGACAACCCCACGGGCGCCCTGCTCGACACCGATACGCTCAAGGCGATTGTCGAGGTCGCGCGCAAACACGACGCGTGGGTGCTCTGCGACGAGGTCTACCGTCTGCTTACTCAGACGGATGAGTACTCTGAGTCCGTGATCGACCTGTACGACAAGGCCATCGTCACCGCATCCATGTCCAAGGTCTGGTCGTTCGCCGGCCTGCGTCTGGGCTGGGCGGTCACCAAGAGCCCGGAGCTCCGTCGCGCGCTGCTCTCGCATCGCGACTACAACCTGATTTCCGCCGGCATATTCAGCGAGTCGGTGGCGGAGCTGATTCTGGGCAACGCTTCTGTGATCCTTGAGCGCAGCCGTCGCATCGTCCGTCAGAACCTTGCTGTTCTGGAGAAGTGGGTCGAGAGCGAGCCGCACCTGTCGTTCGTTAAGCCCGAGGCGGGTACCACCGCGCTCGTGTATTACGACTACGACATCGACTCCAGGACGTTCTGCATCGACATGATTAAGAAGTCCGGCGCGCTCGTCACCCCGGGCGATTGCTTCGAGGAGCCCAAGAGCATGCGCATCGGCTATGCATACTCCGATCACACCGACGCCCTGCAGAAGGGCCTGGATGCCATCTCTGCATACATGCGTACGCTCGAGTAGAGGCTCGAGGTCGAAGTGATGGGGCCGATCGGTTTAGGACCGGTCGGCCCCTATTTTCTCTCAAGGCTACCGAACACTATTGTCACATTAGATGCCCACGGGGTCGCATCGCTGCGACGCCGTGGGCATAATGGTGTGGAAGGTGCAAGTTACGCGAAATGGGAGGACACATGGCGCTGATCTATGTCGTTGAGGACGACGAGCCCATTCGTCGTGAGCTTATCGACATCCTTGCCCGCGCCGGGTTTGAAGTCGAGGCCTGCGAATCGTTTGAGCATGTCTCGCGCGATATTCTCGCCGCCGCGCCCGACCTGGTGCTGCTCGACCTCACGCTCCCTGTCAAAGACGGCCAGCACATCTGCCATGAGGTCCGTCGCGAATCCGAGGTTCCCATCATCGTTCTCACGTCGCGCACGACCGAGATCGACGAGGTCATGGCCATGACGCTCGGCGCGGACGACTTTGTTCCCAAGCCCTACAGCGCGCGCGTGCTCGTGGCGCGCATCAACGCACTGCTGCGTCGCACCACGGCGGCAGGCGAGCGCAGCACACTTGTCCACAAGGGGCTGGAGCTCGACCTCGCCCGCTCCATAATCACCAATACGGCATCCGGCGACAGCACCGAGCTCACCAAAAATGAGCTGCGTATCCTCTCGCTGCTTCTGAGCCGCGCGGGCAAGATCGTTTCGCGCTCGGCCATCATGCAGGACCTGTGGGACTCCGACGCCTTTGTGGACGACAACACGCTTACCGTCAACATCAACCGCCTGCGCACCACGCTCGAAAAAATCGGCATCAAGGGGTATTTGACGACGCACCGCGGCCAGGGCTATTCGGTCTAGGGGCCGGCTATGTCGTTTGGCAAATTCTTTAAAGATGCGCTGCTTCCCGTCGCCGTGTGGACGTGCGGCGTGCTGCTGAGCTGCTTTGTGCTGACGGTCGCCGGCGCACCCGTTTCTATCGTGGTCGTGGCGGTCGGCGTGTCCTTTATCTTTGGTATGCTCGGCATCGTGATCGAGTACGCACGCCGTCGTCGTTTTCTGCGCCAGCTGGAGCGTGCGGCCGAGGAGCTCGAGAGTCCCGCATGGGTACAGGAGATGGTGCAATGCCCGACCTATGCCGAGGGCGAGCTCGAGTACGAGGTCTTGCGCCGGGTGGGCAAAGCCGCTTGCGACGAGGTTGCCGAAGGCCGGCGTCAGACCGATGACTATCGCGACTATATCGAGAGCTGGGTCCACGAGGCCAAGCTGCCCCTGGCGGCGGCTCACCTGATTTTGGAAAACCTGGACAGCAGCGAAGACGACCTGTCGCGCGTGGACGACCTGGCACGCGAACTTGCCCGCGTGGAGCGCTATATCGACCAGGCGCTCTACTATGCGCGCTCGGAGGTTGTGGAGCGCGATTACCTGATTCGACGTTGGAACCTCAAGGCTCTGGTGACGGGCGCAATCAAGGCCAATGCGCGTGAGCTCATCGCGGCACACGTGGCGCCGGTGTGCGAGAACCTCGACTTTGAGGTCTTTACCGACGAGAAGTGGCTCGAGTTTATTCTGGGCCAGCTCATTCAGAACAGCATTAAATATGCGCGTGAGGACGGCGCAAAGATCGTGTTTTCGGGTGCGTTGCTGGACGAGGGTCTGGCAAGCGAGCGCATCGAGCTCACCGTTGCGGACAACGGCTGTGGCGTTTGTGCGGCAGACCTGCCGCGCGTGTTCGAGAAGGGCTTTACCGGCGACAACGGCCGCACCACCAAGCGTGCAACGGGTATTGGCCTCTACCTGGTGGCGCGCCTGTGCTCCAAGATGGGCATCGACGTCACCGCGGCATCGGAGCCGGGCGAAGGCTTCGTCGTCACGTTCGCCTTCTCAACCAACAAGTTCCAATACTTTGAGTAGGCGGGCCGTCTTGCGGTGCGGACGGCTATGTTCCCGAACGTGAATATAGCCGCAAGGATTTAAATGAATCGCCCCATAAAAAACGTGCCGCCCCAACCAGGGCGGCACGCCATTTTTTATCAGCCAACTCGCTGAAGTACGGTGACGAAGGCGCAAGGCCGGGAGGGGTTATCTAAGCCGACATCCCGCAGCCGCGAAGCGGCGAGGACGTCGGCGTGATAACCCCGCAGGCCTTGCGCCGGCGGGAAGGAACCTACTTCACGACCAAGATGTCGCAGTCCGTATTGCGCAGCAGGAACGTCGAAATCGAACCCAGCAGCGCATACTTGATCGAGGACAGGCCGCGTGCGCCGCAGAGCACCAGGTCGGGCTTAACCACGTCGAGCATCTCGTCCTTGAGCGTCTCGCGAATACGGCCGGCGCGAATCATAACCTCGACCTCGGGAATATCGGGATTGGCCTTGGCCTCTTCGAGCTGCTTGGCGATGGAGTTCTTAAATGCCTCCTCTAGGCCGTTGACCAGATCGACCGGATAGGAACCGGCGCTCTCGAGCGCCGTGGAATCGATAACGTGGCCGATGATTAGCTTGGCGCCGTTGTTCGCGGCGACCTTGATGGCGCGTGCGAGCACAAAATCCTGCTGCTCAGTACCATCGAGTGAAACAAATACCTTGGTGTAGCCCTCGTTCATGGTTTCCTCCTTGGTCTATCGCACGGGCGCGGGGCTCGTGCCTCGGGCGGGCGCGGGCGCGTTGGCCGCCGAACACTTTATCTTGTTGCAGTTATACCCAAGGATTTCGGTTTGACCGCTCGCAATTCTGTGAACGGACGAGTTTTTTGGTAAGGGTAGGCGCAGACGCGCCCGAACGGTTGATAATGGGACATCGCCCGCACCGTCCGCAGAACAATATCGGCGGGTGTCTAACGAGGGGGTCCCTTTGGATATCATCGAGCTTCTAAAATCTGCCTTCATGGGCCTGGTCGAGGGCATCACCGAATGGCTGCCTGTTTCGTCGACCGGTCACATGATCTTGGTGGACGAGTTCGTCAAGATGAACGTGAGCGAGACGTTCTGGAACATGTTCCTGGTCGTGATTCAGCTCGGCGCCATTCTGGCCGTCTGCGTGCTGTTCTTCCATGAGCTCAATCCGTTCTCGCCCAGCAAGGGCAAGGAGGGCCGCCGCGACACCTGGGTGCTGTGGGGCAAGATTGTGCTTGGCTGCATTCCCGCCGCGGCAATCGGCCTGCCGCTCAACGACTGGATGGAGGAGCATTTCTACAATGCTCCCGTCGTGGCGCTGGCGCTCATTGTGTACGGTGTGCTGTTTATCGTGATCGAGAACTGGCGCGCGAGCAAGCGCGAGGAAATGGCTGTTGCCGGTTCGTTTGGTTCGCGTGCTGTGGTGTCGGGTGGACGTCCCGCCGGTGCGCACTTTGCGGCACCCGCCGCGGCTACCGCTGAGGATGAGGACGATGACGAGAATCTGGACTTTGGCTCCATCGCCACGCTCGAGGACCTGAGCTGGAAGACTGCGCTGGGTATCGGCTGCTTCCAGGTGCTTTCGCTGGTGCCTGGTACGTCTCGCTCCGGTTCTACCATCATCGGCGGCCTGCTTTTGGGCTGCACGCGTTCGGTGGCGTCCAAGTTTACGTTCTTCCTGGCCATCCCGGTCATGTTTGGCGCGAGTGCGCTCAAGCTGGTCAAGTACTTCATCAAGGGCGGCACGTTCGGTGCCAACGAGGTCGCTATCCTGGGCGTGGGCTGCGTTGTGGCCTTTGTGGTTTCGCTCATCGCCATCAAGTGGCTCATGGGCTTCGTCCGCCGTCACGACTTCAAGTGCTTCGGTGTCTACCGCATCATCCTGGGCATCGTAGTGCTCGCATACTTCTTCGTTCTGGAGCCGATGCTCGGCCTCTAACTTAGTCGACACTGCGCGGCGGCCAGGGCGACAACTTGTCATTCAAAGGGGGTGGCATGACCAAAAGGTCTATGCCGCCCCCTTTTCATGCCAATTTGTTCGCCCTGACCGTCGCTCGCTGCTGCTGCCATGACATCGGCGGTTTCGTGATTGTCAATAGATTGGTGCAGACTAACCTGACCCCATTGCACCAAATCCGCTGGGGCGAGCCTGACGGTGACGCACGGAGTCGTGGTGTGATTTGCGTCGGTGTCCGCGCGGCTCGGTATACTGGTACGGCTCAAACTATGGCGCTGCCCGCAGGCGCGCCGTCCGTCAGATGAGGAGTCGCCCATGACCCAGCCCTTGCCCTGGGAAAAGAATGTCGCGGTACCTGTGCCGCCCGCGCCGGAACCCGTGCCGCTCGATGCATACACCGCCCCTGCTGCGCCGGAGCCCGAGCTCGTTCCGCTCGACATCTACGACGCTCCCGCGCCGGCGCCCAAGCCCGCCAAGCCGCTCGTCGACATCGACAGCCTTAATCCCGCTCAGCGCGAGGCGGTCCTGACCACCGAGGGCCCGCTGCTGGTCCTTGCCGGCGCCGGCTCGGGCAAGACCCGCGTCTTGACCTTCCGTATCGCACATATGCTCGGCGACCTGGGCGTTAAGCCCTGGCAGATCCTTGCCATCACGTTTACCAACAAGGCCGCGGCCGAGATGCGTGAGCGTCTGGCGGCACTCATTCCCAGCGGCACCCGTGGCATGTGGGTATGCACCTTCCATGCCATGTGCGTGCGTATGCTGCGCGAGGACGCCGACCTGCTGGGATACACCGGTCAGTTCACCATCTACGATGACGATGACTCAAAGCGCATGGTGCGCGACATTATGCAGGCGCTCGGTATCGAGCAAAAGCAGTTCCCCATCAACATGATCCGCAGCAAGATCAGCTCGGCCAAAAACGCCATGATCGGCCCCGAGGACATGCTCAAATCCGCCGACAGCCCCAATGACAAAAAGGCCGCGCAGGTCTACCTGGAGCTGGAACGCCGCCTGCGCGCCGCCAACGCGATGGACTTCGACGATCTGCTCGTGCGCACGCTCGAGCTGCTGCGCACCCGCCCCGAGGTGCTCGACAAGTACCAGGAGCGCTTCCGCTACATTAGCGTCGACGAGTATCAGGACACCAACCACGTCCAGTACGAGATCGCCAACCTGCTGGCCGCCAAGTACCAAAACCTCATGGTCGTAGGCGACGATGACCAGTCCATTTATAGCTGGCGCGGCGCCGACATCACCAACATCCTGGACTTTGAGAAGGACTTTAAAAACTGCAAGACCGTTAAGCTGGAGCAGAACTACCGCTCCACGGGCCATATCCTGAGCGCCGCCAACGCCGTGGTTCGCCACAACTCGCAGCGCAAGGACAAGCGTCTGTTTACGGCCGAGGGCGATGGCGAGAAGATCCAGGCCTTCCAGGCAAGCGACGAGCGCGACGAGGGCCGCTGGATTGCCGGCGAGATCGAGAAGCTGCACTCCAAGGGCACGAGTTACGACGACATCGCCGTGTTCTACCGCACCAACGCTCAGTCGCGTATTCTCGAAGATATGTTCCTGCGCGCAGGCGTGCCCTACAAGATCGTGGGTGGCACGCGATTCTTCGACCGTGCCGAGATCCGCGACGTCATGGCCTACCTCAAGATGATCGTGAACCCGGCCGACGAGATGAGCGTCAAGCGCGTCATCAACACGCCGCGCCGCGGCATCGGCTCCACCTCGATTCAAAAGATTGAGCAGCTGGCACGCGACAACCGCTGCTCGTTCTTCCAAGCCTGCGAGATCGCAACAGCCGAGACGGGCATGTTTAGCGCCAAGGTGCGCAACGGCCTGTCGAGCTTTGTGGCGCTGGTGCGCGAGGGTCGCCGCATGGACGGCGAGCTCAAGGACGTCGTCGAGATGATCGTCGATAAGACGGGCCTGCTGCAGGCTTTCCGCGCCGAGGGCACCATGGAGTCCGAGAGCCGCGCCGAGAACATCCAGGAATTCCTGGGCGTCGCCGCCGAATTTGAGGAGACGCACGAGGATATCGAAGGTACGCTCGAGAGCTTGGAAGAGCTGCGCGCTGCCGGTGTTGCCGATGTGCCTGCTAGCGCCGAGCCCGAGCCTGTCGTGGTGAGCGCGCCTGCGCCCGAACCGGGGCCATCTGCCCCGGTATCCTCGTTTGAGGCGCTCGTTGGCGCGCGTGACGCCGCGGGCTCCAATCCGCTCGATAGCTTGGCCGCTCCGGCGCTGTCTCCGCAGGATGCCCTGGCCGCCGCCATCGCGGGCAACGCGTATGCCGCGCCGACGGAGATGCCGGCGGGTGCCGTGCATGCCGACGAGATCGAGCGCACCTACGGTCCGCTCACCTGTAAGGCGCTGCCGGCGCTCATGGAGTGGCTGGCCCTGCGCTCCGACTTGGATTCCCTGGCCGGCGAGACGCATGCCATTACCATGATGACCATCCACTCCGCCAAGGGCCTGGAGTTCCCGGCGGTGTTCGTGGCCGGCATGGAGGAGGGTATCTTCCCGCACGTGCACGACTTTGGCGGTAGTGACGATCCGGGCAAGCTCGAGGAGGAGCGTCGCTTGGCCTACGTCGCCATCACGCGTGCTCGCAAGCGCCTGTTCCTGACCTATGCGGCCACGCGTCGCACCTACGGCTCGACCTCTGCCAACCCGCGCTCGCGCTTCCTCAACGAGATTCCGTTTGAGGATATCGAGTTTAGCGGCATCGGTTCTGCCGGTTTTGAGGGCACGGGCTGGGAGAAGCGCGGCGACCGTCACGGCACCTTTGGCTCGGGCATGGGCTCGGATATGTACGGCGGCAAGGTGTTTGGCTCGCATACGCGCTCGACCGGCGGTTCCGGTTCGCGCGGCGGATCGAGCTTTGACGATTTCTTTGGCGGCAGCAGTTACGGGACCGAGCGCCATCGTGGGGTTTCGCCTGACGCCGGCCGTGTTGCCTCGACTTTTGGTTCGGGCGCGTCGCGAGCCAAAAAGCCGTCTTCCAAGGTGTCCCCGACGGTGGAGCGCAAGGTCGATCGTGCCAGCGCATCGCAGGACTTTGCCGCGGGCGATACCGTGAGCCACAAGACTTTTGGCACGGGTACCGTGATCTCGGTCGCCGGAGACATGATCGAGGTTCAATTCGAAAAGACCGGCCAGACCAAAAAGCTGATGAAAGGTTTTGCGCCAATCGTCAAGCTGCAGTGATCCCGGCGGACCTGGGCGGGCGTATAGGGCAACATCGCCTGCTCGGGCAGTCCTGCGCAAGACGGAGGCCACATTAAGTGGCCTCCTTTGCGTGCGGAACTCGCGATCGATGTTGCCCTATACGCCCGCCCAGGTCCTTGGGTAACGTTGCTAGACGAGCGTTGCTTTGCTCGTTCGCTT
>URMO01000026.1 GCA_900549085.1 uncultured Collinsella sp. | reverse complement strand
CTTGATTTCCGCGGGGTGCGCCATCGGTTTGGGCAACGTGTGGCGCTTCCCCTACATCACGGGCGAGTACGGCGGCGCGGCGTTTGTGCTGATGTACCTCGTGTTCCTCGTCATCCTGGGCCTGCCCGTCATGGTGATGGAGTTCGCCGTGGGCCGCGCGGCGCGCGCCGTCTCCCCCGAATTCAAGGGCCTGACGCACCGCGTCGTCCGCATCGCCCCCGCCACCTATGGCCAGGACTACCGCCCCGACGCCCAGCAGCTGCTCGCCGCGTTTGACGCCGTCGAGGCGCTCACTGCTACTGGCGACGCCCTGGCCGTCTCCACGCCCGGCTACGGCTGCGGCGCCGAGAGCCTCTTTAAGATGTGTGTCGGCAACCAGATCGGTATCGAGCTTGCCGAGGACGTGGACGTGGAGAGCCTCTTCACCCCGCTCTATGGCAGCTTTATCGTCGAGCTCGCCGAGGACGCCGAGCTGCCCAAGGTCGCCGACGGCGTTGTCGTCGAGCCCCTGGGCACCACCGTCGAGGGCTATGTTATCGACACCGGTTCCGAGGTCATTGAGCTCTCCGAGCTCCAGGAGGCCTGGGAGAGCGGCATCGAGGGCGTCTTTGCCTACCGCAGCGCCGGCGAGACCGCCGAGGTCGAGACCATCGACTTCCGTGCCAAGGATATCCACGTGTACGGCGGCGCCAAGATCGCCCGCCCGCGCGTGGTAATCCCCGTGTTCCCCGGCAACAACTGCGAGTACGATAGCGCCCGTGCTTTCCGCGCCGCCGGCGCCGAGGCCGACACCTTCGTGATCAACAACCTCACGCCCGAGGCCGTCGCCGAGAGCACCCACGAGCTTGCCCGCCGCATCCGTGCAAGCCAGATCGTCATGATCCCCGGCGGCTTCTCGGGCGGCGACGAGCCCGATGGCTCCGCCAAGTTCATCACGGCGTTCTTCCGCGCTCCCGAGGTCACCGAGGCAGTCCGCGATCTGCTCAAGGCCCGCGATGGTCTGATGCTGGGCATCTGCAACGGCTTCCAGGCTCTGATCAAGCTCGGCCTGGTGCCCTACGGCGACATCGTCGACGCCACGCCCGATGCGCCCACGCTGACGTTCAACACCATCGGTCGCCATCAGAGCCGCCTGGTGCGCACCCGCATCTCGTCCAACCTGTCCCCGTGGCTGTCGCAGTGCAGCCTCGACGACCCCTACACCGTCGCCATCAGCCACGGCGAGGGCCGCTTTGTCGCCAATGACGAGGTGCTCACCCAGCTGATCGCCAACGGCCAGGTCGCCACGCAGTACGTGGGCGAGGACGGCAAGCCGAGCATGGATCTTTCCGTCAACCCCAACGGCTCCGTACTCGCCATCGAGGGCATCACGAGCCCCGACGGCCGCGTCCTGGGCAAGATGGGCCATGCCGAGCGCCGCGGCGACAACCTGTACCGCAACGTGCCCGAGCATGTCCCCGGCGATAAGTTCATGCCGATCTTTGAGAGCGGCGTGGCCTACTTCGCTTAATGCGTCCCATCGGGTACAATCCCCTCGGGTAACAACACCCGCCACCGGCACACCCAGTGGCGGGTTCTTTTTTGCTTCGCACATGTAGGAAGGACATCATGGAAAGCCGCAAGCCGTATCTCGCCACCCTGCCCGGACTCATCCTGGGCTGTCTCGTCTGCTGTGCGCTCTGGGGGTCGGCTTTCCCCTGCATCAAGATCGGTTACGGGCTCTTTGGCATCCCCGCTCACGATAGCGCCTCACAGCTGCTCTTTGCGGGCTTGCGCTTCACGCTTGCCGGCGCCCTGGTTATCGTTGGGATGAGTGCGGCCCAACGCCGCCCCCTCATTCCGCAGGCTCGTGACATCAAGCCCATCTTTGTCTTGTCACTCTTCCAGACTATCGGGCAGTACTTCTTTTTCTACCTGGGACTCTCGCGCGCCAGCGCCATGTCGAGTTCCATCATCGAGGCCAGCGCCAACTTCCTAGCCATCCTCTTTGCCGCCCTGGCATTTCGCACCGAGAAGCTCGATATGGCCAAGGTGCTTGGCTGTATACTGGGCTTTGCCGGCGTCGCGCTCGTCAACCTTTCGGGCGCGGACGGCACCTTTGGCTTTGCGCTCGACGGCGAGGGCTTTATCCTGGCCTCCACCGTCGCGGGTGCCCTTTCGACCTGCCTGATCGGTATCTTCTCGCGCGAGCACGACGGCGTCTTGCTTGCCGGGTGGCAGTTCTTGGTCGGCGGCCTGGTCCTCACCGCCATCGGCTTTTTGATGGGTGGCGCACTCTCCCCCACGGCGATTGCCCCCGCCATCGCGCTCATCATCTACATGGCGCTTATCTCCGCGGTCGCCTACTCGCTGTGGTCGCGCCTGCTTGCCGTCAACCCCGTCAGCCGCGTCTCGGTCTTTGGGTTTATGAACCCCGTCTTTGGTGTGGTGCTGAGCGCGCTGCTGCTCGGCGAGGGCGCTGGCACGAGCCCCGTTACCGTCATCGTTGCCCTGCTGTTGGTCTGCGGCGGCATCATCATCGTCAACAAACCCAAAAAGGCCTAACGAACCGCCCTTATTTAGTCGAGGGGATTCACATGCTTTAGCTTAATGGAGTACATCGGTGAGCTGAGGGCCGCAACGCACGCCAGCGTTCGCTTTTTTTTCTAGCGTATCTGGACGCCGGCTTTCTTCTTCTCGCGCTTTACGCGGTAGAGCTCCGCGTCGGCAGCGCGAAGCAAGTCTTGCCAGGTATCGACGCCATCACCAACCTGTGCGTAGCCGATGGACATCCGCAACAGATACGGGACCTCGGCGCGCGCGAGCTCGTCGCTGATTGCCGCGCACAGACGCATGATGTCCTGCTCCGCCGTCGCCTTTTGAAGCACCACAAACTCATCGCCGCCATAACGTGCGATAAAGCCACCAGACGCCGAGCAAACCTCTTTGAGCGTAGCAGATATGACCTGGAGGGCATGATCGCCCTCCACATGTCCATACCGGTCGTTAATCTGCTTAAAGCCGTCAGCGTCCATCATAAGCAGATACATATCTTCGGCCTGATCCACATTTGAAAAGAGCGACAGCATATAGGTCTCAAAACGGTTGCGATTGTTGAGGCCAGTCAACGGGTCGGTCGAGATCAGCTGCTCCTGGTAGATGATGTAGAGCAGCAGGATGCTCAGCGTTATACCGACACAAAGGCCCGGTACCGAAAACAAAACCTGGAAGGTACCGCCCACCAGAGCGGGAACCGCAAAAAAGGCGAGGGTGCGATAAATGGCCTTCTTTTGCAGACTTTCGACTTTTCGAGTCTGAATAAAGGCATGCAAAGACGTATATATGATGTAGCAGTAGCTAACGATAGGCTGAATCATATAAAGCGCTCCGCGACGATATACGCCCTGTGCATCGATATAGAACATAGTGTGCGTCCAGTAGCTGGTAAATGCCAGCACGACCACCAATACGGTTGGCAACGTCACGAGCGCCACCCTATAGCGCGCGGTCAAAAGGCGTGAGCCCTGCACTGTCTCGGAATAGAAAAACCAAATGAGGCACGCGATGGCGAACAGCGAAAACGAGACCGCGTTGGAAATCCAGTTGGCCGTGATGCCTACAGGAGTGCTCACGCCGTCCGAGAGCGTCCAGATCATATCGAAGAAAATGTAGGCTGCAGACGTGTAGCCCAGCATGCTAAACAGAAGCTGCTGGGTGCTCGAGAACAAGGAGCGGCGGCTTCGTGCGGCAAGCCCGATAAGAACAATCATGCATAGCAGGAATATCTCAATCTTGAGTGCCTTAACCACTAGACGCCATCCCTTCAATATTCAAGTGGTCAGAATCGCCCGATTCTGGTCTGGGCAACAAACACCCCCTACCCGCAGGGGTAAGGGGAATCATAGCAGAGCGCCCGAACGTCACTGCAAAACAGTCATCGTTCGGGCGCTCAAACGGCGCGAATTGCACTCCGGCATCATTGATTGGTAGCGATTGCTATTCGCCATCGATGTCGGTCGCGATGGCCTCCTCGATGGCCTCGACACCGGCAGGCGACAGATCCTCCTTGCCCTGGCAAAACTTCTTGTCGGCCCAGCCGGTCAGAATCGGGGCCATGATTGCCGTGATGATGACGGCGGTGGCGATCTGCGCATACGCGGTGGGCGCAAGCTCGGCATAGCGCGGTGCGACCTCGGCGAGGGCAACCGGTGTGGTCATAGCCGTGCCGGCGATGGTGGAGCAAGCCACAGCGGCCTTGCCATTGCCGCCGCACAGGCGCTCGAACGCAAAGGTGATAGGACCGACGACAAACAGCGTGATAAGGCCCAACAAGATGCCGGAAATACCGCCGGTGATAAAGCTCGAAAGACTCATTGACGCACCGAGCTGAAATCCGATAACGGCAATCGCAGGGTTGGTGCCGGGAACCAGCAGGTTCTTGATGAACGGGAAGAGGTTGCCCAGAACCATACCGATGACAAGCGGCAGGATGGAGCCGACGATGGTACCCAGCGGGATGTTAGCAAGACCCGAAACGCCCAGGATGATCATGGTGACGGCGGGGCCGGCCGTAAAGAACAGGATACCCACGGCGCCCTGCTCGGACTCGTCGCCGAACTCGCCCATGATGCCCGTGTAGAGCGCCATGTTGCAAAACGTAATGCCGCCGATGATGGAGACCGAGCTCAGGCCCAAAAGGTTGTCGTTAAAGAAATACGCAACACCAAGACCCAGCGCGGCTGCCACCACAAGCTTAGGAATCAGCACAACGATGCCGGTCTTGATGGCGCCCGGCGTGGACTTAAAGCTGATGCCAGCACCCACAAACAGCAGGATCGCGGCAACGATGGTGTTGGAACCACCGCGGCAGGCGGCGGTAAAGAAGCCGCCGATCTCAAAGACCTGCGGGCAGAAGGTATTGAGCAAAAGGCCAACGATCATCGGGTAGATCATGATGTCACCCGGGATACGCGGGACTTTGAATTTCTTTTGCTCGTTGGCGGTCGCTTCCTGTGCCATGAAACCCCCACTTCCGCTGACGAAGAACAAAAGCCCACGTCACACTTTGCTACAGTAAAGTTTGACCATGGTACCAGAAGAAGCAGACCGGCTCGGTGAGAAATTCGATTCGTTGTGCCGGGACGCTAAACGTGCTCCGCTCTTATATGAAGCTCAAAACGATATAGAACACGATGCCCGAGACGCAGCACCACAACATCGACTTTGTCTTGATTGCCACCGCCACGACGCCGGCGGCCGCAATCCAGGGAATCAAGCCCTGCCACAAGCCGGCGTCGAAAGCGCCAGGGCTTATCAAATCGTTGGCGACCAGCGCCGCAAAGGCGGCAGGCGGAATATAACCCAAGGCCTCGGTAACGCGGGGCGACAGCGTTCTCCCGCGCAAGGCAAACGCCGGGGCAATGCGGAAAAACGCGATGGCCGCCCATGACGACAGCCATAGGACCAAAAACTCATTAACGGGCATCGCGAGCGCCCCTTCCCTCGGCGAGGACATCGCACGCGAGTGCCGTGACAACGCCGACGAGCACACTTGCCGGCACGGCGATATTCGTCCACCCCAAGAACTTGCATATGGCGACGGACACCGCAGCCAAACCGGCAGCTACGACATTGCCGCGCGACAGTCGCTGCGAAAAGAGTAGGCAGATAAAGAGCGATGTGCAGACAAAACCCGCAATAGCGGTGGGAACATCGACAACGGCGCCGACGATGGCGCCCGTCGTACACGAAACGCCCCATGTTGCGATGAGGATCACGTTGAGCACAAAGGACTCGAGCGGACCCCAATCCTCCCCTTTAACCAACTTGGCAAGCGAAATGCCGTATGCCTCCTCGGTAAGTGTCGCGGCAACAGCCAGCGTCTGACGCTTCGAAGCACCCCTCAAATGCGGTGCGATCGATGCCGAGTAAAGCGCAAAGCGCGAGGAGATTGCGGCGACGCTCGCGACGATCGACGCCGCAGGCACGCCTGCTAGCCACAGATTACAGATCATAAACTGCCCGCTGCCCGTCACGAACGTGCTGCTCAGGGCAAAAACCATCCAGGGTTCCATTCCCGTCTGCGCCATAATCATTCCGCACGGCGCGGCTATCGCAACATAGGTAAGCATCACCGGCCAGACGGTTTTAACGATTTTGAGCACCATAGCGTTCCTCGTCCCGACAAGATTTCCGAGCCGCATTCAACGACGCGGCAGAACCATCGCCCGATGGCAACCGAGTTCACCTACAATTGCCACCGGATCGAAAGACACAGAAAGACACAACTTTTTAGGAAGTCATTATGACAGCTATCGATCGAACGCGGGCTGCCGCGGCCTTCAAGACCTACACCGATGCCTACGATGCCGCCAATCCGCGTATCGCGCTCAAAATCGAGCATACGTACCACGTTGCCGAGGCATGCGATGCCGTGGCACGCGAACAGGGCTGGTCACCTCAGGACATTGACCTAGCGTGGCTTTGCGGCCTGCTGCACGATATGGGTCGCTTTGAGCAGCTGCGACGCTGGGATACGTTTAAGGATGCCGAAAGCATGAGCCATGCGGCGTTGGGCGTCGAGGTTCTCTTTGGCGAAAACCCTACAGATGCGCCCGCGACAACAAGTATCCGCGACTTTATCGACGATCCGGTAGAAGACGAACTCATTCGAGCGAGCATTGCCTATCACAGCGATTTCCGTCTGCCCGCGCAGCTCGGCGAGCGCACGCGGCGCTTCTGCGATATCGTGCGCGATGGCGACAAGATCGACATCGCGCGCACCATCGCCGACAGCACCGTCGACACCATCCTCAAAGTGGATGAGGACGTGTTTCTTGCCAGCCACTTCTCGGCACCGACGTTGACTGCCTTTGACGAGCACCGCTGCGTCACGCGCGATGAGCGCGATGAGCCCGCGGACTACTTGGTGGGGCTTATCTGCTTTATGTTTGAGCTCGTCTATCCGGCAAGCCGCGCGCTGGCGCGCAAGCAGGGCGATATCTACCGCCTGCTCGACGCACCTTTTGGCATCGTGCGGCCCTTTACCGACCCCGCCACGCAAGCGACCTGGGAACGCCTAAAGAAAGAGATGCGAGCCTGGCTGGCCGGCGCCTAGCGCTCGAGCTGGGCCAGGAGCTCTTCGACGACTTCGACGGCGTCGCCGACAACTTTATACTGCGCAGCGCCGAAGATGGGGGCATCTGGGTCCTCGTTGACGGCAATGACGCACTCCGCGCCGCCGATGCCGGCTAGGTGCTGGATAGCACCCGAAACGCCGATGCTCACAAGGAGCTTGGGCGAAACCGACACGCCGGTCTGCCCAACCTGGTGGCGGTACTCCAGCCAACCTGCCTCCACAACAGGACGCGTGCAACCAAGCTCGGCACCCAAGGCATCGGCGAGCTTTCGCATCAGGGGCAGATTCTTCTTGGAGCCAATGCCGCGGCCCACCACGACCAGGCGCTCGGCATCGGCAATTGATGTCTGCTGCCCCCACTCCTCGGCGGGAATCGAGATCTCGACGCGGGCCTTAGCATCATCCGCAAGCGATACCTGGGTAATCGTGCCAGAGCGGCTGTAATCAAACTCGGGTACCCCAAAGATGCCGGGACGCACCGTTGCCATCTGGGGACGATGATTGGGGCAGATAATGGTGGCCATCAAGTTGCCGCCAAACGCCGGGCGGGTCTGCTGCAGTAGACCCGCCTCCGTATCCATCGAAAGCACCGTACAGTCGGCCGTAAGGCCCGTCTGCAAGCGTACGGCCACACCGGGCGCCAGCTCACGACCAAAGGCGGTCGCGCCGTACAGAATGGCCTCGGGTCTGCGCTCGGCCACCAAATCGCAGATGAGACGAGCATAGATCTCCGCATCGTTTTGGCGCCGTCGCTCGTCGCGACAGACCACGACCTCGTCGGCACCGGCGCAGACCAGATGCTCCAGGTCCTCAAGCGAGCCCTCGGGGCCCATGCCGGCCAATGCCACCAGACGGCAACCGCGAGCATCGGCAAGCTCGCGCCCCTTACCCATGAGCTCGTAGGCCACCGGAGCCACGACATCGTGCTCGTCGGTCTGCACGAATACCCATATGTCTCGATACGCATCGAGGTCAACCGCGCCGGCGGCCTCGTCGCGCTCGATCGAAATGGCATTGACGGGGCAGGCGTCGACGCACCCGCCGCACAAGATACAGCCGTCGGTCACATGGGCGCAGCGGTTGGGGCGCTCGCCCTCCACCACAATGCCACCCGAGGCACAGGCGCGAACGCAGCGGCCACAGCCAACGCACGCCTCCCTATCGATTATCAGTCCGCTCATCTATGCCATCCCCTCGATAATCTTGGCAAGCTTTGCCGCCTGCTCGACCGGCGTGCCCTCGATGGCCTCGCACGTTTGGTCGCGGTCGGGCACAAACGAGCGCACGACCTGCGTCGGCGATCCGGTAAGGCCGCAACGCGAAGGGTCAGCATGTACATCGGCAGCACAGACCACCCGCACATCCGCATCTTCGGCCGCGCGAATGCCGGCGATGCTCGGCATGCGCAGCTGGCCGATCTCCTTGGCGGTCGTCATCGCGCACGGCATCTCCAGATAGACCGTCTCCTCGCCGGCATCGCAACCGTGAACGAGCAAAAGCGCACCGCACGTCGTAAAGCCCGCACTCTGCACGCAGCTCACATCGGTCACGCAGGGAATCTCGAAGGCGCCGGCCAGCTCGGGGCCAATCTGGGCAGTATCGCCATCCACCGCCATCTTGCCGCAGATGAGCAGATCGAAGTCCTCGTCGAGCGCCTCGATGCCGCATTTGAGAGCATAGGTGGTCGCTAACGTGTCCGCGCCCGCAAAAGCACGGTCGGTGAGCAGCAATGCATCGTCGGCGCCGCGGGCAATGCAGTCGCGCAGCAGCGATTCGGTTGCAGGGATGCCCATCGACACCACCGTCACGCGCACATCCATGCCAAAGCCGATAAAGTCGTCCTTGAGCGCCAGAGCGCATTCGAGGGCACTTGCATCGAAGGGATTAATGACCGCCTGCTTGCCATCACGCACGATGGTATTGGTTTTGGGGTCCATCTTGACCTCGGTGCTTCCCGGTACCGCTTTGACGCACACCACCATATGGAAATCGCTCATCTTCACGCGCCCCCTTTCTGGACGAGTTCATCCAAGAGCTTCTCCGAAAACAGGTTGCCACGACCCAGCTGCCCGGCAGGATCGAGCTGCAGCTTGAGTCGAGCCGATTCGACCATGGCCTCGTGGCCGTACATCGTCTCCAAAAAGCCCGCTTTGATCTTGCCGACGCCGTGCTCGGCAGAGACGGCGCCGCCCATAGCCGTTACCTCCGCAGCCCACCGGGCAAACAGCTCACCACCGCGACGGTAGTCCTGCGCATCGCGCGGCAGGATATTCACATGCAGATGGTTGTTGCCGATATGTCCCCAGGCGGCAGACTCAAGCCCGCTTTCGGCCAGCGTGCGGCGATAGAAGGCAACGACATCGGCCAGGCGCGCGTTGGGTACCGACATATCCGACCCCAGTTTGGTAATGGTGGGGTCGGTGCGGCGACGCTCGTCGATGAGCATGTTGACACTCTCGGGGACGGCGTGGCGGAAGAACCGCTGGCATTCGCGATCGACCTCGGTGCGCGCAACCCAGGTCGCGTCATCGCGGCCGCCCGCAAGCTCCAAAACCCATCCCAGGTGGTACAGCTCCTCAGTCGCTTGAGCCTCGTCGTCGCAGTCGAGTTCCACGTAAACACAGACCTTTGCCTCATCGTCGAGTGCCGGCAGCGAGGCAAACGCGGTCGACTGCTCGCGCTGGCGGCGAAGGATATCCAAGGCGCCGGCATCGAAATACTCAATAGCGGCGGCATGGGACAGCACGGGGCGCACGGAATCGGTAAAGGACACTGCCTTGTCCTCGCTGTCGAAAAAGCAGCTCACGCCCCATACGACCGAAGGTGCCGCCTGCAGGGCGATCTCGAGCTCGGTAATGACGCCGAGTGTGCCGCACGCACCGATGAAAAGGTCGATGGCGTCCATATCGTCCGAAACGAAATAACCCGACGCGTTTTTGGTCTTGGGCATGGTATAGCCGGGAAGATCCAGCTCGAGCGCGCGGCCCCCTGCCGTCACGAGCGACAAGTGGCGTGCGTCAGCGTGCGCCCGACCTCGATGAAGCTCGAGCAGGTCGCCATCCGCCAGTGCCACGTGAAGCCCCGTAACGTGCGGGCGCATGGGACCATAGGCGTAGCTGCGGGCACCGGAGGCATTGCACGCCGCCATACCGCCCAAGCAGGCAGATGCCTCGGTGGGATCGGTGGGAAAGAACTGCTCGGGAGCTGCCTGGAACTCCTCGTAGGCCTCAAGCGATGCCTGATCCCAGCCAGCGGTCGGCAATGCCTTCTTACCCAGCTGCTTGCGCAACTCCGAAAGCACGACGCCCGGCTCCACGCGCAGCAGAAAACGGCCTCGCTCGTCGCGGCGAAGACCCAGGTAGCGATTCATACGAGAAGTGTTGAGGATGTGACCGCCGTGGGGCACGGCACCGGCAGCCAGACCGGTCCGAGCACCCTGGACCGTTATCGGAACATGCTCGGCATGGAGCTTTCGCAGAATGGCGCGGACTTCGTCCTCCGTTGTCGGAAACGAGATGCTCGACGCCTCGCCCGATGTGCGAGATTCATCGCGACCATATTCTTCGAACTCGTCGCCGAAGGGTTTGATGGCTGCAGACACGCGAACTCCCCCTTTAGTTAACTACAGTGTTTGCAGGGAGATGTTACCGCATCGTTTCGTCGACGTGACTGAGACCGTCTCCATAATTGGCGAATTTTACGTTTGCGCAATTCGGCGGGCGGCAGCGTTTTCTCGGCAGGCGCTCTATTTAACGCGCTCCTTCCCATCGCTGCCACGCGCACAATTGGCGCCCGAAAAAAGTTGAGATATTTTTTACCCTCTTTCACCTGCGGCGATGTAAATCCGTCAAGCATTTGGTCAGAAATTGGTCAAGTTACGGCTGATACGGTCGGCATCGACAGCCAAAGCCAATGGAAGGTTTGGCCCAAAAACAGGGAGGTTCCCATGGCATATTATTGGCCCCAGTACGGCATCGCCATCGAAGTTGACGATGACCCATATCTTCTGCCCTTCGATGAGGAGGCATTTCCCGATGCGGCTGTCTATCACGTCACCACCGACGTGATTTGCGATCCCGAATCGTTTTCGACACTCGCCCACCACATCGCCCACATCCACGACATCAAACTCGACCCAAACTTCGACGAGCTCATCTACTCGCGACGCCTCATGCTCCACATGCTCTTTGGCGCCGATCCGTCCACGTTCGCGCGCGTCTATACCACTAAGGATGCCGCATGAGCGTAAGGAAGCAGTCGAGCCCCCTAGGGTCAAAACATCGAAAAAGGCTCGGCGTTGTCTGCTTGGCCATCGCCTGCGCCCTTATCGCCGTCGGCCTATACGCCTGGCAGTCAAAGCCCGTTGCCGAGACAGGTGCCTCGGTCACAGCGGCGGAGGGTAAGTCGCGCCAGGAAATCCAGGACGAGCTCGATGCCATCGTCCGCGACAACATGATGACGATCTCGGTCGCACCGGTCGCTCAGCTACAAAAAGGCGGCAAGCTGCGCGTCAACGTGCAAAACGTCCAAGATAACAAGTTTCCCCAGCGTTTCCGCGTGATCCAAAACGACGAGACCATCTATGAATCGGGCGTGGTCGAGACCGGCAAGACCGTTGAGACCTGCCCCGCAGGCGACATCAAAGAAGGTGAGGCGTATATCGAGATTCAAGCGCTCGACGCCAAGACCTACGACGCCCATGGCAATCCCACGCGCATCAAGGTGCGGGTTGCGCAGCCCGAAGACTAGATCTGCCACCCGTTGCGAAAACGCGCACCCACGCCGCTTTCGTCTGACCATCACGGAAACGGTCCGTGACGAATAGAAAGGAACGATTATGGACATCACCGGGAACTTGAGCGGGACCAGGGCGCTCGTCGTGGGCGCGGGGCTGATGCTTGCACTTTCAATGGGTGCCGCGCCGACCCCCGCCCTGGCGGAGGGACGCACTGGAACCACCAACGTGACTATCAGGACCCAAATCGACAACATCAAGTTCAAAGCCCCGACCGTCATCCCATTTGTCGCCAAGGCCGATGGCACGCTTCAGGGCCCTTCCGAGAATACAACCACCATCGACAATCTTTCGGCCTATGGCATCCACGTTACCAACATGAAGATCGGCGCCAAGAACTCCTGGAGCATCGTCGCCGACGCCAAGACGGGAACCGCCCAGAACTCCATCGATTTTAAGGTTGGTCCGGACAAGGCACTCCAAGACGCTCACGCCGCGACGCAGGAAGCGGGCCTCGACCTTTCCAAAAATGCATCCTTCGACATGGGCTACCAGGGCATCGCCAATGGTACGGACAAGATTAAGCTCAAGACGAGCGGCAATGTCGCCCGCGTCACGCGAGACATCTTCCATGTGACTGGCGAGGGCGACCAGGTCGCAAGCATTACGTGGACGGTCGAGCCCGGTGCGCACACGGCCTAAGGCGATTGTCCTTGCCGTCATCATCGGCGTTGTAACGTTTGCCCCAATCGCCGCCTTTGCCCAACAAGAGCAAGCGCAGGCTGCCACGCAAGTGACCGTAGATCTATCGGAGCTCGAACGCAGTGGCCAACATGAGCCCCTCGCGCAAACGGGCGACACGCAACAGCTCCTGGCAGCAGGAATCGCCGCGGCAGGCGCAAGCGCCATCGGCCTTGGCCTGCGCATCAAACGCAGCCAGTAGCCGCGAAAATCGAGACCGTCCAGAACAGGTAAGGAGAACCCATGGCATCAAAGAACCTTTTGCCCGTTGCCGCGCTCTGCAGTGCGCTTGCCACCGGCATGTCCGTCGCCGCTCTAGCGACACCCGCCGTGGGCGTCCCCTTACCTGCCGTCAACTGTCTCGCCACAAACCAGATGAGCACCATCGCGCGCCAACGCTTCTCGCTTGCGCAGGCAAGCATTTCGACCTCGGGGTGCCTCCGTCGCTGCACGAACAGCTCGATAGTCGTGGATACCGAGCGCTCAAGCACAGCGGACGGTCCCCTAACGGGATGCGTTATCTGCACATGGCGCGCAGCTGCAACTGATGCCGATGGCGATTTCTGCGACGTGGAGCTGCGCTTCGACATCACCCTGTCCGATGACTCGGCGGACGGGGCAACGGTCGCCTTCGACAGCACATTTTTCGAAGACGGAGGAGGTGTATGCCTGGGCTGCGTCCCCTCGAGCGCCGATGGCACGCAGCCCGCCATCTCATTCACCGCATCGCTTAAAATGACCAAGGTGGGCACCGACGCCACAGCGAATGGCGAGATCGCCCTGATGTTCTACGCGAGCGACACAGAAAGCCAGGAGATTCGGGACAAACAGCGGACCGGATCGCTCAGCCTGACGCGAGGGGCAAATCCCGGTCCTGTCGACATCAGCACCCAGACGCAAGATGTGCATCACGTCCTTGTCGATCCGGCACTCCTCGAGATGGAATGGAGCGGAGCGGGAGCGGTCGGACTCGCCCCCTCGACAGGTGACATCGCAAGCAACTCCAGCGAGAGCAGCGGTGAAATAGCGCCTGGGGACAATGGCGCACCAGGCGGCATAACACCGCCATCGAGCGGTCCTTCAGCCACTTTCAGCGAGCCAAGCGAAACAGCCGCCGCAGTGGGCGGCACGCAAGCTGGCGAAAACTTGGGGTGTCCCATGCCGGCAGACATCGACGAGGGCAATTGTTGCATGATGGTCGCGCTCGACCGCACGGAAACCGTCGACGCCGCGAGCATTGAGGTCACCGCTGCCGATAAGCCCGTCCGCAAAGCAGCCATTATCGCATTCCCTAAAACCGTCGAAGTTGTTTTTCTGCCATCGGGCGAGGTCGTAGCCCCCACCCTGCTCACCTTGCTTGGGGCAAAGGGCACGGCCAACCAAATCGACAACCTCACGATCGTCGACCCTGCGACCACCGCAAAACTGCACCTGTATGCCGTAACCTCGGACGGAGGCAAAACCGAGGAATTCGACGGTGAGAACCTCCTGAATAACCGGATACTCCATAAAATGGAAGACGTCTCGTATCAAATTGAGCTCGTGGGATTTGACCGAGCTCGAGATGCCGATATCATCGCCGCGGCCATTGAGTCCCCGCAGCGACTCATGACGCTGTGCTTCGATTACAGCCCCTATGTCGTGATGGGAGGCTGAGGCTTGGGCACCAAATGCCGTCGTTAATACCACTTATATAACGTATAGGATGAGGCATGACGCACCCTGCAGCCCGTTCTGCTACGATTGCCAGGTTGGCATCAATATGGGAGGGTTCATGCCGGGTTTGGGAACGGTCATCAACGTCGCACTTTTGATTGCGGGCGGACTGCTGGGCCTTATAGGCGGACGCTTTATCACACCCCGCATCCAAGACACGCTCATGAAGGCGTCGGGGCTGTGCGTTTTGTTTATCGGACTGGGCGGCACCATGCAAAAGATGCTCGTCATTGACGGGAAAGCGCTGGAGACCACCGGCACCACCATGCTCATCGTCTCGTTTGCCCTTGGCTCGCTCATCGGCGAGGCCATAAACCTGGAAGCCGGCATCGAAAACCTGGGCGAATGGCTCAAGCGCAAAACCGGCAGCGAGGGAGACAACGAGTTCACCAATGCCTTTGTCTCGACATCGCTGACCGTCTGCATCGGCGCCATGGCTATCGTGGGATCAATCCAAGACGGCTTGCTCGGCGACTGGTCCACGCTCGCCCTCAAGGGAGCGCTGGACTGCATCATCGTCTGCACCATGACGGCCTCACTCGGCCGCGGCTGCATCTTCTCCGCCCTGCCTGTTGCCGTATTTCAGGGAACGATCACGCTCTTTGCCGGCGCGCTCTCCCCCATCATGACCGCCGCCGCCCTCGACAGCCTATCGCTCGTGGGCTCTATGCTCATCTTCTGCGTCGGCGTCAATCTCATCCGTCCCCAGACCTTCCGCACGGCCAATATGCTCCCCTCTGTTGTCATAGCCGTCATCTACGCCCTCCTGTTCTAAATCTATCTACATAGCGGTATTTCGAACACCTGTTTGATGCTGTGCTATGATATGAGGTCACCGAAGCTGCGTTAGGAGAGGAGAAGCGGTGGCCGACCAGGACATCAAGATGCTCATCGAGCGCATTATGGCCGAGGCCCGGACCCATCAGTCTGCTCGCTTCTCAAACGAAGTCTATGCTGACGAGCCGATTCTCAAAACTGGTCGTCAGATGCAGAACTTCCTCCCCGACCAGTACCGCAAGATGCGCGAGATATCGCGCTGGCAGGATGACCCCAAAGGCGGCGCGGGTCGCTGGCTTTCGGAAGCCGAGCTTTTCTACCGCCAAGGCCTGCTGATGGCCGACTTTGAGGACGACTGCCCCTACAACGGCACCTTTAAGTCGTACTTTCCCACCTACAATGCCATGAGCGATCGGCAGCTGCGTGGCTATTTTACCTGGCGCGCCCAAGTGCGCCGCGGAACTGTCGAGGAAACGTCTACGTCCTTTGCCTTCCTGTATCTCTACGAATTGATCTGTGGCATTGGCGTAGATGACCCACTCGATGGTTTTAACAAGATCAAGGCCTTTTGGGATGCCTATCGTGCCTTCGAGCCCGGCATCGACCGGTTTGCACGCGTGTGGTTGCAAGATTACGCCGTTTTCCACGGGCTCAACCCCGAGCTGCTTCACGACTCTAAAACCGTCATGTTCGATACCGCTCTTATTGAGCTGCGACGCGCGGCACGAGACCTTGTACCAGCGCCGGCACCGTCCGGCCAGACCCCTAAGCGTCGCAAAACCTCCGAGCCCACGCTCCCCCTTCCGCCCGATGAGGTGCGCGAGGAGCGACTCATGGCCGCCATCAACGCCCTCTCCGCGTACAACCTAAGTAACTCGCGGCTCGACCGCAGCTACCACCGCGATCTGCGCCACGTGGCGTGCGCCGTGTATGTCCGTATGGCGCGCTACTATGACACGCACCGAAAGACCGGCATCGTAGCGAGCTTGTTTGGGGAGGAGACGGCCATGCCCTACACCATGTTTGCCTCGGCCGTGTTCTTTGCGCCCGAGCGCCACGAGGACTGCGAATATCGCCTGGACCCCATTCACATCTATCGCTGCCAAAATGGCTTTTGGGAATGCATGCGCATCCACGGCAGCAGACAAAAAAGTAGCAAGCTCGGTGAGATGATGCGCGCCTGCGACCAACGCCTGCGCCTGGCCCTAGACCCCACCCATCCCCTAAAGGAGGAGAAGGTCCCCAAATATCTGGCCAAGATCATCGATGACGAGATCGTGGCATGGCTTTCGTGGGACGCCGCGCACCAGCCTGTCAAGATCGATATCGATTTGAGTCAGCTGGGGCACATTCGGAGCGCCGCCGCGCAAACGCGTGAAGCGCTTTTGATTGATGAGGAGCGCGAGGATGATGTGCCTATGGAAGCCGAGGCGACGCTTATCGAGCAACCGAACACCGAGTCTGCGCCCAGCATGACCGCCGGACCTGGCGAGATGGCCACACGGCAAGACGAACCCGACGAGCCGACTGTCTCCACCGAAGAGTTTGGCGTCGTGGCACCGCTCCTCGTGTCTGTGCCCGCGCCCGTAACGCCCGCGTCTGCCGAAGCTGCGAACAAACTCGCGCCCGCCGCAGACGCCTTCCTTCGCGCGCTCCTCGAGCGGAACACGGCGCAGGCCACATTGGCGGTGGCACAGTCGGGCAAGAGTGAGAACATGCTCGTCGATAGCATCAACGAAGCGCTCTTTGACCTGGTGGGCGACACCGTTATTGAATTTGGCTCAGCAGGACCGCAGATTATCGAGGACTACGAAGCAGACGTGAGAGGATACCTAGACCATGAGTGATACCGCATCCGCAGCACCCCGCGTGCCCAAGCGCGTCGCCGCCGTCATTCTCAACTCGCTCAAGGGCGGCGTGGTCCCGCGCATCGGCCTTCCCTATATCACCGTGGGGCGCGAGGTCGAGATCCGTGCTCTGCTCACCGACCTGAGCCTCATCGCCGATGGCGGCGCAAGCTTCCGTTTCCTAGTCGGTCGCTACGGCGCCGGCAAGAGCTTTTTGCTCCAGACCATCCGCACGCACGCCATGGGCGAGGGATTCGTCGTCGCCGATGCCGACTTATCCCCTGAACGCCGTCTACAGGGCGGCCAGGGACAGGGCCTTGCCACCTACCGTGAGCTCATCCGCAACATATCGACCAAGACGCGCCCCGAGGGCGGTGCGCTCAACCTTATCCTGGATCGCTGGGTCGCCTCGTGTGCCGATGCCGACGAGTCTGCCGTCAATGCCCAACTGGCCCCACTCGAGGAAATGGTCCACGGCTTCGACTTCGCCCGCATGCTCCGCCGCTACCGCGCGGCCGTATCCGAGGGCGACGAAGAAGCTATGAGCCGCGTGACCAAATGGATTCGCGGCGAGTACCGCACCAAGAGTGAGGCACGCGCCGAGCTGGACTCCTCGACCATCATCAGCGATGACGACTGGTACGACTACGTTAAGCTCATTGCGCGCTTCTTGGTCTGCAGCGGCTACAAGGGCATGCTGGTGCTCATCGATGAGCTCGTGAATCTGTATAAGATTCCCAACGCCATCACACGCCAATACAACTACGAGAAGATCCTGACCATGTACAACGACACGCTCCAGGGCAAGGCGCAGTACCTGGGCATGATCATGGGCGGCACGCCAACCTCCATCGAAGACCGCCGCCGTGGCGTGTTCTCCTACGAGGCCCTGCGAAGTCGACTCGCTCAGGGCCGCTTTGCACGCGAGGACCTTAAGGACATGCTCGCGCCCATCATCCGCCTGCAGCCACTCACCTACGAGGAGTTGCTGGTGCTGATCGAAAAACTCATGCAGATCCATGCCGGATACTTTGGCTGGACGCCCACGCTTACCGAGAACGACTTGGTAGACTTTCTCAAGATTGAGTTTGGCCGCGTGGGAGCCGATACGCACCTGACGCCGCGTGAGGTCATCCGTGACTTTATCGAGCTGCTCGATATCCTGTGCCAGAACCCCGATGCAAACGTGGCTGAGTTGCTGCAAAGCGTCGGCGGCGACGCGCTGGCACCGGCAGCCGCAACAGGCGACACCGGCACCGCAGACGGCAACCGCAACTTCGCCGAATTCACCATCTAACCTGCCAAAAAGGGACAGGTTTATTTTGGCAGCTTTTATCTGCACAAACGTTGAGACAGCAATGCAGCAAACCATTGCCAACCGCATTGAGAGGTTCGTATTTGAGGGGAGGCCCCGTGAACGCCTTTGACCGATATGCTCCGTTTATCCAAGACTTCATCTACTCCCACGATTGGGAGAGTCTGCGCTCTATCCAGGTTGCGGCGGCAGATGCCATCTTTAACACTCAAGACAATGTGCTCCTAACGGCATCCACAGCTTCCGGCAAAACCGAGGCAGCCTTCTTTCCCATCCTGACCGAGTTTTGGGAGAACCCGCCCGCGAGCGTGGGCGCCCTCTACATCGGCCCCCTCAAAGCGCTCATCAATGATCAGTTCGTCCGTCTCAACGACCTCTGCGAAGAGGCCGATATCCCTGTCTGGCACTGGCATGGCGATGTCTCGCAGTCGCACAAGGCTAAGCTCATCAAAAAACCGAGCGGCATCTTGCAGATTACGCCCGAGTCACTCGAAGCGCTCTTAATCCATAAGCACATGGCGATCCCGCGCATGTTTTGCGACCTGCGCTATGTGGTCATCGACGAGGTCCATTCGCTCATGCGCGGCGACCGCGGCGGTCAGACGCTCTGCCTTATCGAGCGCCTCTCGCGCATGGCAGGTGTGCAGCCTCGACGCATTGGCCTTTCGGCCACCATCGGCGACCCCGAGCGCACAGGCGCTTTTCTCTCACAGGGAACGGGACGCGACTGCATTATCCCCCGTTTTGAGGAACCGCGTCGCGTGTGGCGCATCTCCATGGAGCACTTCTACAACTCGGGTCCCCAGGCACAGCAGCGAGGATTCATGGGTACAGGTCCTCAAGAGGCCGAAGTGCTTGCGTGCGAGCGCATCGATGCGGCGGCATCCGCGGCACTGCCCGCCGGCGCCCAAGACATGCGTCACAGCGGACAGCTCACACAAGAGGAGCGCCGTCAACGTCGTGAGCGGGCACAGGGCAAGGCCGCTCCCAAGGACCGCCAAGCCTCCTCGGCCCCCGAGGGCGAAGTCGACATCCCCCAAGCACCCGAACAGGCATTACTCAACCCCACCGATACAGCACCAGACAACGCCGACCCCGGTATGGGATATATCTTTGAGCACACGCGCGGCCGAAAGTGCTTGGTCTTTGCCAACTCGCGCGAGGAGGCAGAGGCCGTATGCTCCATGCTGCGTAGCTACTGCGAGAGCCGGCACGAGCCCGACCGCTTCCTTATCCATCACGGCAACCTCTCGGCATCGCTACGCGAGACGGCAGAAGAGCTCATGCGCGACGAGGAACAGGCACAGACAACCGTCACCACCTCCACGCTGGAGCTCGGCATTGATATCGGTCGCCTGGAGCGCGCGTTCCAGATCGATGCACCGTTTACCGTCAGCTCCTTTTTGCAGCGCATGGGGCGCACGGGACGCCGCGATCTTCCGCCCGAGATGTGGTTTGTCATGCGCGAGGAAGAGCCCGAGCCGCGCACGATGATGCCTGAAACGATACCTTGGAAGCTCCTCCAGGGCATCGCGCTCGTACAACTCTATCGCGAGGAAAAGTGGGTCGAGCCGCCCGAGCTCGATCGACTCCCCTACAGCCTGCTCTATCACCAGACCATGTCGACCCTCGCCAGCACCGGCGAACTCACGCCGGCAGAGCTTGCCCAGCGCGTGCTCACGCTCAGCTATTTCCACCGCGTCTCGGCCGATGACTATCGCGTACTGCTGCGCCACCTCATCAAGATCGACCACATCCAGGTCACCGAGGGCGGTGGGCTCATTGTGGGCCTCGCGGGCGAGCGCATCATTAACAACTTTAAGTTTTACGCCGTGTTCCAGGAAAACGAGGAGTTCACCGTTCGCAGCGAGTCGGCCGAGTTGGGCACGATCGTCAATCCGCCACCGCCCGGTGAGCGCATCGCCATCGCCGGACACTGCTGGATTGTCGAGGAAGTGGACTGGAAGCGTCATACCGTCTTTGCCACGCAGGTCAAGGGCCGGGTGCCGGCCTACTTTGGCGACTGTCCCGGTGACATCAATACACACGTACTCGAGCGCATGCGCAAGGCGCTCAACGAACACGCCGCGTATCCGTACCTTATGGGTAACGCACGGGCCCGCCTTGCGCAGGCTCGTCATACGGCCGAGATTTCGGGCGCGGGAACTAAACCGCTCATTAACCTGGGCGGCGATACCTGGGCGCTCTTCCCCTGGCTGGGCAGCTACGCCTTTTTGGCCCTCGAGCGCATGCTCAAGATTAAATGTGCCGCGGAGTTGGGCCTTCGCGGACTCGACCCATCACGCCCGTACTTTATGCAGTTTAAGATGAAGGCCGACGAGGAGACGTTCTTTGAGGTGCTCGCCGCCGAGGCCGAGAAGGACTTCGATCCCATCGAGCTCGTCTATCCCGGCGAGGTGCCTTATTTTGACCGCTACGACGAGTTTGTTCCCGAAGAGCTCGTGCGCAAGGGCTTTGCCGAAGGCGTGCTCGACATAGAGGGCATGAAGCAGCGTGTCCGCAGCTGGAGCGACCACGCCTAAGACCCGTCTTTTTGGGACGGAGAGACTTACTTGTCGTGAAGGACGGTGCCGAGGAAGTCGGTGTCGAAGGGCACAGCTTCGGCAAAGACATAGTCGCCGTCGCTGGCGATGAGCAGGTAGTTCTCCTCGCCGCCGAACTCCGCATCGCCGCATGGGACCACCCAGGCGTGGGCGAATACCTCGAGTGCCGCGGCAACGCAATCGCGCAGGAACGTCACGTCGCTCCCCCTGTTCGCACTCACGATATTGGCAACATAGATGCCCCCGGGGTTCAGGCTGCCTCGCACCAAACGCAATGCCTCAACCGTCGCCAGCTCGCGTACGGGCTCGGCACCGCCAAAGCAATCGCTCACGACCACGTCGTAGCGACGATGACCCACGCTCGTCACGCCCAGATACGAGCGAGCCTCAGCGGTAATCACTCGCAGGCGATCGCCCACCGTGCGCTCCAGCTCGTCCAGGTAGAACCAACGGCGCGCCAGGCGCGTAATCTCGGCATCGTACTCAACGACGTCCATGCGCAAGTCCTCGTGCGACATCAGTGCAAACTTGGGATAGGCAAACCCGCCGCCGCCCAGCATGAGCATACGGTCGATACCATGCCCGTAAGCATCACGCATTGCGTCCTCAGCCTCAAACACGTCGTCAAACGCGCGATAGTACGCAAAGACGGGCTCCGCCCAACGCTCGCCAACGTAGCTTGCGCTTTGGTAAACGCCGCCTTGCACCAATACACGGACTTCGTCGCCGCCCTCATCGTGCACGCGTTTCACACGCGCCAACCCATTGCGGGTTCGCGCAACCTGCAGACAGGCAGCACGGACAGCGACAGCGGCCGCGCCAAGCGCCGCGGCCCCCAGAGCAACGCCGGCAACGACGCCGGCAGAAACACTCGGCTTGTTCATCTAGAGCTCCTTTTGCAGATAAAGGCCATGGTCATAAAATCCAAGATGACGATAGTACTCACGTGTGCCAATCGCGCTAATCACGTTGATACGCGCATAACCCGCATCCCGGGCAATCTCGCACGCACGCTCTACGAGCAAACGCCCCAACCCGTGATGCTGCGCCGCCTGACCTTGATCGCCCACGCGCGCCGCCATGCCATACACGTGAACCTCGCGAATCATCGCCTCGTCCGACACCGTCGGCAACTCGTCCGCATGCGCGGCAACAAACGCGCGGTCGGGCAGCGACAGGCGCAAAAAGCCCGCGATTTTGCCCTGCGGTGTCACCCACTGCAAAAAGCGCTCGCGCGTCACCGGCGTCTCGTACGCCACCTCCTCGTCAAGGGTCAGCTCATCCAGGTCGGCACCCGCCGTGCTGATCTCGCGATAGCGAATCTCACGCACCGTCGTGCCTTCCCCACGAGCCGCCAAGCGGTTTTCGACGAGCTGACGCAGGTTGGGCTTCTTGTTGCCCACCATGATGTCATCGGAGCTAAAGTCGCGAATCATGCGGCTGATGCGGCAGAACGCCGGCGTCACCACGATGTCGTCGGCCAGCACATCGAGCAGCTCTTCCTCGGTATAGGGGCGCCACTCGCCGCGCTCGTAGCAGCCCACCAGACGCGAGCCCTCGATGAGCGCACACGGGTAGACCTTGACCTCGTCGGGCATAAAGGCCCCCTCGGTCATAAAGCGCTCGTAGTCGCGCTTGTCCCCCTCGGGCGTGGCGCCCAGCAAGTTGAGCATAAAATGCGCGTGAATCTTAAAGCCAAACAGACGCGCAAGCGAAAACGCTCGCTCGATCTGCGCCACCGAAATGCGGCGCTCGTTGATATCGAGTAGATGCTGGTCAAGACTCTGAATACCCATCTGAATCTTGGTGCAGCCCAAGCGGCGGATAAGTGTGAGGGTCTGCGGCGTTACGGCATCGGGGCGTGTCTCGATAACGAGCCCCACCACGCGATGCTTCGCCGTCTCGTTGATGCGCTGCTGACGCTCGAGCTCCTCCATCGTGGCCGCCTGCCACTCGGCAACCTCGCCCCACGGCGTGCCAGGGCCGTACAGACGACGCACCGCGCGGTTGTAGCCGCCCACAGCAACATCCACGCGCTCCTGCTCTCCTGCAACGCCGCTCGCGAGCTCGGCCTCGTCTGTCGCAATGCCGGCAGCCCGGTAGCGCTCGCGACGCTCCGCCACCACCGGCGGCAGGGCATCGGCGGGCGCATCGTCGAGCAGGCGCCCCGCCTCGGCACGGCTGATGCCCGGACGCGCCAACATGGGATTTGCCGCCACGCCCGCCACGGCATCGTCATTGAGCGCGCGGAAGAGCTCCGACATAAACCACATCTGATACCCTTGCGGATAGTCGCTCCAGGTACCGCCAAGCACAATGAGCTCGATCTTATCGGTCGCATGACCCATCTGCGAAAGCGCGGTCAGGCGAGCGCTCACCTGCAGATACGGGTCGAAGCAGTTTTGCTCCGCACGGGCGCATGCCGGCTCGGCGTGCAGATAGCTTTTAGGCATGCGCAGGTCGTTGGGGCAAAACAGGCAATCGCCCGAGCACGGCCAGGGCTTGGTGATGACGGTAATGGTCGCCACGCCCGAAGCCGTGCGACGAGGCTTCATGCGTAGCACCTGCAGCAGTTGACGCTCCAGCTCCGCATCGACATTCCATCCAGCCCAACGAGCCGGCTCCTCACGTTTAACCCGCTGGTAGAACGGCAGCAGACGGCGCTTGGCCAAATCGCGTTTGTCGGCACCCTCACGGCGCGCCTCGGCATGTATCAGTTTGACGAGCGCCTTGTCGTCTACGGTCTCGCCGCAACGCAGGGCCTCGAGTATGTTCAAGATAATCTGTTCCATGCCCCCATTGTAAAGGCAAAGGCGCCGAAGCCCGTCACGGCTCCGGCGCCTCCATCAAACAGCGCGTCTATGGTTTATAAGTCTTCGATAACCACCCGTCACTCTGGATCAAACGACATGTCGCCCGAACCGACCTCAAAACGATACGTGGCAGACTTATCGCCGTTGTCGAATTCAAGATTCAATATGGTCTCGCCATCGTAGCCAAGCGGAAGGAAATCGCTCTCGAAGTCGCCGCTGCCCACGGTGAGGCTCGCCTTAAAGCCCGTAGAGCTCGGAACCGTCATCTCCACGTCGCCCGAGCCCACGCTCACGTCCATCGACTTCGCGGGCGCCTGGTAGAGCTCGAACGTCATGTCACCCGAACCGACCTCGGCATTCAGGGTGTCGGTCACGGTGCCCGTAAACTCAACGTCTCCCGAATTCAACGTTATATCCAGATCATGGCACGCAATGTCCGCGACCGCCAGGTCGCCCGACCCTACATTCGCCGTAATGCCCACCAGGTTATCCGCAACATCTCGCGGCAGCTCAATGGTAATTGTGCGGTCAATCGCGCGCTTATCATCGTAGTCGAACTGACTGATCTTGAGCGTAGATCCCTTGACCTCAGCAAGGTTCCGGGTAGCCGCATCAGAAGCAGACGTTCCCTTCGCAACGCGGCCGCTTTCGATAACACGCACCGGGCCGCCAGAGACACATTTAACCTCGACCGTGCCCGACGTCACGTCCAAGTCAAGCGATGTGAACGCGTCGGCATCAAACGTTTCGCTCGAAAGCTGTTGAGGCCGAGCGGAATAGTTACCGCTATCCAAGAGATCGTCGTCGTCAAACATATCGTCAAAATCAGACAAATGGCCAGATAGAATACCGGTTGTACGCACCATATCGGAATGAGCCAATAGCCGCGAAGTGCCAAAGACAAGCCCGATGATAAGCACGAACGCTCCGATGCCAACGCCCAAGCGTACCTTGGATTCATGCGAAAGCTTCATCATTCATCACCCTCTTTGGCACATGGCTCAGCGGTGGCCGCGGTAACCACGCCAGCATCAGGTTCCGCAGAAGTATCCTTCCCCTGGGCCTTGATCGCCACCGACGCCGGGCCAACCTGAATATCCCCGCGCGCCCAATCGCCATCGAGCGCAC
>URMO01000025.1 GCA_900549085.1 uncultured Collinsella sp. | reverse complement strand
TAAGTTTGCTGCTCTACAGTCCTGGCTCGCACGGAGGCCACATTAAGTGGCCTCCGGCTCGTGCGGAACTCGCGACAAACTTAACCCCTGTGCCGCCCGGCCCGGGAATCCGACGTGCTCGTCGGGGCAACGTTCCCTGCCAAAAAGGGACAGGTTTATTTTGGTCGGTTTTATCTGGGAAAACGCCACTCTTCACGGTGATCCGCATCCATTTGCTACGTTCTTCCGAGAATCAGACGAATAACGTCCAATCCACTCGTCCATATAACGCTAAAAAGGCCGCTTCCCCCCTTGGGAAGCGGCCCAGACTTTACGAATAAACGATGGTAAAGGGTACTTCTGTTTCGGTCTCTCCTGTTGTTGTGTACCTCGTGCCCTCAAGGGTTACCGAGACCACTTGGTCGACATCGATCAGCTTCGTTGGCACCCAGATGTTCTCTCCGCTATTGCGCGTATAAGAAAAATATAAGTTGAACGCCCCTGCGTCGTCATCTTCGATAATCTGCTCCGATCCATCCTTGTAGGTAACCGTCAACTTCTTCGTGACTGCGTCAATGCCCAGATCATCGATGTGTGTCTGGATGGAAAACGGGCTAATCTCGAGAGGCGAGTCATCGGAGCGGAGTTCCTTTGTATCGACGTACGCTCCAACGCTAAACTCGGGCGTCGATGCCTCGAACGGCTTCGCATCCTCGCCTTCGCCCTCGGTCCACGAGATATTCCAGGTGACCGCATGTTGAAAACCTCGCTCGCGATCCATAGAAGCAAAGTACATCGTGCCATTAATGACAGTATCGCTTGATGTGTCCTTATCAATGGTGCAGCGTGTGTCAGCCCATTCCTCGCCGAAGTTCATGCTGGGTGTACCGATGCCTTGTTCTTCTTCACCATAGAGAACAAGTTCGCCTGTCTCTGCTGCCGGCTTGTAGTAGTTAACGCCATTTGGATTGGACAACGTAAACGTCACGGCTCCGCAGCCGTTTTGGTCAATAGCCATCTCATGGATATCAAGCGTATAGCCGTTACCCTCGACGGACAGATTAACCTCCTGGACTGCACCCTCCAGGCTTTGGGGCGCGATGCCATCACCAAACTCTCTGGTGTAGGTATATTTAGTCCCCGATGAGCCACCGTTGGTCCAGTTAATGGAATCCCCATTGCCGTGGTTTCCCCAGGCTGAGGCAAAATAGCTGGAATTGACAACGGCGTAGGCGACCCCTCCGGTCGCCAACACTCCGGCAAGACATCCGATTACGGCAACATACAGAGGTTTCGCGTGACCCTTTCGACGAAGCGGCTTTCCAGCCGCAGCATCAATAACACGGTCGGCAAGATCGCTATCGGCTTGGATGGACTCGAAGGCCTGCTTGATTTGATTGGATTTCACGGTCGCCCTCCTCTAGGATGAATTTGAGCTTCGATCGACCACGAGCTAAACGCGTTCGAACGGTCGCGGCTGGCACATGCAGTAACTCGGCAATCTCTGAGGTCGAAAAGCCCAGATAGTAATAGAGCACGATGGGAACACGGAATCGCTCCGGAAGTCGCATAACGTCTGACAGGACCGCCTTGGTCTCATCCTGCGCCGCCGAAAGCGAATCGGTCAGACTTTCAATATCCTCCACGCGTCTCCACGGCTTTCGAAAGAGAGATTTGCATTCATTGATCGTGACCCGGATAAGCCATCGACGAAGATGCTCCCAGCTTTCAAAATGCGTATCGCTTTTGAGCAACTTAAGAAAGACGTCTTGTGCAACATCGTCGGCATCGGCGCGATCGCGCAGGTACGTCAATGCGATTCGAAACACGACATCCCGGTGATCTTCGACCGCCTGTCTAAAAGCTTGTTCTTCCATAATCACCTCCCGGTGACGTTAATGATTCTTGATGAGGCCCTCACCATAGATACGCTTTGACCGAACGAAATGTTTCAAATTCAAGCATGAACCTACCAAAATAAACCTGTCCCTTTTTGGCAAAAGGAATCCCCTTCTGTGCGCGGGGGCGGATCCCCGGAACGGGCCGCCCGCTGTTTAAGTTTGCTGCTCTACAGTCCTGCGCAAGACGGAAAGCACATTAAGTGCTTTCCTTTGCGTGCGGAACTCGCGACAAACTTAAAACCTGGGCCGCCCGGGCCGGGAATCCGACGTGCTCGTCGGGGCAACGTTCCTCACCAAAAAAGACCCGCTTCCCTGTTGGGAAACGGGTCTTTGGAAGGGCGGTTAACGTACTAGGAAATTATTCCTCGTCGTTGTCCTTGGCCTCTTCGGCGTCGTCGGTGTCCACGAGCTGGTTGAGCAGCTCGTCGAGGGACGCCATGTCCTCGTTGATGGCACCGTTGGCGGGAGCCTTCTTGTCGTCGATCGGGGCGCCCAGGAGCTCCTCGTCGGCGTCGGCGTGATGCGTCGGCGCGGCGGAGGTGCCCAGCAGGATGTCGTCCGGACCGTCGGGGCTAAAGACCATCTGCAGCAGCTGCGAGAGGTCTTCCTCGTCGGCAACGTCGTCGTTGTTCTCGAGGATGTAGAGCAGGTCGTGGGCCTCCAGGCCGTCACGGAGCTCCTCGATTGCCTTGGCACCGATGCCATCGATGCGCAGCAGATCCTCCTCGGACTTACCGACCAGGTCGCCGACCGTCTCGATGCCGACCTCGCTGAACTTGTTGGTCCAGCGCTGCGACACGCCCAGGTCGTCGAACAGGTACAGGCGAGCCTTCTCGGCGGAGATGGTGTGGCCGTTGCGGGTGAACGAACCGTCAGCACCGCCGAACTCGTCGTAGCCGGCCCAGTCGAGCTGCTGCGGGAGCTGCTCGTCCAGGTCCTTGAGCTCAACCGGAGCCCACTCGGGCAGCGACTTGGCGTTGGGCGAAGCCGGGCCGTCGATGTCCACGTAGCCGTCGGCCGTGCGATACGTCAGCTTGGCGTTGGCGTACGGCTTGAGGCCAGTACCAGCCGGGATCTTCTTACCGACGATGACGTTGGACTTAAGGTCGAGCAGGTGGTCGACCTTACCCTCAATAGCAGCCTCGGTAAGGACGCCGGCGGTACGGATGAACGAAGCGCTCGACAGCCAGGAGTCGATGTTGGACGCGACCTTGAGCGTACCCAGGATGACGGGCTCGGCCACGGGAGCCTGACCGCCCAGACGGGCAACGCGCTCGACCTCGTCGGCGAACTCGTAGCGGTCGACGTACTGACCAAGCAGGTACTTGGAGTCACCGGGGTTGGTGATCTGAACGCGACGCAGCATCTGACGTGCGAGCACCTCGATGTGCTTGTCGTTCAGGTCGACGCCCTGGCTGGTGTAGACGTCCTTGACGCTCTCGACGAAGGTGTGCATCGTCGACTCGATGTCGGTCAGCTTGCGCAGGTTGCGGAAGTTGACGAAGCCCTTGGTGATCTGGTCGCCGGCGCGAACCTCGCAGCCGTCCTCGATCTCGGGCATAAAGCGCACCGAAGCGGGGACGCGACGCTCGTCGAGGACACGGGTGTGGTCCTCGGAGTCAGTGAGCGTCAGCACGTACTCGGACTTCTCGGGCTTAATCGAGAGGTGACCGGAGTACGGAGCCAGCTCGGCCTCGCGACCCAGGATCTTCTCGTTGACGTTGCCGACGATATCGAACATACGGCTGACCGTAGGCAGACCCTGCGTAATATCGTCGACGCCAGCGACGCCGCCGGAGTGAATGGTACGCATCGTAAGCTGCGTACCGGGCTCGCCGATGGACTGGGCGGCAATAATGCCGACCGCGGTACCGATGGCGACCGGACGACGGGTGGAAAGATCCCAGCCGTAGCACTTCTGGCACACGCCGTACTTGGAGCGGCAGGTGAGCAGCGCGCGAAGCTTGACCTTCTTAAGGCCCGCATCGACCATCTTCTGGATGTCGGCGACCTTCTCGATGTAGCCGTCCTGCTCAAAGAGCACGGTGCCATCGGGAGCCACGACGTCCTCAATGAAGCAACGGCCGACGAGGTCGGTGTTGAGGTCGGTGGTGCCGGGGATGATGAGGTTGTAGGTGACGCCCTCGTGCGTACCGCAGTCCTCCTCGCGGACGATGACGTCCTGGGCCACGTCGACCAGACGACGGGTCAGGTAACCAGAGTCCGAGGTGTGGGATGCGGTATCGACCAGGCCCTTACGGGCGCCGTAGGTCGAAATGAAGTACTCGAGCGGCAGCAGGCCCTCGCGGAAGTTCGCCTTAATGGGAAGGTCGATCGTCTCGCCGGACATGTCTGCCATCAGGCCACGCATGCCGCCGAGCTGACGCAGCTGGGTCTTAGAACCACGGGCGCCGGAGTCGGCCATCATGTAGAGCGGGTTCTCCTCGTCGAACAAGTCGAGCATGAGCGCTGCGACCTTGTCGGTACAAGCGGTCCACTCGTTAACGACTTCGATGTGGCGCTCCGTCTCGTTGATGAAGCCCTCCTCGAAGTACTCGTTGATCTGGTCGACGTTGGCCTGGGCGCGGTCGAGCAGTTCTTGCTTCTCGGCAGGGATGAGAGCGTCCCACACCGAGATGGTGAGGCCGGCGCGGGTAGCGTAGTGGAAGCCGGAGTACTTGATGGCGTCGAGGATCGGGCCGACCTTGGCCTCGGGGTAACGATCGCAGCAGTCGGCAACCAGCTTGGCCACGTCGCCCTTGACCATCTTGTAGTTCATGAACTCATAGTCTTCGGGCAGGCACTGGCGGTTGAAGATGATGCGGCCGATAGAGGTCTCGAAGCGCGCGGTCTTGTTGCCGGTGACGTCGTAGTCGACGAACTCATTCTTGCCGTTCTTGACGCGGAAGATACGGGTGCCGTCCTCGTTGATGACGTTGGCATCGGCAGCGGACACGCGAACCTGGATCTTGGCCTGCATGTCGACCTCGGAACGGCAGTCATAGGCGTGCAGTGCGTCGTCGAAGCTGGCGAACACGTGGTTCTCGCCCGGCAGACCCTCGCGGACCTGGGTGAGGTAGTACACACCAATGATCATGTCCTGCGAAGGGATGTTAACCGGCTTGCCGGATGCCGGCGAGCGCAGGTTATTCGCAGAGAGCATGAGCACGCGAGCCTCGGCCTGAGCCTGGCTGGACAGCGGCACGTGGACAGACATCTGGTCGCCGTCGAAGTCGGCGTTGAAGGGCGAGCAGACCAGCGGGTGCAGGTGGATAGCCTTGCCCTCGACCAGCACCGGCTCAAAGGCCTGGATGGACAGACGGTGCAGGGTCGGTGCACGGTTGAGCAGCACGACGCGACCGTCGATGACCTCTTCGAGGATATCCCACACAAAGGTGGCACCGCGGTCGATAGCGCGCTTGGCGCCCTTGATGTTCTCGACCTTGCCGAGCTCGACCAGGCGCTTCATGACGAAGGGCTTGAAGAGCTCCAGTGCCATGGTCTTGGGCAGACCGCACTGGTGCAACAGCAGCTTGGGGTCGGTAACGATTACCGAACGGCCGGAGTAGTCGACACGCTTGCCCAGCAGGTTCTGACGGAAACGACCCTGCTTGCCCTTGAGGGCCTCGGCGAGCGACTTAAGCGGGCGACCGCCACGGCCAGAGACCGGGCGACCACGACGGCCGTTGTCGAACAGGGCGTCCACGGACTCCTGGAGCATGCGCTTCTCGTTGTTCACGATGATCGCAGGGGCGTCCAGGTCGAGCAGGCGCTTGAGTCGGTTGTTACGGTTGATCACGCGACGATACAGGTCGTTGAGGTCGGACGCGGCGAAGCGGCCGCCGTCGAGCTGGACCATCGGGCGCAGATCGGGCGGAATGACCGGGATGACATCCAGGATCATGTTCGCGGGGCTGTTGCCGCCCTTCAGGAAGGCGTCAACGACCTCGAGGCGCTTGACGGCCTTCTCGCGCTTCTGCTTCTGGGAGTCCTCGTCGGCGATGATGGCCTTGAGCTTCTCGGCCTCGGAGGGGAGGTCGATGGCAGCGAGCAGGTCGCGAACGGCCTCGGCACCCATACCACCCTTGAAGTACATGGAGTAGTAACGGGTCATCTCGCGGAACAGCGGCTCATCGGAGATGAGGTCGCGCTCGGTGAGCTTCATGAAGGCGTTGAAGGCGTCCGTGCGGAGCTGCTTATCGTCCTTGCACTCTTCCTCGATGTCGACGATGCCAGAGGCGATCTCCTCGGGGGTCAGCGGCTCCTCGTCGGAGAACTCGTCAAAGTTCTCGGGGTTGCCCTGCTCCTTGAGGGACTCGATCTGGCGGGCGCACTCGGCATCGATCTCTTCCAGATCGGCGGCGAGCTCCTCGCGCAGGTCGTCAGCGTCGGCCTCGCGAGCCTCGTAGTCGACCTCGGTGATGATGTAGCTGGCAAAGTACAGAACCTTCTCGAGGTCCTTGGACTTGATGTCGAGCATACGGCTCATCGGGAAGCTCGTGGGGCTCTTGAAGTACCAGATGTGGGACACGGGAGCGGCGAGCTCGATGTGACCCATGCGCTCGCGACGAACCTTGGCCGAGGTGACCTCGACGCCGCAGCGCTCGCAGACGATGCCCTTAAAGCGGATGCCCTTGTACTTGCCGCAGGAGCACTCCCAGTCCTTGGCGGGGCCGAAGATCTTCTCGCAGAACAGGCCGTCCTTCTCGGGCTTGAGGGTACGGTAATTGATGGTCTCCGGCTTCTTGACCTCACCGTGCGACCAGGAACGGATCTGGTCGGCGGAGGCAAGGGAGATCTTTACCGAGTCAAAATCAGTAGCTTCGAAATCTGCCACAGTCAACTACTCCTTATCAGTGGTCGTGGCGGCGACAGCCTCGGGTGCCTCGGCGGTCTCGGCATCCTGGGCCTCGACGTCGGTGTCAACGCCGGCGAGCGCAGCCAGGTCGTCGAGAGCAGAGGTCTCCTCGGCGGTCACAGGGGCGGAGGCGTCCTCGTCGGCATCGTGCATGGGCTCGATGTCCAGTGCGAGGGAACGGATCTCCTTGACGAGAACCTTGAAGGACTCGGGGATACCCGGAACCGGGACGTTCTCGCCCTTGACGATGGACTCGTAGGTCTTGACGCGGCCCACGGTATCGTCGGACTTGACGGTCAGGATCTCCTGCAGGACGTTGGCAGCACCGTATGCGTACAGTGCCCAAACTTCCATCTCGCCGAAGCGCTGGCCGCCGAACTGAGCCTTGCCGCCCAGCGGTTGCTGGGTAACCAGGCTGTAAGGGCCGGTCGAACGGGCGTGGATCTTGTCGTCGACCATGTGGCCGAGCTTGAGGATGTAAGACGTACCCACGGTAATGGGCTCGCGGAACTCCTCGCCGGTGCGGCCGTCGAACAGGCGGGTCTTGCCGCGCTCGTCAAGCTGGGTGACAAACTCGGGGCGCATGTGATCGCCAAAGGCAGCGGTGGCCTTGTTGAGCATGTTCTTGTTGGCGCGACGGATGACCTCGGCGATCTCGTCCTCCTTGGCGCCGTCGAAGACGGGCGTCGAGACGAAGAACGGACCGGGGACATACTTGTCGGAGTCGGCATCCTCGGTATCCCAACCGCAGGCAGCAGCCCAGCCAAGGTGGCACTCGAGCAGCTGACCGACGTTCATACGCGAAGGAACGCCCAGCGGGTTGAGGATAACGTCGATCGGGGTACCGTCAGCCATGTAGGGCATGTCCTCGACCGGCAGAACGTTACAGATAACGCCCTTGTTGCCGTGGCGACCGGCGATCTTATCGCCCTGCTGGATCTTACGACGCTGGGCGACGTAGACGCGCACCTGCTCGTTGACGCCGGGGGCCAGGTCGTCGCCGTTCTCGCGGCTAAAGCGGACGACGTCGATGACGCGGCCATAAGCGCCGTGAGGCATCTTAAGGGAGGTGTCGCGAACATCGTGAGCCTTGGCACCGAAGATGGCGCGCAGCAGGCGCTCCTCGGCGGTCAGAGCGCTCTCGCCCTTAGGCGTGACCTTGCCGACCAGGATGTCGCCAGGGCCGACCTCGGCGCCGATGCGGATGATGCCGTCCTCATCGAGGTTGGCAAGCATGTCCTCGGAGAGGTTCGGGATCTCGCGAGTGATCTCCTCGGGACCGAGCTTGGTGTCGCGGGCGTCGATCTCGTGACGGGTGATATTGATGGTCGTCAGCAGGTCCTCGGCCACCAGGCGCTCGGACACGACGATACCGTCCTCGTAGTTGAAGCCTTCCCACGGCATGTATGCCACGGTGAGGTTCTGGCCCAGTGCGAGCTCGCCATGATCGGTCGAAGGACCGTCGGCCAGAGGCTCGCCCTGCTCAACGGTGTCACCGACGCGCACGAGCGGACGGTGGTTGATGCAGGTGGACTGGTTGGAGCGCTGGTACTTGGCCAGGTGATACTCGTCCATGCCGCCGGCATGCTTGACGATAATCTTGGAGGCGTCGGCATAGATGACCTCGCCGGCGTTCTTGGCCAGGGTAACCTCGCCGGAGTCCAGGGCGGCGCGACGCTCCATGCCGGTACCGACATAGGGAGCAGCGGGGTGAACCAGCGGCACGGCCTGACGCTGCATGTTGGCGCCCATGAGGGTACGCTTGGCGTCGTCGTGCTCGAGGAACGGAATCAGCGTGGCTGCGACGGAGAGCATCTGACGCGGCGAGACGTCCATGTAGTCGACGTCCTCGACGGGCACGTCGGCGGGAGCGCCGAAGGAGCCATCGAAGTCGCGGGTACGGGCGATCACGGTATGCGGACGGACGATCTTGCCTTCGGCATCGGTCGTGATGAACTCGTTGGTCTTGGGATCGAGCGGCGTGTTGGCCGGCGCGATGACGTGCTTCTCTTCCTCGTCAGCGGTCATCCAGTCGATCTGGTCGGTGGCAACGCCGCTCTCGACGCGGCGGAACGGAGCCTCGATGAAGCCGTACTCGTTGACGCGGGCGTAGAGGGCGAGCGAGCCGATCAGGCCGATGTTGGGGCCTTCGGGGGTCTCAATCGGGCACATGCGGCTGTAGTGCGAATTGTGAACGTCGCGGACGGCCGTCGGCACGTTGGTACGGCGGCTGGAACCCGACTTGTGGCCGGCAAGACCGCCAGGGCCGAGTGCGGACAGACGGCGCTTGTGGGTCAGACCGGTCAGGGGGTTCGCCTGGTCCATGAACTGCGAGAGCTGCGAGGAACCGAAGAACTCCTTGATGGAGGCCACGATCGGACGGATGTTGATGAGCGACTGCGGGGTGATCTCGTCGATGTCCTGGGAGCTCATGCGCTCACGGACGACGCGCTCCATACGGCTCATGCCGATACGGAACTGGTTGGCGACGAGCTCGCCGACGGTGCGGATACGGCGGTTGCCAAAGTGATCGATGTCATCGACCTTGAAGCCCTGCTCGCCGGCAGCGAGGGACAGCAGGTAGCGCAGCGTAGCGACGATATCCTCGTCGGTGAGCACCGTGACCTCTTCCTCGGTGGTGAGGTTGAGCTTCTTGTTGACCTTGTAACGACCGACGCGGGCCAGATCGTAGCGCTGCGGGTTAAAGAGCAGGCCCTCGAGCAGGCTGCGGGAGGCATCCACGGTGGGAGGCTCGCCCGGGCGCAGACGACGGTAAATCTCGATGAGGGCGTCCTCGCGGGTAAGGGCGGTATCGCGCTCCAGGGTGCGCTTGATCACATCGGAGTTGCCGAGCAGCTCAATGATGTCGTCGTTGGTGACGGCGATGCCAAGGGCGCGCAGGAACATCGTGGCGCTCTGCTTGCGCTTACGGTCGATGGAGACCATGAGCTGGTCGCGCTTGTCGACCTCAAACTCAAGCCAGGCACCGCGGGACGGGATGATCTGGGCCTTGTAGATCTGCTTGCCCGAATCCATCTCGGAGCTGTAGTACACGCCCGGGGAGCGGACGAGCTGCGAGACGACGATACGCTCGGTACCGTTGATGATAAAGGTACCCTGATCAGTCATCATGGGGAAGTCGCCCATGAAGACGAGCTGCTCCTTGATCTCGCCGGTCTCCTTGTTGGTGAGACGGACGTCGGTCAGAAGCGGAGCCTGATAGGTCATATCCTTCTCGCGGCACTCCTCGACGGTGTGCGCGGGGTCGCCAAACTGATGCTCGCCGAAGGTAACCTCGAGAACATGGTTCTGGCTCTGGATGGGGCTGGATTCCTTGAACGCCTCACGAAGACCCTCGTCCTTAAAACGCTCAAAGGATTCCCTTTGAACAGAGATAAGGTTGGGGAGCTCCATGGCCTCCGGGATTTTCCCGAAGCTGACGCGCTTGCGCTCAGTGGCAGTGTATGCGTAGGTCACCAGGTTTTTCCTCCTTCACGGAAATGCTCGGTGGGTTGGCGAGGCATGGCTTCGCCAGTTATCGCAACCTAATAGTCTATCAGGTACCGACCGTTGAGCAAGAAAAGCCTTGACGCGATTGAGTTTTTGGAGTAGCAAAGTTTTTCGACAGAAAATACGCAGGTAGATGTATGTATATCGAACACCTGTTCATATATTTTCTGTGAACAGAGAGTCAGCAATCGCAGCTCTTATAAAAAACGGGCGCGAACCGAGGTCCGCGCCCGTAAATGTCGATGCCCGAAAGGCTTACTTGCGCATCAAGCCGCCGCGCTCGTCAATGGCGTCCCAGAAGGCGCTTGCAAAGCGAGGGTCGCTTGCAGCCATGAGGGCGTTGGTGGCCATCCAGCCAGAAGGCGTGCCGGTGTCGTAGCCCGACAGCGGGTCGATGACGACAGCGTACATGGCCTCGCGATCGAGCGAACGGGCCATGGCGTCGGTCAGCTGAATCTCGCCGCCCTTACCGGCCTGCTGGTCGGCCAGTAGATCCATAACCAGCGGGCTCAGCAGGTAGCGACCGACAATGTACAGGTTGGACGGAGCCGCCTCGGGAGCGGGCTTCTCAACCAGACCGCCGATGCGCCAAACGGCACCGGGCTCAGCGTCGGCAGCATTCTCGAAGCCCTCGAGAGAGCCCACGCGATCGCCGGCGATAACGCCGTAGCGGCTGACCTCCTCGGGAGCGCACGCGGCAACGGCGATAACAGATGCGCCACCATGCTCCTTGGAGACGGCAAGCATCTTGTCGCAGATGTCACGGTTGGGCACAACGTAATCGCCCAGAAGAACCAGGAAGTTCTCCCCTGCCACGGCGTCGGCGGCAGAGCGAATGGCGTGACCGAGGCCCTTGGGCTCGTACTGATAACGGAAGTCGACCGGCATACCACCCGCATGGGCGACGGCATCGGCGTAGGCGTCCTTGCCGCGCTCGCGAAGCAGGTTCTCGAGCGAGCGATCGGGCTGGAAGTAGCTCAGCAGCTCAGGCTTGCCGGGCGAGGTAACGATGATGGCGTCGTCGACCTCTTCGGGGTCGAGTGCCTCCTCAACGACGTACTGGATGACCGGCTTGTCGAGCACCGGCAGCATCTCTTTGGGCGTGCACTTGGTGCCAGGCAGAAAACGCGTGCCAAGACCGGCGGCGGGGATGATTGCCTTCATAGTATTCAGGGATCCTTTCGCAGGCGCAAATAGCGCCCGTGCATGCGGCTCACCGGCCGCAGACCAAATTGCGATACCGGATTATCTTACCGCTGTTAATTAACGTTAATGCAGGCAAGCGCCATTCTTCAGCAGGTCAACGCAAATTATTGCTCGAATGGTGCAATTTTATCGCCCAACGGTAGCGACCCCAAAGCACCGCAAACGGCAGCAATTTGCATGCCGAGCCAGCAAAATAGAGTGGTCATAACAAAAAAGACGGGGCTCGCAATGCGAACCCCGTCTGCAAAGAAATCTGGCGAGAAAGCCTGATTACTTGAGGGTGACAGCAGCGCCAGCAGCCTCGAGCTTCTCCTTGGCAGCCTCGGCGTCCTCCTTCTTGGCACCCTCGAGAACAGCCTTGGGAGCGCCCTCGACGACCTCCTTGGCCTCCTTCAGGCCAAGGTTGGTGAGCTCACGGACGGCCTTGATGACCTGGATCTTGTTGTCGCCGAAGCCCTCGAGCACGACGTCAAACTCGGTCTTCTCCTCGGCCTCAGCAGCGCCAGCAGCGGGAGCGGCGACAACAGCGGCAGGAGCAGCGGCGGAAACGCCGAAGGTGTCCTCGATAGCCTTAACGAGCTCGGAAGCCTCGAGAAGGGTCATTTCCTTAAGAGCATCGATGATCTCATCGGTGGTAAGCTTAGCCATTTCTAAGTCCTTTCGGTTTCCGTGCGGATGCACGGAGATCAGTTAAAACACGGCGCGAATGCGCCAGGGGTGCGGCGTTGCCGCCGCGGGTGAAAACAGCGACTAGGCTGCCTTCTGCTCGGAGACCTGCTGGATCGAACGAGCGAGACCAGAGGAAACGCCGTTGACGCAGACAGCGATGTCGCGAGCGAAACCGGAGATGAGACCGGCAATCTGGCCGAGAAGCTGATCCTTGGTGGGCAGCTCGGCGATAGCCTTAACATCATCAGCGGAAACGGCCTTGCCGTCGGAGATACCGCCCTTGATCTCAAGGACGCCCTTGGACTTAGCGGAGAAGTCCTTAAGGGTCTTAGCGGCCTCAACCGGCTCGGTCTCGTAGAACACATAAGCGACGGGGCCGGCGAGGATCTCGTCGAGCTCGGGCTGCTCCTGGTTCTTGAGAGCGATCTTGACCAGGTTGTTCTTGTAGACCTTCATCTCGGCGCCGCACTCGCGAAGCTGATGACGCAGCTCCTGAGCCTGCTTAACCGTCAGACCGTTGTAGTTGACGACGAACAGACCGGCGTTCTCGGCGATACGGGACTCGATCTCTGCAACCTTGTCGATTTTGTACTGCTGGGGCATGAATTACACCTCCTCGAATTCTTTCCGGGCACGGTCCGCCACAAGGACGTGACGGGGGCATGTCCAAAAAGAAAGCCCCCGCGCTGCATGAGCGACGGGGGCGAGAAGACATATCTACTCGACCACCTCGGCTGGCGGGATATCCCATTAAGCTCGCGGGCGATGCCCGTTTGCACCGGCTGTCTCTGGCAGCGGATTCGTGCGTGAACCGAAAGTATTATGGCGGGGACCCCGGCGTCGGTCAACGGCAACCCTGGCTGCACACAATTCCACCATCTCGGTCGCGCCGCCAAAGGCCAGGCGTAAGCTTTTCGCTCGGTCAGGTCCTGGGCTCGCACGAAGAGCACATTTAGTGCTCGTCGGCTCGTGCGGAATCTACGAAAAGCTTGCGCCTGGCCTTTGGCGGCGCGACCTATGTTGACTTTGGGGCAGCCAGGGTTGCCGTTGGCCGGCGCGCCCCACGCATAACCCTTATGTCGGTGGGCTGATGTGTTGCGTCCCGTTGGGCTATAAGGTTGAAATGAAGGTGGACAGGCGATTTAGGCCTTCGTCCAGATCTTGGTCGGAGACGCAGTAGCTTAGGCGGATGTGGCCTTCGGTGCCGAAACAGTCGCCCGGGACTAGGGCTACGTTGGCTTCTTTGATGGCTTTGATGCAGAAGGCTTCGCTGGTTAGGACGAATTGTTTAATGCTGGGGAAGGCGTAGAAGGCGCCGGCTGGTTCCACTACGTCTAGGCCCATGTTATTAAGGGATGCGAGTACGCGTTCGCGGCGGGCTTGGTAGACTTTGAGCATGGGGGTTGGGTCGACGGTCAGGGCTCGGGCTGCGGCGTCCATCTCGAAGGAGACGGCGCTCGATACTAGGTATTGGTGGGCCTTTGCGATCTCGGCGACGACGGGGGCTGCGGCTGCGAGCCAACCCAGGCGCCAGCCGGTCATGGCCCAGGGCTTGGAGAAGCTCTCGATAACCACCGTCTGCTCGCGTAGCTCCGGGTGGCGCCGGGCAAAGCGCTCGTAGCCATCCACATAGACCAGACGGTTGTATACGTCGTCGCAGACCACGTATATGCCCGCTTGCTCTGCCACGCGCGCCACGGCGTCGAGCGACGCCGCGTTGAGGATGCAGCCCGTGGGGTTGTTGGGCGAGCAGATGACGATGGCCTTGGTCGCCGGCGTCATGCAGGCACGGAGCGCCTCCTCATCAATCTGGAATTGCGCAGGCTCTGTATCCAAAAAGACCGCTTTGGCATGATTGGCCACGACGATGCTCTCGTACAGGCCAAAGGCCGGCGTGGGGATGATGACCTCGTCGCCGGGGTTGAGCATAGCCATGAATGCTGCCGACAGGGCCTCGGTCGCGCCGTCGGTCAGGATTACCTCGTCGGCCGAAAACGTAAGACCCGCGTCCCCCATGTAGGCAGACAGTGCCTCGCGCAGGGCGGGGCGGCCGTTGTTGGGCGGATAGTGCGTGTCGCCGCGGCCCAGCGCGGCGGTCACCTCGGCGCTAATCACATCGGGCGTGGGAAAATCGGGCTCGCCAAGCGCAAGCGCGATGCACCCTGGGTGCTGGGCAGCGAGCGCGTTAATCCGACGGATGCCGGAGGGCTTGAGCGTGGCAAGCGAGGTATTCATGGGCAGGCGCATGGCATTCCTTTCGTAAGGGTTGCACTAGGATAGCGCGGCGAGGCGCTGCCGGACGGTGTAACCTAAACGGAAACCAACCGGAAAGGAGGCGGCATGGAGACGACCGCACGCGGCGATGTACCAAAAACGTTGCAAACCATTGCTTATATCAGCATTCCCAATAGCGCGGATCTTGAGTTTTTGCTTTGGGACCTGCAGGATGCCATCGCGGCCTATGCTCAGCTTTCTGGCACCGCGCTCCCCCGCCCGGTCGATTTAGAGGCGGATGATGCCGTCAGCGTTGCCGATGGCATCGTGCTGGCCATTGAAGATGTGGCTGACGATGAGACGTTGACAGCTATCGAGCAGGCGCTTGAGCGCTTTGGCGGCACGGGAACGCGCGTCTATGCCGCGATTCGAGCCGCACAAGAGGGCGCTAAGCAGGCGCGCGGGACCGCCGTTCGTCTGCACAAGGCATGTGAGCGCCATGACCAATTGTGGTGTGGCGGCGTTGTCGTCTGTGCCGGCAGCGGTATTGTGGCGCTTCGCCACTCCCCGCGTATGGGCCTCTTGCGCCGGCCATTTTCTGAAGCGATGGACAAGCTCGTAGGCGCCGTTCGCATGGGCTGCTCCGTCGAGCATGCGCAGCGACTTGGCGGCGGCAATGCCGGTAGCGTCGATGACGACGGCATGGTTTGCGCCGAGCCAGCCGTGCCCGTGCCGGTCTGGCGAGGCGTTCTGAAACGTCTGGGCGCCCATGCTCAATCAAATATCTAAATTAGAGAGCGGCCCAGTCAACGGCTTCGTGCCAACGCTCAACAAGACGCTCCAGACGCCAGGCGGCATTGGCGGGACTAGTTGACGGCAATACGACAGCGGACAGACCCGTCCGCTCCTGTAGATAGCGCTTATAAAGGCGCCCCGCCGTACCTCCATTGCATATCACCTGCTCAATGGGAGCTGCGCCGGTAATGCGCTCGATATGTGCCGGCACAACGTTGCGAATGCTCGCGTCACTCGAGCCCTTAATGTCGCAGCTCTCAATCACATCCCACAGGGCCACGCCGCCGTTCAGCAGCATGGCCCGCTTGACGGCAATGGAGGCATCGAGTGTCGCGGGCTCGCTGTCCGCCAAAGGGTCGCCCTCGTTGGGCGGCACGGGCACACCGAGGCACGCGGCCATCACACGCCAAAAGCGGTTCTGGGGGTTTCCGTAATAAAAATCATTGGCGCGCGAAAGCACCGAGGGAAACGACCCCAGCACCAAAACGCGCGAGCGCCGGTCGAACACGGGCTCAAACCCATGCTCAATATGTTGATAGCCCTCGTCCGGCGCGGCCATGGCCTAGGCCCTCAACAGATAGCGCACCTCGCAGGGCGCAAGCTCAAGAGAGCCCGCCAGCTCGACCGTGGGCGCATCGTCGGCAAGCAGGTCGACAAAGGAGCCGTCGAGCTCGCCGGCTCCAAAGGTATAGGGCTCGTTCACGGCATTGACCGCCACAAGCACCGTCGCGTCGTCGCAGGCGCGCTCGAACAGCAGCTGCTTGTTCTGGATCACCACGTTGCGATAGGCACCGTAGTTGAGAGCACGGGCCGCCGCGGCGTCGGCCGAGCGCAGGTGCGTGAGCCGCTTGATGAAAGCCGTCAGCTCGTTGGGCGCAGGCTCATCGAGCGCAGGTCGCAGCGCCCAGTCGCCATCGGGGCCGTCCTTTTCGCCAGCAATTCCCCACTCGCTACCGTAATAGACGCACGGAATGCCTGGCATGCCAAACAGCATGCCATAGGCGGGGCGTAGGCAAGACTTGTCGGTAAGGATGCTCGCCAGGCGCGGCACATCGTGGTTGTCGACAAACGACAGCAGGTGTTTGCCGCGGTAGATGCACCACGGATCGCCGCCAAACTGGCGATGCAACGAATGGGCAATCTCGAACATGTTGACCGAATTAAAGCTGGAGTAAAGGCCCTTGTAACACTCGTAGTTGGTGCAGGAGTCGAGCATCTCGTCGTTGACGATCTGGTTGTAGTCGCCGTGGAGCGTCTCACCGATCAGCACGAAGTCGGGCTTGAGCTCATGGGTAAAGGCGTGCAGGCGACGCATGAAGTCGCGGTCGAGCATATAGGCGACGTCCAGGCGCAGACCGTCGACGCCAAAGACTTCGGCCCAGCGGCGCACGGACTCAAGCAGGTAATCGACCACAGCGGGATTTTGCAGGTTGAGCTTCACAAGCTCAAAATGGCCTTCCCAGCCCTCGTACCAAAAGCCGTCGCCATAGCAGGAGTCGCCGTCAAAACTGATGTGAAACCAGTCCTTGTAGGGCGAGTCCCACTTGCGCTCCTGCACATCGCGGAAGGCCCAAAAGCCGCGACCGACGTGGTTGAAGACGGCGTCGAGCACCACGCGGATGCCGCGGGCGTGCAGCGTCTCGCATACGGCGGCAAAATCGGCATCCCCACCCAGGCGGCGATCGATATGGCGCAGGCTACGCGTATCGTAGCCGTGGCTATCAGACTCGAGCGGCGGGTTGATGAGCACAGCGCCAATACCGAGTTCTTGCAGGTAGTCGGCCCATTGGGCGATTTTCATGATGGGCGCATCGGGGTTGGGCGCGGCGTTGGCAGCCTGGGCGAGCTCATCCTCGGCAACGGGCGCGGCGTTTTCGCGCGGAGCCCCGCAAAAGCCCAGCGGATAGATCTGATAGAACGTCGTCTCGTATGCCCACATAGCAACCTCCCGGTAAGCTCAACACAACGACATCCATTGTATGCCCGGCTTGTATCCTCTTCCCCAAAATAAGTTGCGGTGGAATAGTTCCTGCTTGGGCATTCAGAGGCCTTAAACAGGAACTATTCCACCGCAACTGATGAGGAGGATGTGGCTAGGCGACGGGCTTGGCGCGACGGATGGCTGGGAACAGCACGGTGATGGCGAGGATAACGCCCACGACGGCGATCGTGCCGCCCGCGTAGCCGATCCAAGCGATGCCCGGGCCCGACACCACGGCGCCGCCGATTGCGGTGCCCGTGCCGATACCCAGATTGAACAGGCCCGAGAAGATCGACATGGCGACAGCCGACGAATCCGCGGGCGTGTACTTGATAAGCTCGGCCTGGAACGCCACGTTAAAGGCCGTGGCGCAGCAGCCCCACAGCGCGCAGACGGCAAGCACTGCCGCGAGCGACGATGCGAACGGACCCATGAGCAGCAGAGCCACCGGCACGCCGGAGAGCGTGATAGCCAAGAACGGGAAGCGATGCCCATCGAACAGGCGGCCAAACAGCCAGCTTCCGAGCAGACCAGAGCAGCCGAACGCCGTCAGCGTCATGGTGATGGCGCTTGCGTCGACATGCGCGACCTGAGCCAGGAACGGCTCGATATAGCTATAGCCCGCGTAATAGCCGGTCGCCATGAACACCGTGACCACATAGAGCGCGATCAGGAACGGGTTCTTGAGCAGCTCGGGCAGCTGCTTGAGCGTAAAACGCTCGCCCGCCGACATGGCAGGAAACACGGTCGCCTGGTAGACGACTGCGACAGCAGACAGCACCCCGACCACGGCAAACGTCATACGCCAGCCCACGGCCAGGCCAATGGCGCGGCCGAGCGGCAGACCAAAGATCTGCGCGATGGACGAGCCCGTGGCGATCATGCTGATGGCGAGCGCCCCATGGCGCGTGTCGACCAGGCGCGAGGCCATAATCGAGGCGACCGACCAGAACACGGCATGCGCGCAGGCGACCACCAGGCGCGCGCAAACCAAAATGGGATAGGTGGGCGCCACGGCGGACAGGAACTGGCCGAGCGAGAACACGGCGAGCACGCCCAGCAGCATCCGCTTGAACTCAAAGCGCGAAGCGAACACCATAAGCGGCAGCGACAGCAGCATGACGCCCCAGGCGTAGACCGAGATCATAATGCCGGCCTGAGCCTCGGTGAGCGAGAACGACGCGGCAATATCAGTCAGAAGGCCGATGGGCATGAACTCCGACGTGTTGAACACGAACGCGCAGCAGGTGAGCCCGATAAGCGGGAGCCACTGCTTGAGCGTGATGCCGTCTTGCCTTGCTTGACTCATATATAACGTCTCCAATCATTTTGAGCGGAGGCGATTATATAGCAACGGCCCCGCATCCGTCAGCTACAGATGCAGGGCCGAAAACAATTCGATACACAAAGGTTGCGCCGTCAATAAATAACTAAGCCAGCCCCAGCAATATGCCCGCCGAATGCACGACAAACGCCACGATCCAGGCGACTGCCACCTGAAACGCGAACACGGCAACGGCGTAGCGCGCGCCCAACTCGCTCTTGACGGCACCGATGGCTGCCACGCAGGGCGGGTACAGCAGCGTAAAGACCAGGAACACGTAGGCAGTAAACGGAGAGAACATGGTCGACAACACCGCAGGCGAGGTCGCACCCAAAAGCACGGTGAGGGTCGAGATGACACTCTCCTTGGCGATAAGTCCGGTGACGAGCGCCGTGGATGCACGCCAGTCGCCAAACCCAAGCGGCGTCAGCGCCGGCGCGATAATGCTACCCAGACCGGCAAGTAGACTCTGCGACTGATCGGCGACCACATTAAAGCGAATGTCGAACGTCTGAAGGAACCAGATGACCACGGTAGCAGCAAAGATAATGGTAAAGGCCTTGGTAATAAAGTCTTTGGCCTTATCCCATGCCAGCATCACCGTCGTCTTGACGCTCGGCAGACGGTAATTGGGAAGCTCCATGATAAACGGCACCGGGTCGCCCTTAAATGCCGTGCGGTTGAGCACCAAAGCCGCGATGCAACCGACCGCAATGCCAATCAGATAGAGCGAGACCATGGCGGGAACCGTCGCCTGCGGGAAGAATGCTCCGCACAGCAGACCGTAGACCGGCAACTTGGCCGAGCAGCTCATGAACGGCGTGAGCATGACGGTCATCTTGCGGTCGTGCTCGGATGGAAGCGTACGGGTCGACATGATAGCCGGCACGGTGCAGCCAAAACCGACGAGCATGGGCACAAAGCTGCGGCCCGACAGGCCAAAGCGACGCAATACCTTATCCATGACAAAGGCCACGCGCGCCATGTAGCCCGAGTCTTCCAGAATGGAAAGGAACAAGAAGAGCACGACGATAATCGGCAGGAAGGTCAGCACGCTGCCCACGCCCGTAAGCACGCCGTCGACAGCCAGCGAGCGCACTACGTCGTTGGTGCCGAACGCCTTGAGACCCGCATCGGCCGAGGCGATGATGGCAGCGATGCCGTCCTCCATAAGTCCCTGCAACGCCGCGCCGATCACGCCAAACGTCAGCCAAAAGACGAGACCCATGATCACCAGGAACGCCGGGATAGCCGTGTAGCGACCCGTCAGGATGCGGTCAATCTTGACGGAGCGCACGTGCTCGCGGCTCTCGTGCGGCTTGACGACGCAACGCCCGCACACGTCGCCGATAAAGCCGAAGCGCATGTCAGCCAGCGCAGATAGACGGTCGGTGCCGGCCTCGCCCTCCATTTGGCTAATGATGTGCTCGATGGCGTCGAGCTCGTTGCGGTCCAGGTGAAGCGCCTCGGTCACCAGCTCGTCGCCCTCAACCAGCTTGGTCGCCGCAAAACGCACGGGAATGTGCGCCGTCGCGGCATGGTCCTCGATAAGGTTGGCGATGCCGTGAATGCAGCGATGCAGCGCGCCGCCGTCCGGACCATCGGGCGCGCAGAAGTCCAGGCGACCGGGACGCTCGCGGAACCGCGCCACGTGCAAGGCATGATCCACCAACTCGCCAATACCCTCGTTGCGGGCAGCACTAATGGGAACAACAGGCACGCCCAGCAGGCTCTCGAGCAGGTTGACGTCCACGGCGCCGCCGTTGGCCGTCACCTCGTCCATCATGTTGAGCGCGATGACCATGGGTCGATCGAGCTCCATAAGCTGCAGCGTCAGGTAAAGGTTACGCTCGATGTTGGTGGCGTCGATGATATCGATGATGGCGTCGGGGTGCTCATCCAGGATAAACTGGCGGCTTACGATCTCCTCGCCCGTGTACGGCGACAGAGAGTAAATGCCGGGCAGATCGGTAACGCTTGCCTCGGGGTGGTTGCGGATGGCGCCATCTTTGCGGTCGACCGTCACGCCAGGAAAGTTACCGACATGCTGGTTGGAGCCCGTCAGCTGGTTGAACAGCGTGGTCTTGCCGCAGTTTTGGTTGCCGGCGAGGGCAAAATGCAGCGGTGCGCCCTCGGGCACGGCCGTCTTTGCCGCGCGGGGCGAATACGTCCCCTCGCCCAGGGCCGGATGCTCCGTCGTGCCGATTGCGGCGTTAGCGCGCGGACCCGTATCGGTGTCGTGAATGCCCACGAGCTCGATGCGAGCGGCATCGTCCTTGCGCAGCGTCAACTCATAGCCACGCAGGCGAATCTCGAGCGGGTCGCCCATAGGGGCGTACTTCATCATGGTGACTTCGGTGCCCGGCGTTAGGCCCATGTCCAAAATATGCTGTCGGAGTGCCTGATCGTCCGATGCCACCGATGCGACAACGGCATCCTTTCCAATCTCGAGTGTATCGAGTCTCACGTCCGCGTTCCTCCCCCGGCGCCCACAGGGCGTTGCATTTTGTTTAACTTGGCTAACCGTTTGCCATGGCTAACCATTTAACCACGCATGATAGCGCGAACACACACCGATGTTCAATCGACAGATTGGTGCAAGGGGGATTCCGGGCCGTGGTTTCCCCGAGGACCGAAAGCCGCCCGCCCCCTCGACAAAATGATCCATTCCCTTCGCCGCATGCAAAACAACCAAGGAGTGTCCCAAGGCGCCGGCACAACAGGAACGTCCCCAGCTGCCGGCAGCATTTCGCCGTAACAGCAAAGGCCCGCGCTGGCAACAAATGTCACCTGCGCGGGCTTGGTGGGCGCTCACATAGGCACGTTATAGAGACCCACATCAGCTATGGAATGCCAAGTAGCACCGATACGCGATGCCCGCCGGCTTACCTAGCAATGAAACTCGCCATAGCCTTAGACAATCGGCGCAATGCCGGCAAAGTGCAGATACAGCGAAATGATTGCCACGACAATGACCACCGCTGCGATCAGCTTGTCGTGCAGGTGCGGAAGCACCGGCTTACCGCGACCTCGCTCGCCCAGCATATAGACGGGAATGGCCGGAGCAAAAAGGATCGTCGTGATCATAACGCCCTGAAGACCCGTCGACCACACCAGGAACAATGTGTAGATGAAGCCGAGCGTACCGAAGAAGCGCGCCTTGCCGACGCTTGGCGCATGCGGCCCGTCCAGATGCTCGTTCTTCCAGCCGATCACCATGTAATAGGCTGCCGAGCACACGTACGGAACTAGGATCGTATTGACTGCGCAGCTGTAGAAGAACTGGTAGGTGCTCGCCGCCACATACGACACGATCAAGAAGAGTTGCGTAATGCCGGAGCTCACGAGAACCGTTACCACCGGGGCATCGTGTTTGTTCGTCTTGGCAAACGCCAGAGGGAAGGACCCCTGGCGCGCTGCCTCGAACGGCGTCTCGGATGCAATGATGACGTAGCCCAGCATCGCGCCGACCAGCGAGAGAATAACGCCAAGGTTTACGATGGCAGCGCCAACAGGACCGATTGCGCACTCGAGAATTCCCGCCATGGAGGGCGTTGCGAGCTGTGCCATCTCCTCGCGCGGCATAATGCCGAGTGACAGCATCGAGATAATCAGATACAGCGTGAACACAGCCGCGAATCCAAGTGCCGTCGAGCGGCCGACGTCACGCACGTACTTTGCACGGCCCGAGATAACGACAGCGCCCTCGATGCCCGTGAAGACCCAGACAAGGGCGATCATGGTCGAGACAACCTGCTCGCCAAAGCCAGGACCAGCCGGCTCTCCCCAGAAGTTGTCCATAAAGATATCGACGTTGAACTTACCCAGGAGTACGATACTCAGCACAAAGAGCCCCAGCGGCACCAGCTTCGCCAACGTGACGATCGTGTTAATGCCCGCAGCCTCCTTAACGCCACGAAGCACAAGGACGGTAAGGAACCACAAAAACACGCTGGCGCAGACGATGGAAAGCAGGTTGTTACCCGCGCCAAACGCAGGGAAGAAATAGCCCAGCGCGCTAAACAGCAAGAGCGCAAAGCTCACGTTGGAAAGACATGCGCTGATCCAGTAGCCCCAGGCGGAGTTGAATCCAATGTAATCGCCAAAACCGGCCGCAGCGTATGCATAGATGCCGCCGGTCAGGTCGGGACGGGCCTGAGACAACCCGTTGAACACCATCATCAGCGCAAAGACGCCAATAAAGCAAATTCCCCACGAGACGATAACCGCACCGGTATTTGCCCCGCCTGCTGCCATATCGCCGGCAAGCGAAAAGATGCCGCCACAAATACTGGCGGTAATGACCATCATGGTCAGACGAAAGAGATCGAGGCCATTAGGGTCGATAATCTCATCGTTTTGAGCTTTAGAGGCCATTGTATGTGCACCCCCTTCATCATGTGATCGAACGAAAGATGACCCGGACGTCCCGAATCGGGTGCCGGGCCATCGGTCAAGCGATCATCAGACTGTTACAGCCATCGCGTTAGAAGCGCAGCGACAGGCAAGAAAGGCCACCGTCGACCTTGCGATACTCGGAGGTATCGACGACGAGCGTCTTGTAGCCCAGATCCTGCACGGCCTTGAGCACGGTCGGATAGCCCTCGGCGACGATGACCGTACCGTTGACCCAGATGCAGTTGGCGCCGTAAGCCTCGTCCTCGGGCACGATGATCTTGTTGTACTGGGCAAAGTCGGGTTTATCGATAAACTCACCGGAGACGAGCATGTTGTTGTCCTCGATGTAGTTGACGCCCGTCTTGAGGTGCAGGACCTCCTCCAGCGGAACCTCGGAACCCTCGAGGCCCCAGCCCTCGAGAATCTCGCAGAACTGGCGGATGCCCTCTTCGTTGGTGCGAGCGGAGCGACCGACGTAGAAATGGTCGCCGACCATCATGACGTCGCCGCCGTCGAGCGTGCCCGGAGAAACGATGTGCTTGACATGCTCGTCGTCAAAGAAGCGACGGACGGCCGGCTCTATCTCGTCCTTCTCGCCGTTGCGGCTATCGGCGCCGGGGTTGGTAATGATGGCGCCGCAGCGAGTGATAACGGCCGGATCTTCGACGAAGCAGCTGTCAGGATACTGCTCGAGTGCCGGCAGCACCGAGACATCCACGCCGCACTGCTCGAGCGCATGCTCGTAATCGTAGTGCTCCTCGATGGCGCGCTCGTAGATGGGCTGGCCAAGCTCGGGGGCACTCGTGATGCCATTGCTCAGGGACTTGCCGGGGCGGCGGATGATGACGTGGCTGAACTTGGTCATGATGATCCTCCTTGGATCTCTTAGCAGAGAGCGGGACTTCTTCGCGCCCGCCTTCCTTTCGATGGCTTTATCTTAGTGCGATTTTCCTGTTTTGTATATTGTATACAATACTGAACGGTAGATATTCATCGGTAAGCGTATTCTTACGTATCGGCGCAAAGTAGCACGATTTAACTGGTCGTTCTATAATTCAATTGAGCTATTCAAGCGAAACGTATTTAATTTTAGAAATATACAGTTAAGGAACATAAGCTCATGGAAACGCTCAGAAGGCCCCTGAAGGACCACGTATACGACTATATTTCGAGCCGTATTGACGCCGGCGAGTTGTCCGCCGGCGACCGGCTGAGCGAGCAGACGATCTGCGATGCCATGGGCGTGTCGCGCACGCCGGTCCGCGAAGCGCTCATCCAGCTGGCAAGCGATGGCTACCTGGACAATCTCCCCCGCCGCGGATTCCGCGTCCGTGGGTTCGATCAGCAAAACGCCGTTGAAGTCTTTGAGATTATGGGACCGCTCGACGGGCAGGCCGCATATCTCTCCTGTCCGAACCTAACCGACGATGACATTACGCAGCTGAAATTTCTCGTCGGCTCTATGGACCTCGCGATCCAAGGCGGTCTCATCCGAAAGTACGACGACATTCAGCGAGACTTTCATCTGACGTACTTCAACCGCTGCGGCAACGACCGTCTGCGCGATATGATCTCGCAGCTCGAGCGCTGCTTTATCAAGCGCGATTACGAGACTGTCGACCAGGAGACGGCGTGCAAACTGCTCAATAAAGCCAACAACGAACATGCCCATATTCTTGAGTTGTTCGAAGCACGAGATGCGACGGGCGTGCGCGACTACGTTCGCGATGTCCATTGGAACACAGAAAACGCCCAGTTCACCGTCTGGTAGGGAAGCAACAAGGGACAACGTCGGTCTTAAACCTTGGCGCCAGCACCGCCCAAACTGATCCGTTTTCCTCCGTCCCCAAGGGATCATTCTTTTGGCAACGACAGCGAAAGCCCGTCAGAGCGAGCAAGGTGCCTTGAAACGAGGCGGCATTGA
>URMO01000024.1 GCA_900549085.1 uncultured Collinsella sp. | reverse complement strand
GATAATCTACGACGTCGATCCAGTTCTTAAGGAACTCATCGTTCACGTTGCGCTTACGAGCGAGCTCGGAAGCGGCGACGATGCTCGTCCACTGACGCACGACCTGCATGGGCATGTCGGCGCGGTCGCAGTAGAGCTCCAGGTAGGCCTCGGCCTGGTCCTTGCTGTTGAGGGCAAAGAGCAGGTAGGTGGTGGCAACGTCGGCAGCAGGGGAGCCCTGGGTGGCGTGTGCCCAGTCGCAGACGTACAGCTGGCCGTCGTCGCCGACGATGACGTTGGAGGGGTTGAAGTCGCCGTGGCAGACCTTGAACTCCTTGGTCATGCCGTCCAGACGCTCCTGAAGGTTGTAGCGCGTGGTGGCATTGAGCTGATCGAGGCTGTCGATCATGCGGGCGAACTTATCGCGCTGACGGTTGAGCAGCGGGGAGGTGTAGCCGTGGATCTCGATCTGGAGGTCGACGAACATCTCGAGGTACTCACCAAAGCGCTGAGGCTCGGCAGTCATCTTCTCGGCAAGGGTGGTGCCCGGAACCTTCTCGGTCACGAGCGCCCAGCCGTTGGCGTTCTCGAGCTGAGAAACCTCGAGCGCCTTGGGGCTGCGGATGCCGCACTCATTGATGCGGGCAAGATTCAAAGCCTCGTTGAACACGTCGGAGACGGGCTTGGTCTCGTTAAAGACCTTGACGATCTTGTCGCCCAGGTCGTAAACGACCTTGTTGCCACGGCGGACGAGCTCGGTCTTGGAATCGGGTAGCAGCATGGTTGCATCCTTTCAACGATGCGATAGAAGCGACGGCGGGGGTGTGTGAAACACCCGTGCACCCCCGCCGTTAAAAACCGTGCTAAAACTAGCAGACGGCGTAGTCCTGAGGCTCGCGGCCGTAGTAGGCGTCAAGGTAGAGCTCCTTGATCTCGCTCATCAGCGGGTAACGGGGGTTAGCGCCGGTGCACTGGTCGTTGAATGCCTGCTCGGTCATCTCGTCGAGGGTGTCGAGGAAGTACTTCTCGTCAACGCCGTACTCAGCGATGGTGTGCTTGACACCGATGAAGTCGCAGAGCTCGGTGAGCTTGGTGATGAAGTTCTCGAAGACCTCACGGTCGTCCTTGCCGTCGATGCCGCAGTAACGAGCCATCTCGGCGTAGTTGTGCAGCGCGTTGGGGTAAGGATACTGAGAGAAGGTTCCCATCTTGACAGGAGCCTCGGCGGCGTTGTAACGCATGACGCGGGTCAGGATGACTGCGTTTGCGAGGCCGTGGGGCAGATGGTGGAAAGCGCCGAGCTTGTGGGCCATGGAGTGGTTGAGGCCCAGGAAGGCGTTACCGAATGCCATACCGGCCATGCAGGATGCGTTGTGCATCTCCTCGCGAGCGTGCGGATCCTTGGCACCGTTGGTGAAGGAGCTCGGGAGGTTCTCGAAGACGAGCTTTGCGGCGCGCTCGGAGAGGCCCTTGGTGTAATCGGAAGCCATGATGGAGACGTAGGACTCGATGGCGTGGGTCATGACGTCAATACCGGAAGCTGCGGTGAGGCCCTTCGGGGCGGTCATGCAGTTGTCAGCGTCGACGATTGCCATGTTGGGGAGCAGCGCGTAGTCGGCGAGCGGCCACTTGATGCCGGTCTCCTTGTCGGTGATGATGGCGAACGGCGTGCACTCGGAGCCAGTGCCCGAAGAGGTCGGGACGGCGACGAAGTAAGCCTTCTTGCCCATCTCGGGGAAGGTGAAGATACGCTTGCGGATGTCCATGAAGTCCATGGCCATGTCCTCGAAGTTCGCCTCGGGGTGCTCGTACATCATCCACATAATCTTGCCGGCGTCCATTGCGGAACCGCCGCCAACGGCGATGATGACATCCGGCTCGAAGAGCGTCATCTGCTTGGCGCCGCGACGTGCGCACTGCAGGGAGGGATCGGGCTCAACGTCGTAGAAGCAGTCGTGAGCGATGCCCATCTCATCGAGCTTGGCCTCGATGGCACGCGTGTTGCCATTCTTGAAGAGGAACTGGTCGGTAACGATGAAGGCGCGCTTCTTGCCCATTACGGTGCCGAGCTCGTCGAGTGCGACGGGCGTGCAGCCCTTCTTGAAGTAGACCTTCTCGGGTGCGCGGAACCACAGCATGTTCTCGCGGCGCTCTGCCACGGTCTTGACGTTGATCAAGTGCTTCACCCCAACGTTCTCGGAGACGGAGTTGCCACCCCAGGAGCCGCAGCCCAGGGTTAGAGACGGCTTCATGCCGAAGTTGTAGAGGTCACCGATGCCGCCGTGCGAGGACGGGGTGTTGATGACGATGCGGCAGGCCTTCATGACGTGCTGGAACTTAGCGATCTTCTCGCTCTGTGCCGGGTGCACGTAGAGAGAGGCGGTGTGGCCCGGGCCACCTGCGAGGACGAGGTGCTCTGCCTTGTCAACGGCCTCCTGGAAGTCCTTGGCGTGATACATAGCGAGGACCGGGGAGAGCTTCTCGTGGGAGAACTCTTCCTTCTCGGGATCGGTGGAGGTGACCTCGGCGATCAGGATCTTGGTCTTGGCGGGAACCTCGATGCCGGCGAGCTCGGCGATCTTGGCGGCAGCCATGCCGGGGATGCGGTGATCGAGAGCGCCGTTCTTGAACATGGCGGCACGCAGGGCCTCCATCTCGGCACCCTGCTTGACGAAGTAGCAGCCGCGCTTCTGGAACTCGGCCTTGACCTGGTCATAGATGGTGTCGATGACGGTCACGGACTGCTCGGAAGCGCAGATCATGCCGTTGTCGAAGGTCTTGGAGTGGATGATGGAGTTGACGGCGAGCTTGATGTCCGCGGTATCGTCGATGATGACCGGTGTGTTGCCGGCGCCGACGCCGAGTGCGGGCTTACCGGAGGAGTAAGCAGCCTTGACCATGCCCGGGCCACCGGTTGCGAGAATGATGTCGACGTCGCGCATGACCATGTTGGTCAGCTCGATGGACGGCTTGTCGACCCAGCCGATGATGCCCTCAGGAGCACCGGCCTTGACAGCTGCGTCGAGAACGAGCTTGGCGGCGGCGATGGTGCACTTGGCGGCTGCCGGGTGCGGGGAGATGATGATGGCGTTACGGGTCTTCAGGCAGATGAGCGTCTTGAAGATGGCCGTGGAGGTCGGGTTGGTGGTCGGGATGACAGCGCCAACGATACCGATCGGCTCGGCGACCTTGGTGATGCCGTAAGCGTCGTCGCGCTCGATGACACCGCAGGTCTTGGTGTTCTTGTAAGCGTTGTAGATGTACTCAGCGGCGTAGTGGTTCTTGATGACCTTGTCCTCGAGAACGCCACGGCCGGTCTCCTCGATGGCGAGCTTGGCCAAAGGAATACGAGCCTTGTTGGCGGCCATAGCAGCCTCGTAGAAGATCTTGTCTACCTGCTCCTGAGTGTACTCAGCGAATTTAGCCTGGGCCTCACGCATAGATTTGAGTTTGGCCTCAAGCGCCTCCACGTTGTCCACGATGGCGGGAGTAGTGTTTTCCGGTGACTTTTTCACCATTTGTGTCTCCTTGCGATCGGAGATTTACCCTACAAGATGCATGATAGCAAGAAATAATTCGGTGAACGGGCAGATTCCCGTAAAAGACAAACTAAAACGCTTCAATATACTGAAGCGTTTTAACTAAACTATCCTATAGCATCCCCCCGCTCATTGGGGACAGGCTTACATGAGTGCTTTCACTCATTTGGGACAGACATCGATTTGTCATTTTGCCGTTCTGGGCCTGTTGTTGCCACTCATTGGATATAAATAGGTTACAGGCTCAGCATTTTGCGTTTCTTCTCTCCTTTTAGGTGTTGCCTGTACAGCTTTGAAAGGAGAGATTATGCCCCGATGCGCCCGTGCCGTTTCGATCACCGGCTATTACCACGTCTTTGACCGCGGCAACTCCAAACAGATTATTTTTGAAGATGACTCCGACCGTTATCGTTTCTTATCGGATATCTCGGACAGGTTTGCGCGCCATGACGTGGCGGTGTTGGCTTGGTGCCTTATGGGCAACCACTTCCATTTGATGGTTGATGACCCATTTGACAACCTTTCAAAGGCAATGCAGTGCGCGCTGACGGCATATGCTAAGTATTTCAATGGGAAAACGGGGAGAACGGGACATCTGTTTGACAATCGCTATTCGCGGGTCGCAGTTGAGTCGGACACGCAGGCAGTGCAGCTGCTCGACTATATTCATCTCAATCCCGTGAAGGGTGCGCTTGACTCGCTCGAGGCGTACCGCTGGTCAAGCTATAAGGCATATCAGCTGGGCTATGATCCCTTTGACATTTGTGATGCGGCCCCTATGCTCGATGTTGTCGGAGGCTCCCGTCGCTATTGCGAGCATCTCAAGAAAGTTGGCGGGCGCATCTGGTCAGTGGAGGTTCTTCCGCGCCGGCGGATCCCCGATGAGGAGGCTCTTTCCGTTGCGCGCGAAGTCCTGCCGAGCATAGATCCTGCGCTACTCAAGGCCCTGCCACGCCCCGAGCGCGATGCCTGCCTGCTGAGGCTCAGGCGGGCACATCTCACGGTCAAGCAAATTGCCCGTATCACCGGTATCGGCGCCACAAGCGTGACCAAGGCTACTGCAGGCTGGAAGGATGCAGCGTGAGATAGGGGCCGGAGCCGATCGGGACGCCGCATGCGTGCGTCATGTCTGTCCCCAATGCGTGAAAACACCCATCTAAGTCTGTCCCCAATGAGTGGGAAAGCACCCATCTAAGTCTGTCCCTAATGCGTGAAAACACTCATGTAAGTCTGTCCCGAATGAGCGCAAAAAGGCGCCCTCCGTAGGGGAGAGCGCCTTTGGTAAGTTCTATGTGAACGCGAGGTCTTTGACCCGGAGAGTCCGAGGTACTTGTTGGTAAGACCTTATTTAGGAGCGCGCAACCTTGCCGGACTTGAGGCAGGTGGAGCAAACGTTCATCTTGCGACGGTGACCATCGACGACGACGTAGACGCGCTGGATGTTGGGGCGGAACTTACGGTTGGTGACGCGGTGAGAGTGGCTGATGGAGCGACCGGCAACGGGGTGCTTACCGCAAACTTCGCAAACTTTGGACATAACTGACCCTCCTTGGGCGACAAACGAACATGTCGCGTTAACAAACAAGCCTGAACTATAGCACAGAAGCAGCTCCCTGTGTGTAATCTACACAGAGATATTTCTCTTTTGGCGATAGTGCCCACGCCACGGCCCTGGACGTAGATCCGATTTGCGTGCAGCAGAGGGGATTATGCCAGCTCGTGTGTGCGTTTTCAAGCTCGTCCCACAAATATATATAGGTTTATTGGGCATTGGGCTCCGTTTACGGAATGCTCTGTATTTATGCTCGCAATTCAGCTTGAGGTTGGCTACACTATCCCTTGACCATTAAAGGGGTACGAGATACCCACATGGAATTACATAGCTGCCAAAGAGCAGCCCTTCCTGTGGGTGTCTGGTTCCGCTTTGAGCGGTCGGGCATCTATTTTTTTGACTGTGTCAGCAGTCAAGACATGTGAGGAAGGAGATCGATGGGCACGACTTCCCCCAAGGCGGTCATTATGGACGAGACCGCCGTCAATCGAGCGATGACCCGCATCGCGCACGAGATTCTCGAGCGCAACGAGGGCTGTGAAGACCTCGCTCTGGTCGGCATCGTCACGCGCGGCGACCTTCTGGCAAAGAAGCTCGCCGAGGAGATCAAGGAGATCGAGGGCGTCGACGTTCCGCTCGGCAGCCTCGACATCAGCTTCTACCGCGATGACTACGCTACCAATTTCGCTCCCGCGATCCACGCCACCAACATTCCCTTTAGCGTCGACGGCAAGCGCGTCGTGCTGGTGGACGACATCCTGTATACGGGCCGTACCATTCGCGCCGCTCTCGACGCCGTCATGGACTTGGGCCGTCCGAGCCGTATTGAGCTGGCAGTCCTCGTTGACCGCGGCCACCGCGAGCTCCCCATCTCGCCGGACTTTGTCGGCAAGAACGTTCCCTCGTCGCATGAGGAGAACGTGCACCTATATATGAAGGAAGTCGACGGCTACACCGCCGTCGAGATTAACGACGTCGCGCCGGGTTCCCACGTGGGCTCCGCGCCGCTGGGAGGTGAGTAGTACCGTGGCGTTCAACCATAAGCACCTGATCGACATTACCGAGTACTCCGAAGAGGACATTAAGCTCATCCTCGAGACCGCCAAGGCGTTCTCCGAGGTCAACGAGCGTGCGATCAAGAAGGTCCCCACGCTCAAGGGCAAGACCATCGTCAACATGTTCAACGAGCCCTCGACGCGCACCCGCAGCTCCTTCGAGCTCGCCGAGAAGCGTCTTTCGGCCGACAGTCTTAACTTTGGCGGCTCCTCGACCTCCACGGTCAAGGGTGAGAGCCTCGTCGACACCGTCGAGACCCTCAACGCCTATAAGATCGACTGCATCGTCGTTCGCGATAAGCACGCCGGTGCTCCCTACATCGTCACGCAGAACTCGCCCGCAAGCGTCATCTGCGCCGGTGACGGCAAGCACAACCATCCCACGCAGGCCTTGCTCGACCTGTACACCATCTGGGAGCACAAGGGTGACTTCCACGGTCTGAAGGTCGCCGTCGTCGGCGATATCGCCCACTCCCGCGTGTGCGGCTCGCTGATCCCCGCCCTTAAGATCATGGGCTGCGAGACCTACGCCGTCGCCCCCGGCACGCTGCTGCCGCCGGCGCCCGAGGTCCTGGGCTGCGACCACGTGACGAGCGACCTCGATTCCGTCCTGCCCGAGCTGGACGTCGTCTACATGCTGCGCGTGCAGCAGGAGCGCCTCGAGGGTGCCCCGTTCCCGACCATTCGCGAGTACCACAAGCTCTTCGGCCTGACCAAGGACCGCGAGAAGCTCATGAAGCCCGATGCGATCATCTGCCACCCGGGCCCCATCAACCGCGGCGTTGAGTTCGACTCCTATATGGCCGACCACCCGCAACGCTCCGTCATCCTGGAGCAGGTCTACGCCGGTATCTGCGTGCGTATGGCTATCCTGTATCTGCTGCTTGGAGGTGCCGATAATGGCCTTGCTTCTTAAGAATGCCCACGTCGTCGACCCGTCCGTCGAGCTTGACGGTGTCGTTGACGTCCTGATTGACGGCGACAAGATCGCCGAGGTCGGCGAGAATCTCGCCGTCGAGGGAGCCGAGGTCCGCGACCTTTCCGGCAAGTACCTCGTCCCTGGCCTGGTGGATATGCACGTTCACCTTCGCGAGCCCGGCTATGAGGTCAAAGAGGACATCGAGAGCGGTACCCGCGCAGCTGCCAAGGGCGGCTTTACCGGCGTGTGCGCCATGCCCAACACCGATCCCGTCACCGATAACGGCACCGTCGTGGAGTTCGTCAAGTCCCGCGCTGCCGAGGTCGGTCACTGCCGCGTCTATCCGTCGGGCGCCATGACCCGCGGCCTTAAGGGCGAGGCTATGTCCGAGATGGGCGATATGGTCGCCCACGGCGCCGTCGCCTTTACCGACGACGGTCGCGGCGTACAGGGCGCTGGCATGCTCCGTCGCTGCATGGACTACGGCAAGATGTTCGGCAAGGTCTTTATGAGCCACTGCCAGGACGAGGACCTGGTCGGCCACGGCCAGATCAACGAGGGCAAGGTCTCGACCCGTCTGGCTCTCGAGGGCTGGCCGGCTGCCGGCGAGGAGCTCCAGATCGCCCGCGACATCGAGATCGCCAAGCTGACCGGTGCCAAGCTGCACATCCAGCACATCTCCACCGCCCATGGCCTGGAGATCGTGCGTGCCGGTAAGGCCGCTGGCGTTCAGGTTACCTGCGAGGCCACCCCGCACCACATGTTCCTGACCGAGAACGACCTGGACGAGACCTACAACACCTCGCTCAAGGTCAATCCGCCGCTTCGCACCGACGAGGATGCCGAGGCCATCCGTCAGGGTGTCATCGACGGCACCGTCGACGTTATCGTCACTGATCACGCTCCCCACACCCCGTGGGAGAAGGCCCGCGAGTTCGAGCTTGCGCCCTTTGGCATGATCGGCCTCGAGACCTCGCTGTCGCTCGTGCTCACCGAGCTGGTTAACACGGGCAAGATGAGCGTGGGTCGCATGGTCGAGCTCATGGCCATCAAGCCGCGTGAGATCCTGGGCCTCGACCAGGTTCAGGTCAAGGCGGGCTCCGTTGCCGACCTGACCGTGTTCGACCCCGCCGCAACCTGGACGGTCGGCGAGGACGGCTACGAGTCGCGTGCCGAGAACTCCGGTTTCGCCGGCCGCACGCTCACCGGTCGTGCCACCGATGTGTTTGTCGGCGGTAAGCAGACGCTCGCCGACGGCTGCATCTGCTAGCATAGCCTTATCGCTTTTGTGCGCGGTGCCCTTGCGGTGCCGCGCTTTCTGTTCGTTTTGACCATGCATCCGCATGGGGGATTGGAGCGTCTATGCCCACACCTTCCACTGCACGCATGCACGACTTCGAGGTCGTATCGAACCAGGAGATCGCCGACGGCATCTTCTCGCTCGTCATCTCGGCCCCCAAGCTTGCAAGTGCGCTCAAGCCCGGTCAGTTTGTGAACATTGCCGTACCCGGCGATGCGTCCTCGCTGCTTCGCGTGCCCCTGAGCTACTATCGCGCCGACGCCGAAGCCGGCACCGTCGAGCTGTGGTACGCCGTCGTGGGCGACGACACCCGTCGCCTGTCGCAGATGGGCCCCGGTTCCAAGTCCAACCTGCTGGGCCCTGGCGGCCGCGGCTGGCTGGTACCCGAGGGCACCAGGAAGGCATTGCTTGTCGCCGGCGGCATCGGTGTTCCGCCCGTGCTGTGCCTTGCCGGTAAGCTTGCCGAGCAGGGTGTGGCCGTCGACGTGTGCCTGGGCTTTGGCACTGCGTCCAAGGCCGTGGGCATCGATGAGTTCCGCTCGCTGTGCGATACGGTCAACGTGTGCACCGACGACGGCTCGCTCGGCACGCACGGCTTCTGCACCGATCCTGCCGCTGAGCTGCTCGGCGAGGGCGGTTACGACTACGTCGCCAGCTGCGGCCCCGCCGTCATGATGAAGAAGGTCGCCGCCGCTGCCGCCGAGGCCGGTGCGTACTGCGAGGTGTCGCTCGAGCGCATGATGAGCTGTGGCTTTGGCGCCTGCAACACCTGCAATGTCGAGACGGTCGATGGTATGAAGGGCGCCTGCATGTGCGGCCCCGTGTTCGATGCTTCCAAGGTGGTGGTCTTCTAGTGGGTACCGTGAACATGGCCGTCGATTTCGGCGGCGTCAAGATGCAGAACCCCATCAACACCGCAGCCGGTACCTTTGGCTACGGCTGGCAGTTCCAGAACTTCTTTGATGTCTCCCAGCTGGGCGCCATCACCACCAAGGGTTGTGCTGCCGAGCCCTGGCCCGGCAACCCCGCGCCCCGTATGGCCGAGATCCCGGGCGGCATGATCAACTCCGTGGGCCTTCAGAACCCCGGCGTGGCCGCCTTTGCCCGTGAGTCCGGTCCGTGGCTCGAGCAGCTCTCCAAGGACGGTTGCCAGGTCATCTGTCAGGTTGCCGGCCACTCCGTTGACGAGTTTGTCCGCGCGCTCGAGATGTATGTCGAGCTGTGCCCCTGGGCTGCCGGCTACGAGATCAACGTGAGCTGCCCCAATATTGCTGCCGGCGGTGCCGCCATGGGCTCCTCGCCCGAGGGCGCCTCTGCCGTTATGGCTGCCTGCCGCAAGGTGACCGATAAGCCGCTGTTCGTAAAGATGGCGCCGGTCAACGTCGCCGAGATTGCCAAGGCTCTCGAGGCCGCGGGAGCCGACGGTCTTTCGGTCATCAACTCCATCCAGGGCATGGCCATTGACGTTCATACCCGCAAGTCCCGTGTGGCCAAGCCCAAGGGCGGCCTTTCGGGTCCGCTGTGCCACCACATCGCCGTTCGCATGGTCTGGGAGGTCGCTCAGGCCGTCGATATCCCCATCAACGGTGTCGGCGGCGTCATGACGGGCGAGGATGCGGCCGAGTTTATCCTGGCCGGCGCCACCTGCGTGTCGGTCGGCATGGCCAATTTCGTCGATCCGTGCGCCTCAATTAAGATCGCGCACGAGCTCGAGGCCTGGGCGGAGTCCCAGGGCGTGAAGGACATCAACGAGCTGGTAGGTGCTTTCGAATGCTAGAGACCGACGCCCGCGACCGCGCTATCGTCGCCCTCGACTGCGACCGTGAGCGTGCGCTCGAGCTCGCCCACGAGCTTTCTGGTCATGCCGCTTGGCTCAAGGTGGGCATGACGCTCTATTACGCCGAGGGCCCCGAGATCGTCAAGACGTTCAAGGACCTGGGCTTTAAGGTCTTCCTCGACCTCAAGTTCCATGACATTCCGCATCAGGTGCGCGGTGCCGCCCGTTCGGCCTCGCTTGCCGGTGCCGACCTGCTCTCGGTCCACGGCCTGGGTTCTGGTGCTATGCTCGCTGCGTGCCGTGAGGGTGCCGAGGAGGCGCGCGAGGACCGCGCCAAGCTCGTCGCCATCACCGTGCTCACGAGCATGAACCAGGATTCGCTGGCTGAGATCGGCGTCGAGTCACCCGTGGCCGAGGAGGCCGCCCGCCTGGCAAAGCTTGCCCAGGCCAACGGTATCGACGGCATCGTGTGCTCGCCGATGGAGGCCCATGACATGCGCGAGCTGCTCGGCCCCGACGCGTTGATCGTGACTCCGGGCGTTCGTCCGGTGGGTGCCGCCCTTGGTGACCAGTCCCGTGTGGCGACGCCTTCTCAGGCTATCGAGCGCGGCGCGAGCCATATCGTGGTGGGCCGACCCATCACCGGTGCCGACGACCCGGTTGCCGCCTTTGACGCTATCGTTGCCGAGCTGGTCGAAAACGTCGCCTAAAAGATTCCCTCAAGTCACCACTTTTGGGTCTCATTAGCACAAATTAGCCCCTGTGCCTGCGAAAACTTTCCCATCCTTTGTGTGGAATTGCAGGTCAGGGGCTCAACTTTAACCTCCGTATATTGCACTTTTCGCAGGTATCGTCTAACCTATGGTGCCGTCGATTGGGCATTTAGTGCGTTTGACGTGCTAAAATGCCAATTATTGCATCAGATATAACCCAACTATTTGGAGGTTCGAATGGCACTCCCTCAGCTTACCGACGAGCAGCGCAAGCAGGCTCTTGAGAAGGCTGCCGCCGCACGTCACGCCCGCGCTGAGCTTCGCGAGCAGATCAAGAAGGGCGAGAAGTCCCTCGAGTCCGTGCTCAACTCCGATGACCCCATCGCTTCCCGCATGAAGGTTTCCACCCTCATCGAGTCTCTCCCCGGTTATGGCAAGGCCAAGGCCGCCAAGATCATGGAGGAGCTCGGCATCTCCGCTACCCGTCGCGTCCAGGGCCTCGGCGTCCGCCAGCGCGAGCAGCTCCTCGAGCAGCTGACCAAATAAGTGAGCGCTCAGGATTCAAAGCTCTTTGTGATTTCTGGACCGTCAGGTGCAGGCAAGGGCACGCTCGTCACTCGTGTGCGCGAGCGTCGCTCGAACCTGGGCCTGACGGTTTCGGCTACCACTCGAGCACCACGCAAAGGTGAGGTCGACGGCGTCAACTACTTTTTCCTGACGCGCGAGGAGTTCGACCGCCGCGTGGCAAACGGTGAGTTTGTTGAGTGGGCCGAGGTCCACGGTAACTGCTACGGCACCTTGGTGAGCGAGGTCACATCCAAGCTCGCCTCTGGCTCGTCTCTGATCTTGGAGATCGATGTCCAGGGAGCCCTGCAGGTCAAGGAGCGTTTCCCCGAGGCCGTGTTGATCTTTATCAAGCCGCCTTCGCTCGAGGTGCTCCGCGAGCGTCTGGTCGGTCGCGGTACCGAGACGCCCGAGACGATTGAGCTGCGTATGGCAAACGCCGCCGATGAACTTGCCCTTGCCGACCGCTACGACGACGTCGTGGTGAATGACGATCTCGACCGCGCGACCGATGAGCTCGTTCGCGTTCTCGATATGCATGAAAGGATCTGAGGTCCGTGTCCGTTGTAAAGCCTTGCATTGACGATCTTCTGGAGAAGACCGATCACAACCGCTTCCTGCTCGCCTCGCTTGCCTCCAAGCGCGCCTGCGACATTAACAGCATGTTGCGTGGCCAGCACAACCGCGTGCTCGCCGTCCAGGATGTCGATGACATCACCATTGCGCTTTCCGGCGCCGATACCATCTCGATGGCTATGGACGAGATTGTCGACGGCGACATCTCCTACGACGAGGCCCGTTACGAGAAGGCACTCGGCCATAAGGTTGCTGAAGCCTAAATGGCAGCCCGCGTCTGCCTGGTCCACTATCACGAGGTTGGACTAAAGGGCAAGAACCGCGCACATTTTGAGCATATCCTCATGGATAACATCAAGGCGGCCTTGGCCGCCTTTTCCGTGAATACCGTGTCTCGAATTTCCGGTTATATCCTCGTGACCTTTAACGAGCATCAGGCCGTCGAGGCGGCGCGCGTCATTCGCACCGTCCCCGGCGTTGCTCGCGTGTCCCTGGCATATCACACGAACCGCGACCCGCAGGAGTACTGCGCCGCCGCCGTGAAGGCGCTGCGCGAGTTTGGTCCCTTTGAGTCGTTTAAGGTGCATGCCAAGCGCTCGAACACCGACTACGAGCTCACCTCGATTGATATCAATCGTCAGGTGGGAGAGGTGTTGTGCGAGGCGTTTCCCGATAAAAAGGTCCAGATGCACGACCCCGACGCAATGGTGCACGTGCTGGTGGTCCAGGGTAGCGTTTATGTGTACGCGCGCTCCGAGCGCGGCGTGGGCGGTCTGCCGGTGGGATCTGCCGGCAAGGTCGTGACGCTACTGTCGTCGGGTATCGATTCTCCGGTAGCGACCTGGATGCTCGCGCGTCGCGGCGCGGTGTGCGTGCCGGTACATTTCTCCGGTCGTCCGCAGACGCCCGACACGAGCGAGTATTTGGTGCAGGACATCATCCGTGCGCTTGAGCCGGGTGTCCAGATCGGCCGCCTGTACGTGGTGCCGTTTGGCGATTGTCAGCGTGAGATCTCGGTGACCTGCCCCAGCAACCTGCGCGTGATCATGTACCGTCGCATTATGTATTCGGTTGCCGAGCGCATTGCGCATATCGAGGGCGCCAAGGCTATTGTGACCGGTGAATCGCTCGGTCAGGTTGCTTCCCAGACGCTCGAGAACATCATGGCCGTCAACGAGGCCGTCAAGATCCCCGTGTTCCGCCCGCTGATTGGTTCGGACAAGCAGGAGATCATCGCGCGTGCCGAGGAAATCGGTACCTTCGATATCTCGACCGAGGCCGCTCCCGATTGCTGCACGCTCTTTATGCCGCGCCGCCCCGAGACGCACGCCAAACTCGATGCCGTGCATGAGGCGTGGGAGCTGTTCGATCACGAGGAGATGATTGAGCGCTTGCTCAAGCAGACCGAGTATATCGACTTCGAGAGCAACACGTATAAGGCCCCTAAGACCTTAAAACGCAAACATTCCGAGCTCGCTCCACGTGAGATTTACCAAGATCACGAATTATGTTGTGTATAGACCGGCGGTGATTTTGCATCGTCGGTCTTTTTCTATCTGGGCATTAGGCGATAAACGGTTCATTTGTCGACGTGTGCCTGAATAAATGGACACTTTTCCGCAAGGTTTTGGTCAGCTTTTGGTTTGACCGCGAAAACCGGTGTGGGCGTGCGGAGGCTGCGGCGTTCGTTTCCTGACACGATGGTGTTGGGAGGTGTTTGCTATGGCGCAGCGCGAGCAACACGAACGGGTTAAACGGATGGACCGCTGGGCAGAAAATCTGCTCGGCCATAAGGCGATGGTCGTGGCGATCCTGGTTGTCATTGCCGCCGCGAGCGGCTTGGCGATGGCAAGTTTTAATAGCCGCTCCAGCGGCGTGTCGTTTGAGCGTAGTGATGAGGCGAGCGCCTCGGAAGTACGCGGGGCCGGGGATGCGTCACCTGACGATGCCGATGAATCGTCGATCAAGAGTTCTTCTGCTGCCGAGGTGTACGTCGATGTTGATGGCGCTGTTGCGAGGCCTGGCGTGTACCGGCTCAAAGACGGAGCGCGGGTATCCGAGGCGATCGATGCCGCCGGAGGGCTTACGGCCGAGGCGGATGTGACAGGGCTCAATCGTGCGTCCAAGATCACAGATGGTCAAAAGATCCATGTGCCGACGGTAGGGGAGCAACAAGCGACTGCGGCGGTCGGCGGGGCTGAAAGCGGAGCCTCCACGACTCCTGGTGCGGGGTCTTCGTCGGGGCTCGTGAACATCAATACGGCAAGTGCGGCGGAGCTGCAGACGCTTTCGGGCATCGGGCCTTCTATGGCCCAATCGATTATCGACGAACGGACGCAAAACGGGGCCTTTGCCTCGGTCGATGACCTTATGCGTGTATCGGGGATCGGTGAGAAGAAGCTCGCCAAAATTAAAGATTGCATCTGCGTATGAGTGCGACCGAGCGCGAGCATGTGATGCCACCGCGTCCATTGATGCCGTGGACGATGGCCCTTTGTGCCGGCTTGTGTGCGAGCTGTGGCTTGGTACTTAGCGTGACAGCCGATGTGCTGCTGGGAGAGCGGGCGGCGCCCGTCACATTGCTTATGGCCATTCCCGTTGCGGCTGCGGCTTGCATCGTATTGGCACGGTCCTGTATGCGTCTTGTGCGGTGGAAGCGATGGCTGTATGCCGCTGCCCTCGGCCTCATGGCGGGAGCGGTCGCGTCCTCGGGTTGGACAATGGGAGCGCTGCGTGCTTCGAGGGCGCTGAATAATCGGGCTGCGAGCAGTCTCGAATTTTATGTACAGGGCGATCCGTCCATCAATGACGGTGTGTATTCCTACACCTGCGATGCGTATGCAGGCGAAAAGCGCTTGGGTCAGGTACGGCTGTCGTGTGATCGCGAGCTCGGCGTCGGTTCGCATGTACGTGGTATCGGTCGAATATCACGCTTTGAGAACGATGCGTATGGGCGCTCACGCGTGCTTCGGGGCGAGCTTCGAAAGGTTAACGTCGTCCGGTTGGTATCGGTCGACGAGAGTTCTCCGGGGCCGTTGACTTGGCTTCGGAACGAGCTCCTTGCCGTTATCGCGCCCGAGACCGATCCAGCGCGCTCGCTCATTGCCGGCGTTGTCTGTGGACGCTCGGCCGAGTTGCGCGCCCAGCCGGCGGGCGATTGGTTTTCGGTAACGGGTACTGCACATCTCGTCGCCGTCTCGGGCAGCCATCTTGCCATCGTGGGGTTTGTGATTGAGAGCTTCCTGCAAAAGACGCGCCTCTCTCGTGGGCTGCAGCGGTGGTTGCTGGTGCTGGCCCTTGCTGCCTATGCCGTCTTTACGGGCGCCTCGCCCTCGGCCGTGCGCGCGTGCTGCATGGTGGCGGCGTCGCTTATCGCCAACGGCGCCGGACGTCGTCGTCATGGCCTCTCGGCTCTGTTTGTCACCATGGCAATCTTTGTGTTGCTGCGTCCGACGGTATTGTTCGAAATGGGTTTTCAGCTTTCGTGCGCCAGTGTTTTTGCCATCCTTTGCTTTTGCCCCTACGCCACCTACGCCTTGGGCGAGCTGGGTGTGCCATCGGGTGTCGCCAGCGTTTTGTCTGTCACGTTGTGCTCACAACTCGCGACACTTCCCGTAACCATTCCCGCATTTGGGACGTTTTCGCTCATTGCCCCGCTTGCAAATGCTGTGATCGGTCCGGTGATAAGCGTGCTGCTCGCTGTATCGGTTGTGATGGTGCCCTGCTCGCTTGTGCCGCTGCTGCGTCACGGGGCGCTCGTGGTGCCCATGATTGTCGCCCGCTGCGCGCTGTTCTTTGAACAGCTCTTTGCCGCCGTTCCGGGCGCATCCGTAAGCGTGCCGCCCGATACGCCCTTGGTGTATGTGGTGCCGTTCGCGCTGGTGGCCCTCTTGGTCTGGTGGCCACGCCCCCGCGTGCGGCCCATGGCAGTGGGGCTGCTGTGTTTGATGCTTGCTGCGGGGGTTCCGTATGTCTATTGGGATCGATGTGCGCCGCCTTCGGTAACGGTCCTCGATGTTGGTCAGGCCGATGCGATTCTTGTTCGTCAGGGTGGCGCTGTGGCGCTCGTCGACTGTGGGCTCGATGACCGCGTGGTGTCGGCGTTGGTTCGCAATAACGTCCACCATATCGACGCCGTCTTCGTAACGCATTGGGACGAAGACCATTGGGGCGGTCTTCCCGATGTGCTCGATCAGTTTTCGGTTGGAACCATTGCGGTTGCGGCCGATGCGCTTGACGGCGCGCCTGCCGAGGTCCTGAATCGCCCCGGCGTAACGTATCGGCAGGTGGCCCGCGGAGACACGGTCGATATCGGCGCATTTCGGGCTCGTGTGATGTGGCCGTTTGACACGGTGGATGGCGAGGGCAATGAGGACTCGCTTGCTTTGCTGCTCTCCTATGCTCGGGAAGGCAAGCGCTTGCGTATGCTGTTGACTGGTGATGCCGAGCTCGATCAGGAGCGCGAGTTTGTACAGGAGGTGGGTGATATCGATGTGCTCAAGCTGGGACATCACGGCTCAAAAGTTTCCGTCGACACAGAGCTGCTGGAAACGCTTAAGCCCGAGCTCTCTGTTGCGAGCGCGGGCGAGGACAACCGTTACGGTCATCCATCCGATACCTGCATCGATGCCGTTCGCGATGCGGGCGGCGCGTTCGCATGCACCATCGAACAAGGAGACATTACCGTCTCGCCGACCGTAACCGGATTTGCCATGCGTTGTCAGCGACCGTGATGCTGCCGTTGGCGCGGGATAAGCCCGTGGGCTAGAATGGCACGGTACAAACTCGAGAGCCCGCGGGAGGGGAGCGCGATGTCCGAAACTGGTCTGTTGCCGGCATATCTGATCGTCGGTACCGACGGAGTCAAACGCGACCACGCCATCTCGCGTATGAAGGCGCGTCTGGAAAAGACGGGCATGGTCGAGTTCAACCTCGACGAGCGCGATATGACCAAAGACCCCGATATCGAGTCGATTATCGGTTCGCTCAACACCTTTCCCATGGGCAGCGAGTTTCGCCTGGTAATCCTCGACGGCTGCTCAAAACTCGCCAAAGCGATCTCTGAGCCGCTTGTCGAGTATCTGGCGAGTCCCAGCCCCACGACTGTTTGCCTCATAATCGCCGATTCGCTTGCCAAGAACACGCGCCTGTACAAGGCGATCGCCAAGATTGACAAGAAGGCCGTGATCGATTGTTCCGGCACCAAGCGCTGGGAGCTGCCGCGTCGCGTGCAGCAGATGGCGACGCAGCACGGAAAGTCCATCTCGACGGCGGCAGCCGAGGAGCTCGTTTCGCGCTCGGGTGAGAACACCCGCATGCTCGATAACGACTTGGCCAAGCTTGCCCAGATGGTCGAGGCGCCGCAAATTGAGCTTGCCGATGTGGAGCGCTGGATCGTGCGCACGGCCGAAGTCCAGCCCTGGGACTTCCTCAATGCCGTCTCGGCTCGCGATATGCGGCGTTCGCTCGAGCTCTTTAAGCTTCTGCCCTCCAAGAGCTACGTGTGGACCTACACGCTGCTATGCGGACGCATTCGCGAGCTTATCGTTGCCAAGGCGCTCGATGCGCGTGGGCAGGGTCGTGAGCTTGCCGCGACGCTCAAGCTTCAGGCCTGGCAGGTCAAGAATCACCTGACCTGGGCGCGTCGTTTTTCGATGACCGAGCTCGTTGCCGCGCTCGAGGCTGCCGTCGATGTGGAGCTCGCACTCAAGGGTTCGGCCGATTCCCAGACCGCGCTTTTGCTCTGGATTACGAACATCTTGAGAAAATCGTGATGATACCTGCCTATTTGACAAATTCGTTCTATCCCTTTGAGGGGGAGCGTGCTATAGTAGGCGCTTGCATGACCTCACCGTGTCTCAGAGGTGTCATACATTTTTTGCAAGGAACTCGAAAGGAACTCCAGAAGTGGCAAACATCAAGTCTCAGAAGAAGCGTATCCGCACCAATGAGGCAGCTCGCATGCGTAACAAGGCTGTCAAGTCCGAGCTCAAGACGCTGACCAAGCACGTCCAGTCCGCCGTCGCCGAGGGCGACGCCGAGAAGGCCCAGGCTGCCCTCAAGACCGTCACCAAGCGTCTCGACATGGCTGCCGCCAAGCATGTTATCCACAAGAACCAGGCTTCCAACCGCAAGTCCGGTCTTGCCAAGCTCGTGAACAGCATCAACGCCTAAGTTGTAAATTTCACACCACACAGATTACGCGCATAAATGGAGCCTGTTTTATGGAACAGGCTCCATTTTTTGTACCGCTCGGGTAAGATAGTCCGCATGAATACTTCAATTGACATTTCCCACATCCGCAACTTCTCGATCGTTGCGCACATCGACCATGGCAAGTCCACGATCAGTGACCGTATCCTCGAACTCACCCATACCGTCGACGAGCGCGACATGGAGTCGCAGCTGCTCGACACCATGGATATCGAGCGCGAGCGCGGTATCACGATCAAGTCCAATGCCGTCCGCGTTTCCTATGACGCCGACGATGGCGAGACGTATCAGTTCAACCTGATCGATACGCCGGGACACGTGGACTTTACCTACGAGGTCTCGCGTTCGCTGGCCGCCTGCGAGGGCGCGGTGCTCGTCGTCGACGCCACGCAGGGCGTCGAGGCGCAGACCGTCTCCAACGCGACGCTCGCCATGAACGCCAACCTGGATATCGTGCCCGCTATCAACAAGATCGACCTGCCCTCGGCGCACCCCGACGAGGTTAAGACTGAGATCGAGGATGATCTGGCCATTCCCGCCGACGATGCCGGGTGCGTGGCGGGCAAGACCGGCGAGGGCATTCACGAGCTGCTGGGGACTATTGTCTTTTTGATCTCGCCGCCCAAGGGCGATGCAAACGCGCCGCTCAAGGCGCTCATCCTGGACTCGTATTTCGATGAGTACCGCGGCGTCGTTGCCACGGTCCGTGTCTTTGACGGCTCCATCAAGAAGGGCGATACCCTGCGCATGATGCAAGCCGAGGGCGACTTTTTGGTCGATGGCGTGGGAGTCAAGCGTCCCGCCGAGACCCCGGTCGATGCGCTGACGGTCGGCGAGGTGGGCTACGTGGTCACGGGTCTGAAGGACCCCGAGGCCGTTCGCGTGGGCGATACCCTTACGTGGGCGTCGAATCCCTGTCCCGAGCCGCTTCCCGGCTACCGTGAGGCCAAGCCCATGGTCTACACGGGCCTGTTCCCGATCGACAACAAGGATTACGAGAATCTGCGCGACGCTCTCGATAAGCTGCACGTCAACGACCCGTCGTTGGTGTGGGAGCCCGAGACCTCGGTGGCTCTCGGCTTTGGTTTCCGCGTGGGCTTCTTGGGCCTGCTGCATATGGAGGTCGTCAAGGAGCGCCTGGAGCGTGAGTTCAATCTGGATCTGATTGCCACGAGCCCCTCGGTGGACTACCACGTCTACAAGACCGACGGCGAGATGATTGATGTTCGCAGCCCGCAGGATCTGCCCGAGGCTACGCGCATCGAGCGCATTGAGGAGCCTTACCTCAAGGCCAAGATTATCTGCCCGCCCGAGTATACGGGTGCCGTCATGCAGCTCGCTATCGAGCATCGCGGCGTTACGACCGATATGATCCATCTCACGAGCAAATCGGTCGAGATGCGCTTTGACATGCCGCTCGCCGAGCTCATCCTGGACTTCTTTGACCAGCTCAAGAGCCGCACCAAGGGCTATGCCTCGCTCGATTATGAGTTCAACGAGTATCGTCCCTCCGAGCTCGTCAAGCTCGATATCCTGCTTTCGGGCGACGAGGTGGATGCGCTTTCGTTTATCGTGCACAAGGACAAGGCCTATGGCCTGGCCCGCGGTCTGTGCGACAAGCTCAAGGAAATCATTCCGCGCCAGCTGTTCGAGGTGCCTATTCAGGGTGCCATCGGCAACAAGATTATCGCCCGCTCCACCGTCAAGGCGCGCCGCAAGGACGTTTTGGCCAAGTGCTATGGCGGCGATATTTCGCGTAAGCGCAAGTTGCTCGAGAAGCAGAAAGAGGGCAAGAAGCGCATGAAGGCCATCGGTTCGGTCGAGGTCCCGCAGGAGGCCTTTATGGCGATCCTCAAGGTGGACGAGTAGGTTCATGGCGCTCTCTGAATACAGTACGCGGCTGCTGGCTGCCTATGCCGAGCAGCCGTTCCTTATGGCTCCCATGGCCGGCGTGACCGATCCCGCCTATCGCATCATGTGTCGCCGCCGCGGTGCCCATCTTGCCTATAGCGAGATGGTGAGCGTGGCGGGCCTTGCCTATGCCAGCAATAAGACGTGGCGCCTGGTGCTGCCTGCCGATGAGGAGCAGCAGATCTGCGTGCAGCTCTTTGGTTCCAAGCCCGATCAGTTTGCGGGTGCCGTCGCTGCCGTCGAGGAACGCGTGGGCGATCGCCTGTCGCTGATCGACATCAACATGGCCTGCCCGGCTCGCAAGGTCGTCACCAAGGGCGAGGGCTCGGCGCTTATGCGCACGCCCGAGCTGGCCGAGCAGATTGTCGAGGCGGCGGTGGGCGCGGCGCACGTGCCCGTGACTGTAAAGATCCGCAAGGGCTTTTATGCCGAGGACCGCAATGCCGCGACGTTTGCCCAGATGCTCGAGGGGGCAGGGGCCGCTGCGGTGGCGGTACATGGTCGCTGTGCCACGCAGCTCTATACGGGCCAGGCCGATTGGTCGGTCGTCGATGAGGTGGCCGACGCCGTCGAGATTCCCGTGATCGGTTCGGGCGACGTTTTCTCGGCCGAGGATGCGGCGGAGCGTCTGCGCAGCTCCGGCGCCAGCGCCGTGTTCATCGCGCGCGGTATCTATGGCAACCCCTGGGTGTTCGGCGATGCCCGCGCCCTTGCGCTCGATGGCACGCCGGTGCCGTCTCGTTCCTCACGCGAGCGCCTGGATGCCCTGCGCGAGCACCTGACGCTCACGCACGAGCTGTTGCCGCTCATGTCGCGTGCCCGCACGTACGCAAGCTGGTATCTAAAGGGCATGCCCCATGCTGCCGCCTGGCGTGCTCAGGTGGTGCGTTGCTCCACATACGAGGAGTTCATGGCACTGGTCGATGATATCGAGCACGATGTGGTGGCCTGCGAGGCCGCACTTGCCGCCGGCGAGTCGGTGCCCGCTCATCCGCTGGAGGCCTAACGGTGGCCGTTACCGCGCTGTATGTGCACGTGCCGTTTTGCGCCCAAAAGTGTCGGTACTGCGACTTTGACTCACGCAGTTTTGCTCTGTGCGACCTGAGCGCTGCGCTCGATGCCTATTTTGAGCAACTGTATGCGCGCCTCGATGCCTTTGGCGACGCAGGCGCGCTTGCGCAGGTCCGCACCGTCTATGTTGGCGGCGGCACGCCGTCGCTGGCGGGGGAGCGTTTGGTAGAATTTGCCCGGCGTATCTCTGCGTGGTGCAAACCCGTTGAGTTTACCTGCGAGGCCAATCCCGAATCGCTGACCGCAGAGCTTGCCACTGCGCTTGCCAAGGTTGGTGTCACGCGCGTCTCTCTGGGCGTGCAAACGCTCGATAACGCCGAACTTACCGCCATCGGCCGCATTCACGATGCCGATCGGGCGCTCGCTGCCATCACGACGGTCAAGGACGCTGGACTTGACGTGTCGTGCGACCTGATGTGCGGCCTTCCCGGGCAGACCGACCTAAGCTGGCAGCGCACACTCGATGGCGTGTTGGCGGCGGCGCCGCATCATGTGTCGGTGTACCCGCTCACGCTCGAGGAGGGCACGCCGCTCTATCGCATGGCGTGTCGCGACGAGTCGCTCGAGCCCGACGAGGATTTTCAGGCTGCGTGCATGGACACGGCGCGCGAGCGTCTGGGTGCTGCCGGCTATCACCCGTATGAGGTGGCAAGCTACGCGCTCGAGGGCCATGAGTGCGCCCACAACATTGCCTATTGGACCGGACAGGGCTATCTGGGTTTGGGCCGCTCTGCCGCCGGTATGCTCGACGCCGAGGATTTTGATCGCTTGGCCGGGCTGTTTCCCGACGTGCCTGCTCGCGGCGATGCGTATCGCGTGCGCTTGGTGCAACGCGACGATGCCGCGACGACGTTTGATGCCGAGTATCTGTCGCAGCGCGAGGCGGCGGCCGAGGATTTGATGCTTGCCTGTCGCATGACGCGTGGCATTGGGCCCGATCTGTTGGTTCGCTCGGCAAGCGTGATCGCTGCAGATGAGTTGGCGGCGGCCTGCGACCGTGCGCTCGAGTTGGGCCTTGCCACTTGGGTGCCCGATCATGTCGAGGGGCATGTGGGGTGCGTCACCTCGAAAGACGTTATCGCAGGTCGTGCCCGCGCCCACTTAGCGCCCACCCACTTGGGCTGGCTCGATGGAAATGTGCTGTTCGAGCTGTTTTGGGGTCTAGCCTAGGCCGCTCGGGTAGAATTACCGCAATATATACGCTGCTGTGAGCAGGAGGTTGCCGCGCATGGCGACGATGAACGAAAAAGATTACTACGAGATTTTGGGTGTCTCTAAGGACGCCACCTCGCGTGATATACAGAAGGCCTTCCAGCAAAAGGCCCGCAAGCTCCATCCGGACGTCAACAAAGAGCCGGATGCCGAGGAAAAGTTTAAAGAGGTTTCCGAGGCCTATGCCGTGCTTTCGGACGAGCAGAAGCGTGCGCGCTACGACGCCATGCGCTCGGGCAATCCCTTTGCCGGCGCTCCCACGGCTTCGCCCTATGGCGGCGGTTACGCCGGCAGCGCGGGCTACGGCAATCCCTTTGAGGGCGGCTTTCCCTTTGGTGGCGCCTGGGGTCAGCCGCGTCGCGGGCAGGCTGCCTATAATCCCGAGAACGGCGCCAACGTGGTCGTCGATATTAAGCTCGACGCCAAGGAGGCCAAGGGCGGTGCCCGCAAGACCGTCCGCTATACGCGCTTCGATACCTGTGGTCACTGCGGAGGCTCGGGTTCTGTCTCGTCCGAGCATGCACATACCTGTCCGAGCTGCGGCGGTCGCGGCCACATCGATGTCGACCTGTCCTTCCTGTTCGGTGCCGGCACGTTTCAGTCGGTCTGCCCCGAGTGCGGCGGTTCCGGTAAGGTCGTCGCCGACCCCTGCCCCGATTGCGGCGGCAGCGGTCGTACTCGCGTAACCTCCGAGCAGACGATTGAGTTTCCTGCCGGCACGCATGACGGCGACGAGGTCCGCATTAGCGGCATGGGTCATGCTGGCACCAACGGTGCCGCGGGCGGCGACCTGGTCGGTCGCGCCCATGTTGAGGCCGAGCGCCTGGAAGGCAAAGCTCGTACCGGTTTTTACCTGATGGGCATCGTGGCGCCGTTTTTGGTGCTGTCGGCCATCTCGGGCGTGTTCTCGGCCTTTGCCGTGATGTGCTTCATTCCGTTTGCCATGGGCCTGTTCATGGTGCTCTCGGACGGCGTGCTTCACCGCAGCCTGCTGTGGTGGAAGCGCGGCGCGATGCAGTTTGTCAACGGTTTTGCCAACGGATTTATGTTTGCGCTCGTGTCGGTTTGGTTTGCGAGCTGCTCGCAGCGTGCCATGCTTTCGCCCTACGCAATGCAATAACATCAAACCCTCTGTTTGCGGCCGGCCCAGCTTGGGTATAGGACGCACTGTGACAATAATGAAAGTCGGAAGGATTCGGTCGTGTCGGAAAATAGGGATTACTACGAGGTGCTTGGCGTCGACAAGGATGCCGACGCGCGGACGATTAAACGCGCGTTTCTAAAGAAGGCCCGTACCGTACACCCGGACGTTTCGGACGACCCCGAGGCCGAGGCCAAGTTCAAGGAGCTCAACGAGGCATATTCCGTTCTTTCCGATGAGCAGAAGCGTGCTAACTACGACCGTTACGGCACTGCCGACGGCCCCGGTGGTTCCGGCTATGTCGACATTAACGATATCTTTGGCGGCATGGGCATGGACGACCTCTTTTCGTCGTTCTTTGGTGGCGGTGCCGGCGGTGGCGCCCGAAATCGCCGTGAGCGTCGTCGCGGCCGCGATATGGCCATCTCCCTTTCGGTGACCCTTGAGGAGGCGGCACTCGGTTGCAAAAAGACGATCAGCTATGACCGCCTTGCTCCCTGCGAGGATTGCAACGGCACCGGTAGGGCCGAGGGTGCACAGGAAAAGCAGTGCAGCCGCTGCCACGGCACGGGCTATGTCACGACGGTCCAGCGCTCGTTCCTGGGCCAGGTTCAGTCCTCTTCGCCTTGCCCTGACTGCCACGGCGAGGGCACGGTTATCGACCATCCCTGCGAGACCTGCGACGGTCAGGGCCGCACGCCTTCGCACGAAAAGATCGACATCGATATTCCCGCCGGCGTTTCGACTGGTCGCCAGCTGCGCGTGAGCGGCTTTGGCGAGGCTGGCCTTCGCGGTGAGCCCTCGGGCGACCTGATCGTCAACGTGCGCGTCGCCGACCACGAGCGTTTTAAGCGCAACGGTGATGACCTGTACCTCGTGAGCGATATCTCGATTGCGCAGGCAGCGCTCGGCTGCGAGATCGAGGTCGAGGGCATTATGCCCGACGAGGTCGTCAAGCTGTGCGTCCCCGCCGGCGCACAGTACGGTGACACCGTGAGCGTCAACAATTACGGCATGCCGCGTATCGGCGGTGGCGGTTCGCGCGGTCGTCTGATCGTGCAGCTGCGCGTAGTTGTCCCCACCAATCTCTCCAACAAGCAGCGCGAGCTGCTTCGTGCCTTTGCCGACGAGATGGGCGATGACGTTGCATCCGGTAAGAAGTCGGTAACCGATCGCATCAAGAGCGCTCTCGACGACATCCTCGATTAAGGAGCCCGTGTGCTCGCACCTCATATCTCTGTCGTCAACCTCGGCTGCCGTGTCAACCGGGTTGAGTCCGACCGTATCACTGCCGATCTAATGCGCCTGGGCTTTGCGATGGTGGAGCCTCAGGATGCTGAGCTGATCGTCATTAATACCTGTGCTGTTACGGGCGAGGCCGAGGCCAAGACCCGTAAGGCGGTTCGCCATGCGCTGGCCTATCCAAACGAGCCCTATGTGGTCGTGACCGGATGCGTGGT
>URMO01000023.1 GCA_900549085.1 uncultured Collinsella sp. | reverse complement strand
CATCGCGCCGAGAGTACTGCGGGGTCAGCCCGTGGGAGGCCAGGGCGCCGCTGACCGGTGGACGGCACCGAGCCGCCATTGGGAATGTAGAAGGGGGAGGCCTCGCGGCCTCCTCTTTTTTGCGTTTGGTCGATATGAGCTAAACGCCTCTATGGCTTAAGAGCCTTCTCTATTTGAAGAAAACAAAATGAATGACCAGCGCAATTGCTACGATGGCAATGATCAAGAGTACGAATTGGAGACGGTGCTGTTTACGCCGTCTGTTTGACGATGTAAATATCGATTTCCCCTGCTTAGGCATCTCGAGATAGCGGGCGGAATGCGTTAGAGTTTGCTTGGGACGGGGCCCTCTACGATGTAGCTTTGTGGGTGTTTGTGTCTGCTCCTGGCTGCTTGCGCTGTTTTTGGATAAGGGGGCATCTTTTAGATACACCGGATCGCTCGAGGCGACACCCATGTGTCTGCGAGCTAATTGAGATTCTTCAAGGGTTTGATATCGATTGCGAGTTACATACTCAGGCTCTGCATCGTTAATGGGCTCTTGGGAAATATGGGGACGATGGTAGCGTACGGGCTGTGAATAGGCAGAACTATCGTTCTGCAGCGACTCAAACGAGTTGTCGGAGGTCTGATCGTCCATGATGCCCTTAGGTTGTCATTAACAACGTGTATGCGCTCATTGTAAGCCCTCCGCTTCGTTTTGACAGGCCGCGTATATGGTATTTAAGGCACGGTTCAAAGAACCTTAGCCTCGTTAAAACCTTAGTCGAACAGACTTAGATATGCTTATAGAAAGAGACTTAAAAAACTTTATATCAAAATGTATATATAAGAAATGGATGGGCATATATTAGAGCGTCAAAAGAAGTCCCTGCCACCTAGAAGATGGCTCGGCAGTCCCTTAAAGGAGTGGTAGTCATGGCAAGCATGGTTCCTTATCGTTCGGTTTTTGGTGTTCGTCCCTCTGCTAGCTCGTTGTTTGATCTCTTTGATGATATGAGCGACCTAGCGAACAGCTCGATTGCCTCTAAGGCGTTCCCCGTTGACGTTGAGGATAAGGGCGATGGCTATGAGGTCAAGGCTTATCTGACCGGCGTCGCCAAGGACGATATCGATGTCGAGCTTAACGAGGGTCGTCTGTCCATTAGCGTGAATGTCGAGGAAGACGAGGAGAACGAGGGTAAGAACTTCCTGCAGAAGGAGTTCAGCTCGTACAGCGCGACGCGCGGTGTGTACCTGAAGGATGCTTCGAGCGAGGGCCTTTCTGCAAAGTACGCTGATGGCATCCTTACCGTTACGGTTCCTAAGATTGTCGAGAAGAAGAACGTTACGAAGATTTCCATCGACTAAGGCTATCGCCTATTAACATTGGTGCCTGCGTTAAGGGGGCCGGGAAGTGATTCCCGGCCCCTTTTTATTTGAGATGCCCTACCGAATGGTCATGGGCCGATATTGCCCCGCGGGACGTATCGTGAGTTTATGCAGCCCCTCAACGCGGGTGGCGGTGCTACCAAGCTCGTTGTCGAGTGTTGCGTCGAGGGAGCTTGCGTAGCTTTTGACGGTAAGGTTTGGACGATTGTTGTCTTGGCTAATGTGCATCGCGATAAGCTGCTCGGTGCGATCTGTTACCAGCGCGCGTGCGGCATCGGCGGCCTGATCGTTGGAGAGATGCCCTTTTGCAGACAGGATACGTTCCTGAAGAAAGCGAGGATAATCTCCTTGACGTAGCATGGCTACATCGTGGTTGCTTTCGAGTGCGAGAATGCGACAGTCCTTGAGCGTATCGATGGCATGCTTTGACAACTCGCCGGTGTCGGTGGCAAAGCCAACCGAATCACCCTGAGCGTCAAAACGGTAGCCGACGGGATTGACGACGTCGTGGGATGTCGAATATGTCTGAATGTGGACTCCGGCAATAGAGAGGGTGTCGCCTGGATCGAATTCTTCAACAGACAGATGTGCGAGGCATTCTTTTGATGCGAGTGTGCCTCTACTGGAAAAGACTGGGCCATTCCAATGCTTACACCACACCTCAAGCCCTTTAATGTGGTCGCTGTGTTCATGGGTGACAACAAGGGCGGACACGTCGTCTGCCGAAAGGCCGAGCTCCGCCATGCGTTTGAGCGTCTCGCGGCGAGACAGTCCGTCATCGACCATAATGAGCCCCTGCGGGCCCTCGATGAGTGCGCAGTTGCCTTTAGAGCCACTGCCGAGGATATGAAGGTGCAGGCGAGACATAAGATTCCAAAGGATACAATGGGTGCGGACGAATAGAGGAGGAAGCGAATGCCAACGGTATCACAGCATTACGGACACCATGCCGCGCCTGGGGCAGTCGATGAGACCCGGACGAGGCAGCAGGCTGCTCCTGTCGTGCTCATGGTATCAGGCGGTGCGGACTCGACGGCACTGCTTCTTATGGCGTGCACATCAAAGCTGGATATCCAAGATGGACGCGGCGTTGCCCCCATCGCTCGCGAGCGCCTGCATGTGCTTCATGTAAATCATCATCTGCGCGGAAAGGCGTCCGACGGCGATGAGGCCTTTGTGCGTGAGCTCTGCGCGAAATATGGTTTACCGCTATGCGTGGAGCACGCTTATTTTGATGGGGAGTCGGGCAATATCGAGGCGGCGGCGCGCGAGGTGCGCTATGCAGCGGCGCGAAGGTATGTTCGCGAACTATGCGCCAAGACGGGGGCGCCGAGAACGGCGGCGCGCATCTGCACTGCCCACACATCTTCGGATCGCGCGGAAACATTTTTGATGAACGCCATTAAGGGGTCGGGCCCAGCTGGGCTTTCGAGCATTCCCCGCCGAAGGAATATCGTGGTGCGCCCCTTGCTCGACCTAACTCATGGCGAGCTTGTGGGCTATCTGCAGGTACATGGTCAGCCATGGCGCGAAGACGAGAGCAATGAGGATGTCTCGTATCTGCGAAACTACGTGCGCCATCGGGTGATGCCGGTGGTGGCGCAGCGTAATGCGAGCGTGTGCAAGACGATTGGCGCCGCCTGTGAGATCCTTGGTGACGAAGATGCGTTTCTATCACAGCTGTCGGCACAGGCGTTTCGAAGCTGTTTGCGCAAAGAGGCGGCGGGCGCGCTGGTGCTCGATGCCAGGCGCCTTGCTGCGGCCGAGGTGGTAATCGCGCGGCGCATCGTGCGACTGGCGATCAAACGCATCGATCCGGACGCTCGTCCAGAGATGCGACATGTGGAGCGAGTCCTTTCCTGCGTTGCCGAGGGCGCAGGCTCGGTCACGCTTCCGGCGGGAATTGACGCGCGCGTCGAGTTTGGCATGCTGGCGTTTAAGGCACCGGAGGCTCGTGAGGGCCTGGTTGCGGACTGGGTTACCATACCCGGCCGTTTGCCGTTGGGCGGGGGACGTATGCTGGTCGCAGAGCCGATGGCCGTTGAGCCGGGATGCGATATCGTGCGCCGCGCCCGTGAGCTTGCGGCTGCCGGGGAAGTGACGGCTTTGGTAGACGCGGCTGCCCTAGGTTTTGCTGACAGCGATAGTGAGCGGATTCTGGCGGGCTCACGTGGCGAGATCCCTGCCGAGGCGCGATTGGCGCGCCTGTGGGTAGACGGCCCCGCACCGGGAGACGTGATGTGCCCGTTAGGGATGAGTGGCCGAAGCAAGAAGGTGTCCGACTTGCTAGGCGAGGCTCGCATTCCCGTTTCCGAGCGCGCCGGCGTGCCCATGGTGAGGACGGCGCCGGGGGGTGCCGTGGTGTGGGTCGTCGGAGTTCGCGCGGACGAACGCTTTAAATGCACGGCGGCGACGCGTGTGGCCTATCTGCTTCGCGTGGTTGATGCGGATTAGCCCCTCGCACCAGCTGTTCTGTGCGACGTTGACGGTATTCCCGCGCTGATGGTGCGCGGGCTGGAAAATATACCCCGTGCGCTGCTAGAATGTGTAGTTCGCGTCCATACGGCGGTGTGTGGGCGATTAAGCACAAGAAAGGGTTGTCATGGCTTCTCAACATCCGGATATCGAGAAGGTTCTGTTTACGCAGGAGGATATCGACGGTATCGTTTCTCGCCTGGGCGAGGAGATTACGCGCGACTACGCTGGTAAGGATCTGGTGCTGATCGCGGTTCTGCGCGGCGCTGTTGTCTTTATGGGCGATCTGATGCGCAAGATCGAGCTGCCGACCAACATCGATTTCATGGCTGTTTCGAGCTATGGCGACGGTGTGAAGTCTTCGGGCATCGTGCGTATCATTAAGGACTTGGATATCGACATCCGTGGTCGCGACGTGCTGATCGTCGAGGACATTCTGGACTCGGGCCTGACTCTCAAGTACCTGATGAAGAACCTCGAGAGCCGCAAGCCCGCTTCGCTGGAGGTCGCTGCCTTCCTGTGGAAGGACGTTGAGAACCGTACCTCGGCCATCACGCCCAAGTATGTTGGAACCCATTGCCCCGATGCCTTTGTGGTGGGCTACGGCCTCGATTATGCCGAGCGCTATCGTAACCTTCCGTATCTGGGCATTTTGAAACCGGAGGTTTATTCGTAAGATGCCCGACGACCGTAACGATAACAATTCCCAGACTCCCCGGGAGCCTAAGATCCCGGGGATGCCCGGAGGCAAGAAGCCCACGCGTACGGGCTGGCTGTATTTTCTTTTGGCTTGCGCGCTTCTGGGCTATGCCTTCTTTAATATGGGCTCCGGCTTTGCCAGCTCCAGCAATACCGTTAAGCTCGCGACGAGCGAGATGGTCAGCGCCATCAAGCAGGATCGCGTCGAAGATTTGACCTATACGGTTCAAGACGGAAGCGTGGCGGGTCATTACTGGAAGACGAAAAAGGACAAGGGCGATACGAGCGAGCTCAAGAGCTTCTCCTCGACCTATGTCGGCTCCGATTCGCTTGCCGAGCTTATGGCAGAGCACCCCGACACCAAGTATATCGTCAACACCAACGACCCCGATTTCTGGGGCGACTTGGCAATGAGCGTGCTGCCGACGATTGCCCTGATCGCCATCATGTTCTACTTTATGCGCCAGATGATGGGCGCCAATAATAGGAACATGCAGTTTGGCAAGACTAATGCCAAGACCAACGAGGCCACGCGCCCCAAGGTCAAGTTCGAGGATGTTGCCGGCGTGGACGAGGCCGTCGAGGAGCTCGAGGAGATTCGCGACTTCCTGAGCGATCCAGACCGCTATCGCAAGCTGGGCGCCAAGATTCCGCGCGGCGTTTTGCTGGTTGGCCCTCCGGGTACCGGTAAGACGCTGTTGGCCAAGGCCGTTGCCGGCGAGGCGGGCGTGCCGTTCTTTAGCATCTCGGGCTCTGACTTTGTCGAGATGTTCGTGGGCGTCGGCGCCAGCCGCGTGCGCGACCTCTTTAAGGAGGCCAAGTCTCAGGCTCCGTCGATTATCTTTATTGACGAGATCGATGCCGTGGGACGTCAGCGCGGAGCCGGCTTGGGCGGCGGTCACGACGAGCGCGAGCAGACGCTCAACCAGCTGCTGGTCGAGATGGACGGTTTTGAGGAGAGCGAGTCGGTCATCCTGATCGCTGCGACCAACCGTCCTGACATCCTGGATCCGGCATTGCTGCGTCCCGGCCGTTTTGACCGTCAGGTTACGGTCGACCGTCCGGATGTGAAGGGCCGCGAGCAGATCTTGCGCGTGCATGCCGAGAACAAGCCGATGGACGAGGACGTTAAGTTTGAGAAGCTCGCCCAGATGACCGTTGGCTTTACTGGCGCCGATTTGGCGAACCTGCTCAACGAGTCTGCGCTGCTGGCTGCTCGCCGTCATCGTTCCGTGATCTCGATGGACGAGGTCGAGGAATCGATGGAGCGTGTGATTGCCGGACCGCAGTGCAAGGGTCGCGTGATGACCGAGGCCGAGCGCACCACGATCGCCTACCACGAGAGCGGTCACGCTTTGGTGGGCCACATCCTGGAGCACTCCGATCCGGTTCATAAGATTTCGATTGTCAGCCGCGGTCAGGCTCTGGGCTACACGCTGCAGCTTCCGCAGGAGGACCACTTCCTCAAGACCAAGAACGAGATGCTCGACGAGCTCGCCGTGTTCTTGGGCGGCCGCGTTGCCGAGGAGCTCATGTGCGATGACATCACGTCGGGCGCGAGCAACGATCTGGAGCGCGCAACCAAGATGGCGCGCGAGATGGTCACACGTTTGGGCATGAGCGAGGAGCTGGGCACTCAGGTCTTTGGCGAGGCGCAGCATCAGGTATTCCTGGGCCGCGACTATGCCGATCATCAGGATTACTCCGAGGAGACGGCGCGCCGCATTGATATCGAGGTTCAGCGCATCATGCGCGAGGCCCATCGTCGTGCTGTCGAGATCTTGGATGCCCGTCGCGATCAGCTCGATCTGATGGCGAAGGTGCTGCTTGAGCGCGAGACTGTCGAGGGCGATGCCGTGAATGCCCTGCTTGATAACGAGTGGGACGCCTACCTTGAGTGCGAGGGCGATATCCTGGCGGCCAAGGAGGAGCGCAATGCCAAGGCGGCCGGCATGCCGACCAAGAAGCGCGCGCCTCGTATGAGCGAGGAGGAGCTGGCGGCTGATGCCGCGGCCTTTGCGCAGGCGGCCATGCAGGAGGATGCCGAAGCCGCATCCGATGGTGCTGACGATGACCATGCCGTCGTCGATGCCGATGCCGATGCCGACACCGACGCCGACAAATAGTCTTTGTGGCGAAAGCCTCCGCGGGGAAACCTGCGGAGGCTTTTCTTTTGAGCGATATGGGGCCGTCTGTTGATTGGGGACAGACTTAAATGAGCGTTTTCACGCATTTAAGTCTGTCCCCAATCAACATTGCTGCGGCACTTTGCTCGGCTAAAGCGTACAATAGCGCCTATGCGAAAGGGGAACAGATGATCAACGAAACGATGTATGCTCGCGGTGCGGAAAGCTCCATCATCCGCGAGATCTTTAGCTATGGTCTTGAGCGCAAGGCACAGATCGGTGCGGAGAACGTATTCGATTTTTCGCTGGGCAACCCGAGTGTTCCGGCGCCGGCTGCCGTGGCGGAGTCCATTAAGAAGGCCTTGGGGCTGCCGAGTGACCAGTTGCACGGCTACACCCCCGCTCCGGGCCTGCCGCAATGTCGAGCAGCCGTTGCCGAATCGCTCAACCGCCGCTTTGGCACGAGCTATGAGGGCAAAGACGTCTTTATGACGGTGGGTGCCGCGGCTTCGCTCACCTGCACGCTCAACGCCGTTACGAACCCGGGCGACGAGGTTATTGTTATCGCCCCGTACTTCCCGGAGTATCGCGTTTGGATTGAGAAGGCCGGCTGTACGTGTGTTGAGGCGCTCGCCGATGAAGATACGTTCCAGCTGAGCGTGGACAACGTGCTCAAGGCGATCACCGACAAGACGGCGGCCGTCATCATCGACTCTCCCAACAATCCGACCGGTGCCGTATATACATGCGACACGTTGACGCGACTGGCCAATGTTCTGCGCGAGGCCAACGCTCAGCGCGATCCCGAGAATCCGATTATGCTCATCTCGGATGAGCCGTACCGCGAGATTGTGTACGGTGCCGAGGTGCCTTGGGTGCCCTCGATCTACGAGAACACCGTGGTGTGCTACTCGTATTCTAAGTCGCTATCGCTACCTGGCGAGCGCGTGGGCTGGATCTTGGTTCCCAACACCAATCCGCAGGCTGCCCGCCTGATGCCGGCTGTTGCGGGTGCTGCCCGTACGCTGGGTTTTGTATGCGCACCGGCGCTCTTCCAGCGCGTAATCATCGATTGCATCGATGAGCCGAGCGATGTCGAGGCCTATGCGCGCAACCGCACCGCGCTTACCGACGCACTAGCGGAGTACGGCTACACCTATGTTGAGCCGGATGGTGCATTCTACCTGTGGGTGAAGGCGCTGGAACCCGATGCGAATGCGTTTTGCGAGCGTGCAAAGAAGTATGAGTTGCTTGCGGTTCCCTCGGACAGCTTTGGTATGCCGGGTTGGTTCCGCCTGGGCTATTGCGTGAGTTACGAAACGATTATCAATTCGCTACCCGCTTGGAAACAGTTGGCGGACGAGTATCGTTAAAAGTAAAGCGCTCTGCCTACAATGTTTTACGTGAAACGGGGTTTGGTGTTAAGCCAGACCCCGTTGTCATGGACGTTGTGTCTTTGGGATGGAGTGGTTTTACGACTATCGAAGGCTATGCGTACAATGAATATAAGCGACGGCCGTGCCAGATAAGGAGACCTGATGCCCTACCTGCTTTCTTGTGACATTCATACCCATACGATATTCTCTGCGCATGCATATTCGACCATTGAGGAGAATGTGTACTGGGCGGCAGAGCGTGGCCTGCAGGTGCTCGGATCTGCCGACCATCTGAGCTCTATGGTTACGGCTTGCCCCAATGACCTGCGCAGTTACCAATTCTTTATCAACCAGGATATCTGGCCGCGCATTTGGAGCGGCGTGCTGGTGCTGCGTGGTGCCGAGGCCGATATCGTTTCGCTGGACGGAAGCCTGTTTGGCGAGGACACTCCTGTCACGCTCGATATTGCCGGCGATTCGTACAGCCGTCAGCATTCGCTGTTCGATTTGGTTACGCGAAATTTGGATTATTTGGTTGCGAGCGTGCATAATCCGCAGATTGCTGAAGGCGCGACGCTGGCCCAGACGACCGAGATGTATATCAATGCCCTGGAGCACCCCAAGGTGTTCATGCTGGGTCACACGGGGCGTTCGGGCGTGCCGTTCGATATCGACGAGGTGCTGTTGGCAGCTAAGGCCAAGCACAAGATTATCGAGATCAACAACCATAGTCTTGAACACGGTGTCGACACTGAGCATTGGGCCGTATGCCGCAAGATCGCCGAGCGCTGCGCCGAGCTGGGCGTGGGCATTGGCGTGTCAACCGATGCCCACATTGGCATGGCCATTGGCAAGCTCGATCACGCGCGCAAGATGCTCGACGAGATTCACTTCCCGTTGGATCTGATCGTGACGCGCGATCGCGAGACGCTGCTGCGCGAGATGGCGGCAGCCGGCGTGTGCGACCTGCGCAAGGGGATGTAGCGGAGTTTATAAACCAAGCGAAGGGGGCGGCCCAGATGGGTCGCCCCCTTTCTTGTGCCAGTGGATTAGCGGCGCTCGAGGACCGCTACGGTTTCGGTGTGGTCGGTGTGAGGGAACATGTCGACCGGCGTGATCTTGAGCAGGCGATAGCCTCCGTCGAGGAGCTGGTGCAGGTCGCGCTCTTGGGTCACGGGGTTGCAGCTGATATAGGTGATGCGGCGCGGCTTAAGTGCGCAGGCAGCTTCGAGGAACTCGGGGGTAGAGCCGGCGCGCGGCGGGTCGATGGAAAGGACGTCGATCCGCTCGTTGTTATCGGCGGCATCCAGGATGTAATCGGTGGCGTCGTCGGCCATAAACCAAGCGCTGCGGGTGAGGCCGTTGAGCTCGGCATTGCGACGTGCATCGGCAATGCCCGCCGGGTTGCGCTCCACGCCGAGCAGCATAATGCCGATACCCTTGTTCTGGGCATCTTTGGCTGCGCAAAGACCGATGGTGCCGCTGCCGCAGTAGGCATCCATAAGCACATCGCCCTGGTGCAGATCCATACCGTCGATAGCGAGCCGATAGAGCAGTTCCGTCTGCTGCGGGTTGGTCTGATAAAACGCGGTGGGGGAGATGTCGAATTCGCAGCCGAGCAACTGATCGCGCATGCATTCGGCGCCATAAACGATACGGGTTTCCTCACCGAGGATGGCATTGCCAGGGCGCCCGTTGATGTTTTGGGCGACGGTGACGATGCGCGGATCGAGCGCCGCGACGGCCTCAAAGAACTCTTGCGCATGCGGTAAGTCACGCTGGGCGGTCACGAGCGTAACCATGACCTGGTCGGTACGCCAACCGCAGCGGACGACGGCATAGCGAAGCAAGCCCAGGTGCTTGTCCTCGTTAAAGGCAGGAATGTGCAGGCGCTCAGCTTCACGCGCGATGCCGTTAAGAATTTGTCGGGCGCCCGGTGCCTCGACGGGGCATTCGGGAACGGCAACGATTCTGTGCGTGCCGCGCTCAAAAAAGCCGCAGCGGACAGCGCCCTCTCTACCAGGGGCAAAGGGAGTGGCGGCCTTATGGCGAAACCCGCGCGGAGCAGGATATTTGCCCGGGTCGCCCAGGGTGACTCCCATACCGCGAATGGGGTCGACGCTAATACCCTCGCGCTCGCAAAGAGCGGCAAAAAGCTCCTCCATAGCAGTCTGCTTGGCCGCCAGCTGCTTTTTATAAGGACGATTGAGCGTCGTGCACCCACCGCAGGCTTTCATGATGGAACAGGGAGACTTGGGATCCACAGCCTTACGCGCAGACGAAACCTGATCTTTATGCGAGCGCTTGGAGCGAGTCTGAGACGCCTTGTCCTCGCTCCGACGAGAGCCGGGACGCTTGGCCTTAGCCTTGCCCTTGACCGACTTACCCTTCGCATCCTGAGACGACTTTGATTTCTTGGAAGATTTCTCCTCCTTCAACCCCTCAGCCGCCTCCACCAAAGCACGACGAGCCCTACGCTCCGCACGAGATTCTGCCATGAATTAACCCCACTAATTTATAAATATAAAGCCACAAGCATTGTACCGTGCCAAGCCAACAGACGATATGCAAGCGGTTTATTGGTATCAGTGATAGGCACAACGATGATTGCCCGCTGGGCTCCGGGGCGGGGGTTAAGTTTATCGCGAGTTCCGCACGAACAGGAGGCCACTTAATGTGGCCTCCGTCGTGAGCAGGACTGTAGAGCAGGAAACTTAACCCCCGCCCCGGAGCCCAGCGGGCAAACCCTCCCTTGTACTCCATCTCACTAAAGTGTATGATTCTGAACGTTACATGACTCACTTTACTTAACTAAAGTGCTACCAAGGGGGAATACCATGAATACCGATATGTCTCGTCGTCAGTTTGTTGGTCTAGCCGGCTCGTTTGCCACGGTGCTTGGCCTTGGTCTTGTCGGCTGCGGCGGTGGTGCCGGCAAGGGCTCCGCTGCTGGCTCTGCCGCGGCCAAGGATGCGAAGGGCGCTGCAGAGTCCAAGAAGCTCGTGGTGGGCTTTGACAAGTCCTATCCTCCGTACGGCTTTGTGGGTGACGATGGAGAGTACACGGGCTTTGACCTTGACCTTGCCAAGGCTGTTGCCGATAAGCAGGGCTGGGAGGTCAAATACGAGGCCATCGACTGGGACGCCAAGGATACGCTGCTCAACTCGGGCGCCATCAACTGCATCTGGAACGGCTTTACCATGGAGGGCCGCGAGGACGACTACACGTTCTCCGAGCCGTACATGCTCAACGAGCAGGTGCTGGTGGTCAAGAAGGATGCGGGCATCAAGAGCTGGGACGATCTTGCCGGCAAGACCGTGATTACCCAGACTGATTCCGCTGCACAGGATGTGCTCGAGGGTGACCAGAAGGATCTGGCGGCGACGTTTGCCACGCTCGATACCATCGGCGAGTACAATACGGCCTTTATGCAGCTCGAGAGCGGCGCGGTCGATGCCGTGGCTTGCGATCTTTCGATTGCTCAGTATCAGCTTGCCGCCAAGCCCGATGCCTATACACAGCTTGATAAGCCGCTGTCCAGCGAGCACTATGCCGTCGGCTTTAAGAAGGGCGACATCAAGTCGGCCGACGCCGTGACCGAGTCGCTCCGGGCGCTCTACGAGGACGGCACGGTCAAGGACCTGTGCGACAAGTATTCAAGCTATGGTCTATCTTTCGATAATTGGGTGCTCAAGTAATGTCTATTCAAGTCATGATGCAGATGCTTGGCCAGGGGTTCTTGGTCAGTTTGCAGCTGTTTGTGCTGACGCTGCTCGGGTCGATTCCGCTGGGAATCCCCGTGGCGTTCATGCGCATGAGTAAAATCGCGCCGCTGCGTTGGGTCGCGCGCATCTACATTTCGGTCATGCGCGGTACGCCGCTCATGCTGCAGATGTTTGCCATCTACTTTGCCCCGTATTACGTGTTCGGCATTTCGCTCACGCCTGATTCCAAGTGGACGGCGTGCGTTGTGGCGTTCATCATCAACTACGCCGGCTACTTTGCCGAGATCTATCGCTCGGGCCTGCAGTCGATTCCGCGTGGTCAATATGAGGCCGCCGAGGTTCTGGGCTACTCGCGTCTGCAGACGTTTTTGTACATCGTGATGCCGCAGGTCGCCAAGCGCATTTTGCCGGCGATGGGCAACGAGATCATCACGCTGGTCAAAGACACGTCGCTGGCGTTTGCCATCGGCGTGGGGGAGATGTTCTCGACGGCCAAGGCGCTGGTCGCCTCGCAAGTGAGCATGGTGCCGTTTGCGATCGCGGCGCTGATCTACTGGGTCTTTAACTTTGTGGTCGAGATGCTGCTGGGCGCCGCCGAGAAAAAATTGGATTACTACCATGATTAATTCGGTAATGAATATATCGAACGCGCGTAAGGCGTTTGGTGGCAATGAGGTGCTTAAGGATATCTCGCTCGAGGTAAAGCGTGGCGAGGTCGTAGCGATTATCGGGCCGTCAGGCGGCGGTAAGTCCACGCTGCTGCGCTGCGCTACGCTACTCGAGACGCTCGACGGTGGCTCGCTTTCGTTTGGCGACCTTGCCGTTGCGACGGACGCGGGGTCGGGTGCGGTATATGCGAAAGGCGACGTGCCCAAGCGGGCGCGTTCGCGATTTGGCCTGGTGTTTCAGAACTACAATCTGTTTCCGCACTATACGGTGATGAAAAACATCACCGATGCTCCGATTCGCGTGCTCAAGCGCCCGCGCGAGCAGGCGGAGGCACGCGCACGCGAGTTGATCGCGCAGATGGGGCTTGCGGGCAACGAGAACAAGGTTCCGTGTGAGCTTTCGGGCGGTCAACAACAGCGCGTGAGTATCGCCCGCGCCTTGGCGCTCGACCCGGAGATTTTGTTCTTTGACGAGCCGACCTCGGCGCTCGATCCCGAGCTAACGGCCGAGGTGCTGCGTGTCATTAAAGACCTGGCGGCGCAGAATATGACGATGGTGATCGTGACCCACGCAATGCAATTTGCGCGCGATGTTGCCGACCGCGTGGTCTTTATGGACGGAGGTCGCATTGTCGAGGAGGGCCCTGCCGAGCAGGTTATCGATCACCCTCGTGAGCAACGTACCCGTGAGTTCTTGAGTCGTATCGAGGGGTAGGCTCAGCTTTTTACTCAACTATTGATTGAGGCGAAGCCGCCGCAGGTTTTACGGCCTGCGGCGGCACTTTAATTTGCATCGGCGGGGTCCAATAATTGCCTCGTATACGTTCTCCTTCCTCTCGCCGCCCGTATTCATACGTGTGCCGAAAGGTGTGCATGGACGGTCGCCCGTGAGGGTAGGGTGGTGGCATAGGACATTTGGAGGGTGAGTCGGCTCGGCTGCCGACCATGCTGCTCCCGGGACGGCACCGACTGCGAACTCTCCCCGTTGGCGTCGCGCATTGCGCGCGGCCCTGCAAGGAGGTCATCATGGGTGCTCCCAAGACCGGTAACGTAAGGAACGTGGTGCTCGTAGGCCAAGGCGGGGTGGGCAAGACTTCACTCGCCGAGGCCATGCTCCACCTTTCCGGCAAGACCGCCCGCCTGGGCGGCCACGACGGCACCAAGCCTACGCTCGACTATGACCCCGAAGAGGTCAAGCGTGCGTTTTCCATCTCGACGACCATTGCGCCGATCGACTGGAAGGGCGCGCGCATCAATGTGCTCGATGCCCCGTGCTACCCCGATTTTATCGGCGACGCCTTTGCCGCGATGAGCGTCTGCGAGACGGCTCTGTTTGTGGTCGACGCCGAGGCCGGCCCGCAGCCTACGACAGTTAAGCTCTGGTATGCCGCCGAGGACCTGCGCCTGGCGCGTGCGGTGTTCGTGAACCGCCTTTCGCGCTCCGAGGCCAGCTTTACGACCACAATGAACCTGCTGCAGGAGCGCTTTGGCACGCGCCTGGGCGCCGTGACCCTTCCCTGGGGCGAGGGCGAGGACTTTGACGGCATCATCGACCTGGTGCGCATGAAGGCGCGCCATTGCAACGGCACCGAAGCCACTGAGTCGGAGATTCCCGAGGAGTATCGTGCCCAGGCTGAGGAAGCCCATGACCATCTGTGCGAGCTGGTGGCCGAGGCTGACGACGATCTGATGATGAAGTACTTGGAAGGCGAGGAGACGCTGACGCAGGAGGAGCTCGAAGGCCTGCTGTCGAAGGCGATCGCCGAGCGCATCTTTGTGCCGGTCTTTGCGGGCGATTGCATTAAGGAGCAGGGCGTCAACTCGCTGATGGATGACATCGCGACGTACTTCCCAGCGCCGACGGACTACGGCGAGATGCCGCTTATCGATGGCGATTCGCTTAAGATCTCGAGTGACGATGACCGTCCGGTGGCATTTGTGTTTAAGACCCTGGCCGATCCGCAGCAGGGTCGCATCAGCTTTATCAAGGTGCTGACGGGTACGCTTGAGCCGGGCCTCGAGCTGATTAATGCGCGCACGCGCAAGGGTGAGCGTCTGGCCCACCTGTATGTGATGTGCGGCCGTGACATGACCGAGGTCGGCCATGCTTATGCCGGCGATATCATCGTGGCGCCCAAGCTGGCGGCCGAGACGGGCGATACGCTCTCGATTACCGGCAAGGTCGAGGCTGCGGCGTTTAAGTTCCCCAACTCGCAGTACCGCATTGCCATCGAGGCCGAGAACCGCGGCGACGAAGAGAAGCTCTACACGTTTATCGAGAAGGCCTGCAAGGCCGATCCGACCATGAGCATCGACCGCGACGAGGAGACCGGCCAGACCATCATTTCGGCGGTGGGCGAGGCGCAGGTTTCGGTGCTGCTCAATCGTTTGGAGGATCGCACCAAGGTCGTAGCCAAGAGCGTGCCGATCCGCATTCCGTATCGCGAGACCATTCGCCGTACGGCAAGTGCCCAGGGCCGCCATAAGAAGCAGACCGGCGGCGCCGGTCAGTACGGCGACTGCTGGCTGCGCGTGGAGCCGCTCATTGGGCCCGACGGCACGAGCGATGGCTATGAGTTTGTGGACGAGGTCGTGGGCGGCCGCATTCCGCGCTCGCTGATCCCCGCCGTGGACAAGGGCGTCCAGGAGACCATGAAGGACGGCATCATTGCCGGCTATCCGCTCACGGGCATTCGCGTGGCTGTGTACGACGGCTCGTATCACAGCGTCGACTCCAACGAGATGGCGTTCCGCGCGGCGGCTCGCATCGGCCTGCGCAAGGCATGTGCCGATGCCGACCCGGTGGTGCTGGAGCCCATCGAGGAAATCACGGTGACTATCCCCGAGAGCTACGCCGGCGCCGTGATGGGCGACATCTCGGCCTCGCGTGGTCGCGTGACGGGCATGGAGACCGATGAGCGCGGTGACACCGTGGTCATTGCCCAGGCGCCTCTCGCCGAGCTGACGGATTACTCGACGCGTCTGCGCTCTATCACGCGCGGCACGGGCGACTTTACCATGAAGCCGGCGGGCTATGAGCAGGTACCCTATGACGTTCAGGCCAAGCTGGTCGAGCGCTATGAGGAGGGCCGCGCCAAGTAGCGCGTGTCGTTGCCTGTAACATACATGCCGATGAAAGGGCCGCTCTGGAAGTGCCACGCCAAGTAGATCGATGTAGGGCAACCACCACGATGGGAATAGTCCCCATCGTGGTGGTTTTTGGTGGGCGAGGTGCCTGCCGGCTTTTACTGGGCCCGTCTCCTTTCATGCCGTCGCGAAAGATAGATCTCCTTTGATAGAATAAACGTATATAGACGTCTATTTGAACTAGGAGGCAATATGTTCGAGGCGGTTATCTTCGATATGGACGGGCTCATGTTCGATACTGAGCCGATTTGGGCTTCCTGCTGGCCCAAAACCGCAATTGAGTTTGAGGTTGAATGCAAAGAGGGTCTTGCGGACGCCATGCGTGGCACCAATGGATCGGAAGCGGTGTCCATTATTCGCGAGTGGTATGGTGATGAGGTCGATTCTCAAGCGTTTGTTGACCGTTTTTACGAAATAGCGCATGAAGCGCTGGCTCAGGGCGCAGAGAAGAAACCCGGATTAGATCGGCTTCTCGACTATCTTCAGGCTGAGGGAATTCCGATGGCAGTTGCTTCATCATCGAGCAGAAAAATGATCGAGGCAAATTTGATAAGGGGAGGAATACTCCCTTATTTCGATTCGATCGTCTCTGGTATTGAGGTCGAACACGCCAAGCCTTATCCAGACGTCTTTTTGAAAGCGGCGGATGAGCTAGGAGCTTCGCCGCAGAAATCCCTCGTTTTAGAGGATTCCTATAACGGGGTGCGTGCGGGATTTGCAGGAGGATTTTGCACTGTCATGGTCCCCGATCTCTCTGAGCCAACAGATGAGATGGAAAGATTGGCCACGGCAATAGTTTCGAGCCTAAATGACGTTACCGATATGCTGGCAAATGGGGCGCTGGGGTAAGCATGTCAAATGAAAGGGGCTGTCGAGTGCTTCTCGGCAGCCCCTTTTTTCGATTTGCGGTATTTAGTGCTTTGCGCATAAATCAAAAAGGTATATAGTCGTCTATAAACAGGTACATAGACGTCTATATAAGTATCTGGAACGAAAACTCAACTCGAATTGCCGTAACCCGGTTGGAGGAATCATGGCAGTTGTAACTTCGACTGAGCTGATCCAGATTGCACGCAAGAACGGATGGCTCCTTCCCGCATATAACACGACAAACATGGAGATGACCTTGGGTATCCTGGATGGATTACAGAGGGCCGGGATGCCGGGTATTCTTCAGATCGCCCCTACTAACGTCAAGCTGTCCGATTACGGCATGATCGCATCCATCGTAAAGCGCGCGGCGGAGGATTATATCGTTCCCACGTGTCTGCATCTCGATCACGGCAAGACGCTCGAGGACGTACGCCAGGCGGTCCAGGCTGGCTTCACCTCTGTCATGATCGACGGTGCCGCGCTCTCCTTTGAAGAGAACATTCGCTTCTCGCGCCAGGCGGTCGACTATTGCCATTGCTATGGCGTGCCCGTCGAGGCGGAGCTTGGCGCCATCAAGGGCAAGGAGGACGATCATGTTTCCGAGGCGGATCTTAAGACCGACCCGGATCAGGTTTGTGAGTTCGTAGAGCGCACGGGCTGTGATTTGCTGGCCGTGTCCATCGGTAATGTTCATGGCCTCGAAGATGAGCCGCGCATCGATTTGCCGCTGCTTGAGAAGCTTGCAGAGGTATCTCCGTGTCCCCTCGTTCTTCATGGCGGCTCGGGAATTCCCTACGAGACCATCCATGCGATGCAGCCGCACAAGATGTCCAAGATCAATATTGCAAGCGACCTGCGTAAGGCCTACATCACAACTGTTGGCAAGGCGTATGAGGCAAACAACAATGAGCACAATCTTGCCAAGGTGCTAATCGATGCTCGAGAAGCCGTTGCGGCCGTTGCCTACAAAACGACCCGCGCCATTAACGGCATCGCTGAGTAAATCGGAATTATGGATATGGATGAGGCGATAATGGGCGCGCTCTACCTTGGTGTCGATGTTGGCACGTCATCGGTGAAGCTTACGTGCATTGATGAAAGTGGAAAAGTTGTCGCAACTGCAAGCGAGGCTTACGAATGCTCTGAGCCTCATCCCGGTTGGAGAGAGATCGAACCTGGGATATGGTGGGATGCCGTTTGTTCGGCGTGCGCCTTGCTTGGGGAGAAGGTCGACCTGTCTCTAATTAAGGGCGTTGGGGCCACCGGGCAAATGCATACGACGGTGCTGGTTGATGCTGCTGGGGTTCCGACATGTCCGGCGATAATGTGGAATGATCAACGCACGATTGACACTGTTTTTGATGAGAAGCAGTGGGCGTTAACTGTAGGTCTTCCCCAGGTTGCCAGCTTCCTTTCAACTGGGGTTCCGGCAATGAACCTTGCATGGATGGCTAAAAACAACCCAGTAGCTCTTTCCAAGAGCGAGGTATTCCTTTCGGTTTCGGATTGGATCGCTCTCAAGTTTGGCGGACATCCCGGCATGGACTATTGCGGAGCGTCGACAACGGGGCTTTTCGATAATAAGAAGCAAACTTGGATTGACGAGGTTTGCGAGCATTTTGGGGTTCCCGAGTCGTTGCTTCCCGCTGTCGAGCCTTCCGACAAGGTTATCGGGGTCGTTAGCGAAGGGGCTTCGGCTGAGACGGGAATTCCCGCAGACGCTTCGATTGTAAGGGGGACGGGCGATAATCCTGCGGCGGCGATTTGTACGGGCTGTCTCCTGGAGGGCATTCCCACCATTTCGCTTGGCACAAGCGGTGTGCTGATGTATTCGGCCGAAGGGGTTGAACTTCCAGATGTTGGTAAGCCCGTATTGTTTAAATGGGGTAATACTCTTAAGACGCAAGTTCAGCTCAGTATTAGGTCGTGTGGCGGAGCTAAGGAGTGGTGGTACGGACAGATTCTAGACAGCGACTCCTACGATCTCGAGGACAAGGCCGTTGAGGATCCTTTCTACGACATGAGGGACCTCATGTTCTATCCGCATCTGTCGGGGGAAAAGGTCTTGCACGGTTGCCCGTCGGTTCGAGGTGCCTTTTTGGGGCTTGACCTTGACACGACGCGTTCGGAGCTTGAGAGGGCACTTATGGAGGGCACGGCATATGCCCTCAGGGAACTCAAGGAATCCGTGAACCATTCGCAAGAGTGGTTCGGTATCAGGCTTGTTGGCGGAGGGGCTAAGAACGATTTTTGGGCGCAAACGCTCTCAAACGTGTTGGGAATCGATTTAGTGCGCATGGAATCGTCAGGTGCCGGTCAGGGCGCGGCATTGCTAGCGCTTTCAGCTTCTTGCGGACAAGATTTGGCCGATGTTTCCGCCGGGGTCTGCAAAAGGCTAGATTCCGTTGAAAAAAGCGACAAAGTCCACGAGATATATAACGTGCGTTTTGACAGGTATATGCGCATATTTAAGGCATTAGAAAACATCTATGAGCTAAAGAGCGCATAGCCGTTTGCCCTACAAAACCAACCATTCACCGAAAGGAATGCAAGAGCAAAACTCAGAAGGCAGTCACTTTGTAATATATAGACGACCGTAGACAACCATGAGCGTATATGGCCGAATGAAAGGGGAGGAGCGGGCGCTCAGGTAGGACGATAGCAGTAACGAACATCAATTAAGGAGAATGAAAATGGGAGCAGTAAACGATTTCCTTATCTTCCTTGCGGAGGGCTTTACCGGCCTTTTTAATGCTGCGGGCGAGCAGTTTGCTTCGTTTATCACGGGCATGATCCCCATGCTGATTTGCCTGATCCTTACGATCAAGGCAATCATCCAGCTGATTGGCGAGGAGCGCGTCTATGGGTTCATGAAGAAGTGCACCAAATATGCAGTTCTCCGCTATACCCTCATTCCGTTCCTTTGCACCTTCTTCCTCTGCAACCCGATGGCGTACACCTTTGGTGTGTTTGTCGAGGAGGACTACAAACCTGCATTCTACGATGCGGTCGTGTCTATGATGCATCCCATCGTCGGCCTTTTCCCGCACGCCAACTCGTCCGAGCTTTTTGTTTGGCTTGGCATCTCGGCTGGCTACGAGGCACTGGGGAAGAACTCCTCTGAGCTTGCCATCCGCTTCCTCGTCGTTGGTCTGATCGTTTGCCTGATCAAGGGCATCGTCACCGAGAAGCTGTACCTCATCATGAAGAAGCGCAACGAAGCTAAGCTTGCCGCCTAGTGGTTCAGCGCAAAAGGAGAGTCTAGATCATGAGTGAATTCAAAAGCGTAAAGGCGTCCCACGGCGGCAACGGTTGGGGCGGACCCCTTATCATTACCCCCACGGCCGAAAAGCCCTATGTTCTGAGCGTGACCCTGGGCGGAATCAGTCCGGTTGCCCTTCGCATCGCGGAGCTTACTGGCGCCGAGGCGCACGATCAGTTTAAGGACCCGATCGAGACCGATCAGGCATGCGCTGTTGTTATCGACTGCGCTGGCGTGGCCCGCTGCGGCACTTATCCCAAGATGGGTCTTAAGACGCTGAACATCAAACCTGGTTCCCCGTCTGGCCCTCTGGCACAGTTCATCACCGAGGATCTCTTTGCGTCCGATGTCAATCCCGATTGCATCACTCTTGTCGATGCCGCGGATGTTCCCGCTGAGCCGGTAAAGACCGAAAAGGCACACGAGGAGACGACGAAGGAAAACGTTCACGCAAAGATTGCCGAGGGGCGCGCCGAGATTGCGTCCAAGCAGTCTAACGGGTTTATGGACGCTGTCTCTAAGATCGGCACCGGCGTTGGTCGCGTCATCAGCATCATCTATCAGGCTGCACGTGATACCGTGAATGACGTTATCCGTAACATCATCCCCTTTATGGCGTTTGTCTCGGTGTTGATCGGCATTATTAACTACACGGGTTTTGCGAACGTTCTCGCCGGCGTTCTCACTCCGCTTGCGGGCTCGCTGCCCGGTATGCTGGCAATTGGCATGTTCTGCTCAATCCCGTTCCTTTCGCCATTGATCTGCCCAGGCGCAATCATCGCTTCTGTGCTTTCTGTTCTTGTTGGCGACCAAATCGCCAACGGCACGATTCCCGCCAACTTTGCCCTTCCCGGCTTCTTTGCCGTCAACTGCCAGGTTGGTTCTGACTTTGCTCCCGTTGGCATGACTCTCATGGAGGCAAAGCCCGAGACGATCGAAATCGGTTACCCTGCATTCCTGTTTGGCAAACTGATTACCACCCCGATCCAGATTATTCTCGCCTACGTACTGTCCTTTGGCCTGTAAACTGAATGCTTTAAGAGGGAAAGGCCCGCTATGCTCAACGCACTCATTACAATAGCCTTCTTTATTCTTGTATGGCTTGCAGGAACATTCACCCAGTATCGCTATTGGAAGAGGGTGCGTGTTCTCATCCATGAGCGCGCTCGCGATCATGAGGGATACTTGGGCACGGGTATGTGCAAGGTGAGTTTTAGCCGAAAGGCGTTTGTGATGATCCTGACTGATCATGACGGCGTGATTAACGGTTGCTATGAGCTCAAAGGGCTTTCCCTCAAACCGGAGTTTTCGGAGATGAGCGAGATGTTGGGGTTGAATATCGAGACCGCCCTAGACCATCTGGCCAACGAAAGCTATCACGATGCTTTTGCCCAGGCTATTCGTGTTATCGACAGGTCAATGACTGCGCCTGCGGCGTAACAAAGATAGGAGAAATCAAATGTACAAGGTTAAGGTCACTGAGATCGGCTCGTTTGTTGAGGAGCTTCTCAACGAGAAGATGGTGGTCCTGTTTGGCCCGACCGCTCCTGCAGAGTTGCGCGACATCTGCGTCGTTCACGATGGAACTCCTACAGAGGATAACGTGCTTGCTGAGGGCGGCACCATTTCCATCGGCGATCAGGTCTACACGATTAAGGAGTTTGGTGAAGCTGCGAACGAGAACATGGGAGGGCTCGGTCATCTAACTATCGCGTTCGATGGCGAGCGAGAGCTGCTTCCTGGAACGGTTCTCGTGACACCAAGCGTGCTTCCCAAGCTGGAAACCGGCATCGAGATTAGCTTCAACGGCTAAATCGCTCGGTATGGCAGGCCATGTATTAGTCGGAAAGGACGTGTTCTCATGAAACGTTCCGATTTAAAACTGCCACTTTTCACAGTCAGTCCTAAGACCTATTTGCTTGCGGACGATTCAATTGCAGCGGCTCATCTTACGGATGAAATCGCAAAAGATCGAGATCATTCGATTTTTTGGACTGCTCCCGTTCCCGAGCTCTGCGCAGTTGCGAAGGATTTGAAATTTGCAATTCCCACAGCGCAGCATGCCGATCTTGTCGGTGACGGAAAAGGAATGGGACTGACACCTCTTGAGTCGCTTAAGAGCGCGGGAGTTCAAGCTGTCTTTCTAAATCACACGGCACACCCCCTGGCCGTTGATAAGTTGGCGGCAACGATCGATCGCGCTCGTGAGCTTGAGATTCTAACCATTGTTGCAGCCGATAGCGTGACAGAGTCCAAAGCGGTTGCGGCGATGGACCCGGACGTGATTCTTTGCGAGCCGAGTAGCCTTGTGGGAACCGGCCATACAAGCGGTGATGATTACATCGCGGAGACCATCGCTGCCGTAAGGTCCATCAATCCCGACATCGTTATCATGGAGGGAGCGGGAATCAGATGCGGAGGCGACGTTCGTCGCCTGATTGGACTTGGCGCGCAAGGTACCGGCATTTCGAGTGCCCTGGCGATTACGGATGACAGGGCAGCGTTGCTTACGGAGCTGTTTGACGCGCTGGACTAAAACCGTTTACAAAAAGGCGAACCCACGGGTTCGCCTTTTTGCGTTTTGGAATTATGTTAGGCGCAATGCCGCCGCTCTCAAGAGCTTTAATGGCGGCGCTGAAAAACGGTGCCAAGCTGGAACCTGCTGGATTTAAGCCATACGCGCGCATATTCAATTGCAGAGTCATTGTCCAAGTAGACTGTTTGAAGCTGCTGAAGAAGCGGGGACTGCGTAGAGAGACCAAGCGCATCCGCGCGTTGGGTATCCGCGAGCTTTGCCACAAAGGAGGTCTTTGAGTATTCGATCTGGTGGCCTGAGAGCCGCTCGATTATTGCAAAGAGACCTTCGTTAACAAAGTCGGCTGTTTCAATACCTGGGACAAGCGCCATATTGATGTTGTTTTCGATGAACATCACAGGTTCACCCTCAACGCTGCGCACTCGCTCGAGATGAAGGTAGTCAGAACCTTCGACAATACCGAGATGTCTGGAAATATCTTCGTCCGACTTACGGATTTCGCAATCGAGAATGCTTGTTTCGAAAGAAAGACCTTGCTCGATTAGAGATTCGGAGAAAGAGATAAGGCCCTCTGTAAGGGGGAAAGAGATGTCTTTTGACTTAACGTAAGTTCCCTTTCCCTGAATTTGCTCAAGTAGGCCCTCATCAACAAGCCTGGAAATGGCCTTTTTGATGCTGCCGCGGCTGACGCCGAGCGTACTCATGAGCTCGACTTCCGACGGGATTTTGGATGCTTGCTCCCAAGCTCCTGAGGCGATGTTCTCGCGCAGATAGTCGACCACCTGCATATAGATGGGGGTGGGACAATCCTTTTTTATATGTGAATTGTTGACGCGATTGGTCACAGTCTCTCCTGATTACTTTGAAGCAAAATTACCTTCATTTTACGTTGTTTTGCATCGATTAACTTATCGAGATTGTGATTGCAAAGAATAAATCACGTTTTTGTGTAAGGCTTCCGCTGCTTTGGCTGCCTGTCTGGCGTTTGCCTTCTACTCTTCATCGACAATACGGGCATCTTGGAGAGATGGCCCCATGTCACAGAAGTGCGCCGTAGGAGGCAAGAATTAGCCTCCCGTGCGCGTCGGTGACAAACGATGCGGGCGTGGCCCCGGTTGAACCTGCTCTCCGGTGGCCTGGTTGCGGCCGGTGGCGTAGTCGATCTGCACGTGTGGCTGCAGGTTGTAGCAGTACACGTGGAAGCACAGGGTCTTGCCGTGGTCCTCGATCGATTGTGCTTCCAGACGAACGCCACGACAGACGAGTTCCTCTTCGTTGTACATGGGCGTGACGCGGTAGAGCACATGATTGCCAGTGTCGCGGATGTAGTTAAGAATCTGTTCTTCAAACGGCAGCATGCCCGTCTCGTTGAGATAGCGCGTGCCGGTGAGGAGATTTTTGCGGTTGGCGTTTTCGCCGCAGAGCGACCAGGCGATGAGGTGGCAGCGGTTGTAGAGGCTCTGGCCTGGAATAAAGTCGTAGCGCTGCTGGTGCCAACCGGCAGGATGGATACGCGAGATATCGCCGCGCTTGCCTTGACCGAGCGATTCGGGGCCCACGCAGGCGAGCGCCTTGCGAGTGCGGCCCATGCTGTCGAGCTTGGAGAATTTTTTAAAGCAGCCCTCTTCGGTGGCACGCTCATACTCGTCGAGCGTGAATGACGGTGTGCCTAGCGGGTGCGTGCTGTCGGCGCGAAGGGCGACGTAGGGGTTGCCGGCGTAGTCGGGAATGCTGCTGAGATAAACACCGCGGGCGCGGTTGAGGTCGGGGTTTTCCACCTCGTCGATGGGGACGGTGGAGCTGTCCTCGGCAACGTTGTCGTTGGTGTTGGTCGCGGTGGATTCGGAGCCATCGCCAGAGTCTTGGCTATTTTGAGAGTCCGAGGAGCTCGCTGATCCCGATTCGAGTCGGGCAACCAGGTCTGCCTCGTCGTCGGTACGGCTGGGACTCTCGTTTTGTTTTTCGGCCAGAGCCGCCGCCTGCTCATCGCATTGCGGCGACAACAGCTTGGGTGCTCCGTCGAGCGACCCCGTGAACAGCGCAAACCCCAGCACCACGGCGGTGCCGATGGAAAGTACTTGCTTGTAGGCGGACTTGCGCGACATTGAGGCTCCCTGATGGACGGTTGGGAGTCTACCAGTCTAGCAGGAGCCGCCGAGGGTCGTTCTATCGAACAAATACTTAAGATTTGGGATAGACGCCGCTGGTTCATTTGCCTCATATGGAGCTGTGGCGGTTGTTGTTGTGGGGCTCGGCGTTTCCCCAGATAAAACCTACCAAAATAAACCTGTCCCTTATTGGCAGGTTAATCGTGAGTTATTTCACCGCAGCTTAAGGTACGGTTGGGATGTGCGCACTTTAAAGAGAGGAGCCCATGATTAGAGAGGTCGCGCTCGTCTCTCTAAATGTCTCTCTAAAGAGAAAGCCAGTTAAAGAGATAACATTAGGCAATCTAGCAGTGAATTCGATACATCTTTCTAAATTTCTCTCTAAAATAAGGTGCTTATCTCTCTAAAGTTAGGGAGATATACTATACTTTAGAGAGATAAATCTATCGTTTTAGAGAGACGGAATGCCAATGCTGCTGGATGAACCTCTTGGCCTTATCGTTGAGCGCCTTCGCAGGCGGGGGACTGATGACGCATCGGTAGAAGTTAAAGCCTGCACGAATAAATTGAGCGCAGATGTATGGGAGACAGTGAGCGCTTTTGCGAACACTGCGGGTGGGCTCATTATTTTGGGCCTAAACGAAGCCGAAGGATTTGTTCCTTCGGCTAACTTTGCTATCGATAGGGTGCGCGATCAGTTTGTTTCGGGTATCGGAGACGGAGGCTCAGCAGCAGTGGTGGCCCATGCGCCGCGGTACGAGCTTGATCGAGGCGAGGTCGACGGGCTCCAGGTGCTTCTGGTGCGTATCTTTGAACTTGAGCTTAAAGCGAAGCCTTGCTATATCGGCGCGCGCGGCGTACAGAGCGGTAGCTACAAGCGCGTGGATGATAAAGATATCAAGATGTCACCCGCTGAGCTATATGAGCTGCAGAGTGCGTTGCTTCCGAGCGATGCAGACGGCACGGTGGTTTCGGAGGCAACGGTCGAGGATTTGGATCCAGATGTCGTGCGGTCTATTATCGCAAATCGCCGGCTGCAGACCCCCCGCGTTTTGCGCGGGGCCGATACGC
>URMO01000022.1 GCA_900549085.1 uncultured Collinsella sp. | reverse complement strand
CATGCCGCCGAAGTTGAAAGGCAGATTGCCGCTCTGGCGGGTTTGCAGCGTCGGCCGGTCCGCCGTTCGGCAGAACGGCGGAACCTGAAGTGCAGCGTCGAGCCGTTACGGCGTTTGGTAAAACGCCGTAACCCTACAGTTCAGTCACGACAACGCTGTTGTAGACCTCGTCCCAGCGATCCATGACCAGGTGGCCGGTCTTGGGATCCATGGCGTTGAGCTTGCCGCAGGTATTGGCGGTCTTGAGCACCGTGACGTCGTCGGCACCAGCTGCAATGGCATGCGCAAAGCCGGCGATGGTCGAGTCGCCGGAACCCGTCGCGTTCACAGCTTCAATCGCGGGAGTTTTGGCGCGGAACGCACGGCCCTCATGGAAGCCCACCGAACCGGCGGCGCCCATCGAGACGACAACCCAGGGAATACCAGCAAAGCGGCCATCAGCGGCAAGCGCCTCGCGCAGGGCATCGACATCATCGGTCGTAAAGGACGTACCCAGCAGGCCGTTAATCTCGGTCAGGTTGGGCTTTACGAGCTCAGGCTTAGCGTCGGACTCCAGCGCGGCCTCCAGCGATGCACCCGAGGTGTCGAGCAGCACCTTGGCGCCCGCCTCCTCGGCGATCTTGACGAGCTCGGCATAGTAGCCGGCATCGACGCCACGCGGCAGCGAGCCCGAAAGCGTCACAACGTCCGCCTTCGCTGCAAGCTCGGCAAACTTGGCCGTAAAAGCCTCGAGCTCGGCCGGGGCGATCTGCGGGCCGCTCTCCAACAGCTCGGTCTGATTGCCCTCGTGCAGGATATTCAGGCAGATGCGCGTCTCACCGGCGATGGGCACAAAGTCGTTCTTGACGCCGTCGGCATCCATAAGCTCGGCCATATAGGCACCCATGTGGCCGCCGAGTAGACCGGTCGCGAGCACGTCATCGCCCAGCTGCAGCAGCACGCGGCTCACGTTGAGGCCCTTGCCGCCAGCGGTCTTTTCGGGCGTCACACGGTTAACGTCGTCGATAATCAGCTTGTCGAGCTGATAGCGCGTATCAATCGACGGGTTCATGGTAACGGTCAGAATCATGTTGGACTCCTGTTTAGAAAACCGGCCCGCGCCCCATCACAGAAACGCGAGCCGTCAATTAAAAAGCTGCAGAATGCCGGGTACCGCCAAAAACGAAGCACCCAAGCTCAGCAAGCAAAAGTTTTATCAGAGCAGCTCGTCCGCCAGATGGCTTCGCAACAACAGGGGCAACCCCACAGGCACCTTCAACGTCAGCGAGCGGCGCTCAGGTGCCACAGGTCGCCGCGAAAGAGGAGCGACGCGTACTTCATGTACGCGAGCGACGGTTTGAGCGGCGAGATGGGGTGCTTGAGCGCCGCGCAGCGTCAACCCGTTACGCGGTTTGGCAAAACCGCGTAACCCCACTAGTCGTGGTATTCGCCGCGGTCCCACTTCTCGAGGAACTCGTCAAAGAAGTGCGGGTCAGCCTGAGCCTCGGCGTCGGCCTTATTGCAGGCGTCGATCTTGGCGATCAGGGCATCGTGCTCGGGGGTCTTCTCGTAGGGCTCCTCCAGGAAGGCAAGCATGATATCGGCCATCAGGAACTCGCCGGTAATCTTGCCGCCAAAGCCCACGATGTTGGCGTTGAGCTCGCGACGGGCATACAGGGCAGAGGTCATGTCGCGAACCAGGGCGCAGCGGGCGCCGGGAACCTTGTTGACGGCGTTGGTGATGCCGATGCCGGTGCCGCACAGGGCCACGCCAAAGTCGGCCTTGCCGCTGGCAACAGCCTCGCCCACGGCCTTACCGTAGATGGGATAGTGCGTACGGGTGTGGCTGTAGGTACCGCAGTCGAGCACCTTGTAGCCAGCCTGCTCCAGGCGGTCGGCCAGATAGATCTTCTCGTCCGTAACGATATGGTCGCAACCGATTGCGATGGTCTTCTTCATCAGAACGTCCTTTCGTCTGAATTCACAAGTTGAGGTAGAAGTTCGAGTTCTCGGTGGCTCTCGTTAGGCCATCTTGTTGAGCATGTCGACACGGATCTGGTGACGGCCGCCGGCGTACTGGGCGCGCAGGAACTCGCGGGCGATCTTCTTGGCGACCTCGGTGCCCACAACGCCCGGGCCCATGGTGACCATGCGCGAGCCGTTGTGCTCGCGGGTCATGTAGGCGGAACGCTCGTCGGAAATGTTGGCGACGACCATGCCCTTGATCTTGACGGCGGCCATATAGGAGCCGACGCCGTACTTATCGAATGCGAAGCCCTGGGAATCCTTGTGCTGCAGCAGGTCCTTGGCAACGGCGGTCGCGGAATCGACAAAGTCCGCGGCAGGGGTCTCGGAATAGTCGACGACCTCGTGACCGTCGGCGATGAGCATCTCCTTGATGGACTCCTTCATCGACATACCGTCGGCATCGGAAGCGATTACAACCCTCATGACATCCTCCTTGAGAGATACGCAGGTGCGTAGTTTCTGTTTGGAAGTGTTGAATCGCGTTCAGGTCCGGGCATCTGAATGTGCGGTTCTTCACTGTTCATGTTTATTTGAACACATTCGAACAGTAACTGCAACAACTATTTGTTTATCTTTGTTCTTTTTTGAACAAATACCGTTCACGGATGATTGCTGACCGTTTGAGCCGGGCGCGGACGCAGCGACCATGTGTTCAACAAACAAAAGGGCGGCCGAGAACGCGTCTCGGCCGCCCTTCGGCGGTATTCCCCGGTATATACAGCTGTTTTAGCTACTCGGACTGCCCGCCCTTTTTGGCGTGCTTGGAAGGAGCACTCAAGAAACGGCCCGTCAAATAGTTCGCCGGGCCGGAAATATCGATCCCCAGCAGCACGTGTCCTAGCCATAGGAACGCCACGAGCACCAGCAGCGGGATAACGCACGAGGTCACGATCATCACGATGACGCCTTCAATCAGATCGGTCACCTGCCGCACGATCTCATCGGTCATCTGCTTGGCGCCGCTGGTCACCGACGTAACAAGGCTCGATGCCCCATCAGTCAACTGCTCGAGCACGTTTTTGGACTCCGTGGCCTCGGATTTTTTCTTGTTCGATTTTGAGCTGGTCTCGGCTGACTTGTCCGTGGTGTCGGCCGCGTCCGCAGCGTCCGCAGCCTTTTGCTCAGCTTGCTCAATACTTACGCGATACGTTTCATCGACCTTCTGCGACACCCATACGCTCGCGGGCACGAGCGCCATGCCGATCACGGCAACCACCAGCACGCGCGTCGCCACACGGCGCAGGACAGCGCTCGTGCTCCAGCGCCCGTGAATGCCGAGCGACACCGCAAAGAGCGCCAACGCAAACGGGATTAAGATGCCCAGGCCAACCGACCACAAAATAGTTAGCAGGTATTTCTCTAGGTAGAGCACGGCAAGCACGATGCCCAGGTTACCCGAAAGCTGCGCGAGCTGCTCGGCAACCGGCGTTCCCGTATCACCCGGCAGCGCGGTAATGCCCGCAGACAGCGCCACGCACGAGGTCGTGAGCGCCAGTACGTTTCCTTTCTTTTGATCGATGACCTCGATGGTGGAGTCCCAAGTTTTGGTATCGGCGAAATGCGGACGAGCCACAAAGCCCGACAGCAGCGCCAGCACCACGAGCGCAACGATAAAGCCAATCTGCAGCTTTTTGTTTGCGCACACGACATCGGACAGACTGGGCTGCAGCTCGGTTACCGTCGTGTGCTCGGTTATCTGGACAGGACGCCCATGAGCCATCTCGTGCGCGCCTCTTTTTTGTATTGACCCGTTATCCGGCATTTGGATACCTCCTCAGTCCGGCGTTTAATGCGAAAGGAAGTATACCCACCGAGCAAAAATCGAACGGGAGGACGAACGGAGCGCACCAAGACTGTCCCCAATGACTAGTCGTTTAAGAACGTCCCCAATGACTATATTTCACCGCAACTTGGAGGAGGACAGAAAAAGCCCTGCCGCGGGTAGCGGCAGAGCTTTTGGAAGGGGACTTGGTTGTGAGGGCTCGTTAGGCGAGCTTGGCCTCGAGCTCGGCAATGCGCTTGTAGGCATCGATGGTAAAGCGGGCCTGCTTCTCCAGGATCATAGTGGTCATGAGAGTGTCCTGAGCGTGAGCCATGATGAAGGTCATCTCCATCTCGCCACCGCCGGCCTCCTGCGAAAGCAGCTTGGTCTGCGTGTCGTGGGCACCGATGAGCGCATCGCTGGCATCCTTGTGCAGCTGCTCGGCCTTCTCAAAGTCACCCTCGCGAGCAGCATCGAGCGCTGCAAGCAGATCGGTCTGGGCGTCACCTGCGTATGCGACGATCTCGAATCCAACCATCGAGATTTCTTCTTTGGTTGCCATGTTGCGTTCCTTTCACATATGAACCAATGGAGAGCATCGCGTCCGGGCATACGCGCTGCGTTGTGTATGACAGAAACAATAACATTCAAACAAAAAAGAACAGCGCAAAACGTAATTTCGAGCTATGAACGGTCACTTTTCGACCGTGAACGGTTTTTAAACCAATTTAAACAATATCGAACACAATTAGCGGAAACCCAAACAGACCCGCGCCCTAGCGTACATCGCGCACCGTATCGCCCTCGACGAGCACGCCCGGAAACAGCATGTGCTCCACACCGGGTTCAACGCCCTCGGCGCCGGCAATCTTGTCAACCGCCCACATGCCGACGCGCTTGTTGTCAAAGCGCACCGTGGTCAAGCGACAATCGGGCACGATATCGCCCAGGCTGTCATCAACACCCACCACGCTCACGTCCTGGGGCACGCACTTCCCGCGCGACTCGAGCCCACGGATGCAGCCATATGCCATGGCATCGTTGGAGGCATAAATGGCCGTGCAGGTCGGATCATCCGCAAGCGCCTGGCCGGCAGCATATCCACTCTGCGCCGTCCAGTCGCCACGCACGAGCTGCGGGGGCTCAATGCCATGCGCACGCAATGTCTCACGCCAGCCTTCCTCGCGCCGCATGCCCGAAAGCGAGCGCTCGGGACACGAGATAAAGTGCACAGTCTTGTGTCCCTGCCCCAGCAAATACTCGACCACCTGGCGCGAACAATCGAACTGGTCGTTATCGACCGTTGAACAGAGCGGGTGCTCCAACATCGTAACGAGCACCGTCTGCATGCCGGACAGCGGCTCGAAGGTTCCAAAGTCCGCCGGCATGCGGTTCATAATCACAACCATGCCATCCACCGGCAGTGCGCTCATGCGCGACGATGCGCTCTCGAGGGTATACGGATGCCCGTCTACTTTAGTGAGGGTGATGGCATAGCCATGTTTGTCGGCCGCTGCGGCAAAGCCCTCCATACGGTCGAGATTGCCGGTGCCGGTAATGTTGAACATGGCGACGCCGACGGTCTTAAACTTGCCACGGCGCAACGATCGACCGGCAAAATTGGGGCGATACCCCAGCTCGCGCATGGCGGCACGCACGCGTTCCTTGGTCTCGGGGCGCACGCTGGGCGAATCGTGCACCGTACGCGAGACTGTCTGCTCCGAGACGCCCGCGAGGCGCGCTACGTCTTTGACGGATACCGATTTTTTAACAGCGGCCATAGGTCGATCTTTCTATGTCAACGATGCCATTGGTGGCACCTTGCGCAGTCAAATGAAACGTCTTCAAGTATATCCAACGCCTCCCCCACCATACGCTCACCACCCAAAACCTACCGTTCACCGACATTTTTGCTTCCCCGAACGGCTTTTGTCTACCAAATGTTAACGTTGCCATTGTGCAAACACAGAGCCACCGGGCGGCTCAAACGTTTACGCGTAAGGAATCGACGGTTCGCAGGCACAGGAACCACCGGTTCGCGTCTTTTTTTGTGTCGCAAAATGGCAACGTCAACATTTTGGCAACCGGACGCCAAAAGCTACCATCGTTGCTAACCCACCGACTCTTAGGAGCATTGCATGGAGCAACTCATCGCCATCATCGAAAAGGGCCAGCCCTTTTTCAACGCGATCGCCCGCAACAAGTACCTCAAGGCGATCCGCGACGGCTTTATCTCCGTCATCCCCATCATCATCTTCTCGTCCATCTTCTGCCTGGTAGCCTCGGTCCCCAACATCTGGGGTTTCTACTGGCCCGATGACATCAACAACGCCCTGTGGAAGTGCTACAACTACTCCATGGGCATCCTGGCCATCGCCTGCGCCGCCACCACGGCCAAGCACTTCGCCGACGCTCAGAACCGCAATCTGCCCAAGAACAACCAGATCAACTTCATCTCGTGCATGTGCGCGGCCATCATCGGCTTCTTGCTCCTTTCGAGCGACACCATCGCCACGAACGCTGCCAGCGGTTTCAACACCACCTACCTTGGTTCCAAGGGCCTGCTGACCGCTTTCATCGCTGCGTTTGTGACCGGCATCATCTACAAGTTCTTCATTAAGCGCAACATCACCGTCAAGATGCCCGAGCAGGTTCCGCCCAACATCTCGCAGACCTTTAAGGACATCATCCCCTTCTCCGTCTGCATCACCGTCTTTTGGGTTTTTGACATCGTCTTCCGCGCTGCTTTTGGCTTCTGCTTTGCCCAGGGTGTCATCCAGGTGTTCCAGCCCCTGTTCACCGCTGCCGATGGCTACATCGGCCTCGCTGTGATCTACGGCGGCATGAGCCTCTTCTGGTTCGTGGGCGTCCACGGCCCCTCGATCGTCGAGCCCGCCATCGCCGCCGCTCTCGTTGCCAACATGACCGACAACCTGGCTGCGTTCCAGGCCGGCCAGCACGCTTCCGCTGTCCTGACCCAGGGTGCCCAGTACTTCGTCGTCTGCATGGGCGGCACCGGCGCCACGCTCGTCCTGGTCTTTATGTTCTGCTTCCTGGCCAAGTCTCAGGAGATGCGCGCCGTCGGTAAGGCCGCCATCGTCCCCGTCTGCTTTGCCGTCAACGAGCCGCTGCTGTTCGCCGCACCCATCGTGCTCAACCCCGTCTTCTTTGTCCCGTTTGTCTTTGCCCCGATCGCCAACATCTGGATCCTCAAGATCTTTATCGACTTCTTGGGCATGAACGGCTTTATGTACACCCTGCCTTGGACCGTCCCCGGCCCCATCGGCACCATCATGGGCCTGGGCTTCCAGCCGCTCGCCTTTGTGATGCTCGCCATCATCCTGGTCGTCGACTTTGCCCTGTACTATCCGTTCTTCCGTGCCTATGACGCCCAGAAGTGCGCCGAGGAGGCCGAGATCTCCCAGGAGGAGCTCGCCGCCAAGAACGCCGAGAAAGCCGCCAAGCTCAACGATGCCTTCCAGGGCAAGGCTGACGCCAAGAGCGTTGCCGCCGGCGCTGCTGCCGAGGCCGTGAAGGCCGACTCCCCCGCCGCTTCCGCAGCACCCGCTGCCGAGACAACGACCGCCAGCGACCTCAACGGCAAGCGCGTGCTCGTGCTCTGCCAGGGCGGCGGAACCTCGGGCCTGCTCGCCAACGCGCTGGCCAAGGCCGCCAAGGAGCGCGGCATTAACCTCGAGACCGCTGCCGAGGCCTATGGCAACCACGTGGACATGCTCCCCGACTTTGACCTGGTCGTCCTGGCCCCGCAGGCCGCAAGCTACCTGGCCGACCTGCAGAAGGACTGTGAGCGCGTGGGCAACAAGTGCGTCGCCTGCCGTGGCAAGCAGTACATCGAGCTCTCCCAGAACGGCGACAAGTCTCTCGCCTTCGTGAGTGAGCAACTTTCGAAGTAAGTAACGCCCAGGGCCAGCCGACCATCCAAGACCGGCTGGCCCTTCGATTTAGACGATTGGATCATCATGTCCGTTAATCCTGCTAGCGTCACCAACCCGCCCGCGCAGTTTCCCGAGGACTTTGTCTTTGGCGGCGCCACCGCTGCCTACCAGGTAGAGGGCGAGACCCGCACTCACGGTAAGGGCAAGGTTGCCTGGGACGACTTTCTGGAGGCCCAGGGGCGCTTCTCCCCCGATCCCGCTTCGGACTTCTACAACCAGTACCCCGTCGACCTGGAGCTGTGCGAGGAGTTCGGCATCAACGGCATTCGCCTCTCCATCGCCTGGAGCCGCATCTTCCCCAACGGCACCGGCGAAATCAACCCCGAGGGCGTCCAGTTCTACCACGATCTCTTCGCCGAGTGCCACAAGCACCACGTTGAGCCGTTCGTCACGCTGCATCACTTTGACACGCCGCTTCCCCTCTTTGGGAAGGGCGACTTCCTCAACCGCGAGACCATCGACGCCTTTGTGGACTTTGCCACCTTCTGCTTTAAGGAGTACGCCGACCAGGTGACCTACTGGTTCACCTTTAACGAGATCTGGGCCGACGCCTCCAACACCTACATCGAGGGCACCTTCCCCGGTGGCGTCAAGGCGCATCTGGCCGAGGCCTTCCAGGGCGAGCACAGCAGGGTGCTCGCCGACGCCAAGGCCGTGCTGGCCGTCCACAACGGCGGCTTTAAGGGCAAAATCGGCGTCATCCAGTCGCTGGAGTTTAAGTACCCGCTCAACGAGAACGACCCCGCCGACATCAAAGCCGCCAACAACGAGCACGTGCTGCAAAACCAGTTCTTGCTCGACGCCACCTTCCGCGGCGACTATGCGCCCGACACCCTCGAGTGCGCCAACCGCCTGGCTGCCGTCTCGGGCGGCACCATCGAGATCCTAGACGAGGATCTGGAAATCATGCGCGAGGCCGCGCTCTACAACGACTACCTGGGCGTTAACAACTACCAGTGCCGCTTCTTGAAGGCTTACGACGGCGAGAACGACCTGCACCACAACGGTACGGGCGAGAAGGGCACTGGCCGCTGGCGCGTTAAGGGTATTGGCGAGCATGTGAACAAGCCTGGCATCCCCACCACCGACTGGGACTGGATCATCTATCCCGAGGGCCTGTTCGATCTGCTCGTCTACATTAAGCAGCGCTACCCCAACTACAAGCAGATTTTCATCACCGAGAACGGCATGGGCTACAAGGACCCCTACAAGGACGGTTTTGTGGACGACCAGCCGCGCATCGACTACATCGAGCAGCACCTGCGTTGGCTGCTCAAGGCCATGGAGGTGGGCGTCAACGTGGGCGGCTACTTCCTGTGGAGCCTGCAGGATCAGTTCTCCTGGACCAATGGCTACAACAAGCGTTACGGCTTCTTTTACGTTGACTTTGAAACCCAGAAGCGCACGCCCAAGGCAAGCGCCTACTGGTACAAGCACGTGGCGCAGACCCGTCGTCTGGACTAGTGGCTGGCGGGGTTGCCCGCTCACACAACCTGTCCCCATTTCTCAGCCGGGGGCGGCACGTCACACGGCGCGCCGCCCCCGGTCTTTTTGTTTTTGGGCTGGTCGGGAGCCGTTTGTCTCGATCTGTAACATCTAGCCGAGTTTTTTGGTCCTAGCTGTTACAGATTGAGACGAACAGGATTGCTCTTTCCGAAGAATCTAAATCTGTAACACGTAGCCCGCTTTTGACCGTCTACCTGTTACAAATCGAGACAAACGGAGTAGGACCTAACCCCGTATGTCCCTAACAGTCGAGCGTTCGACCAGCGTACTCGGCACATGAATCGCCTCGATAGACGAGCTCTCTCCAATCGCCGCCTCAAACGCAAGCTTACCGACACCGCGCAAATCAAATCGCAGCGTCGTCAGTCGATTGTGAGGAACAAGTCCCTCGAGTGCGTCGTCGATACCAACCACGCTCACGTCGTCGGGCACGGACAGGCCCGCGTTCTCGAGCGCGGCGATAACGCCCAGCGCCATCTGGTCATTTGCCGCAAGCACGGCAGTCGGCGCCTGCGACCCGCCGGCAAGCACCTCGGCCGCAATCCGCTCGCCCATGGCGTACCCACTGTCCGCACTCCAATCGCCACGCAGCATCGGAGCGGCATCGACATGAGCACGACCCAGCGTATCGCGCCAACCGGCTTCACGAAAACGCGAGGAAATCGAGTTTTCCGGACCCGCCACAAACCGCATATTCGAGTGACCATGTTCCAGCAGATAATTGGTCAACAGCTCGCACGAACCATACTGGTCGGAGTCGATCGTCGTGCAGCGCGGATGCGCATACATGGACAGGATGACCGTTCGCACTCCCGGCTGGGGAACAAACTCCTCAAAATCGGGAGCCATGCGGTTCATGTTGAGAATCATGCCGTCGACGGGTCGCTCGACCATGCGGCGCGAGGCATCGGCAAGTGTATAGGGCTTGTCGCCGCCCATCTCGATCATAGTGACGGCAAAATCGTGCTCGCGCGCCGCTTGCATGATACCCTCGAGCGTCGCCAGGTTACCGACACGTGTGATGTTGTACATGCACAGGCCAATAGAACGATACGACCCGCCGCGCAACGCCGCTCCAGCAAAATTGGGACGAAAGCCCAGCTCTTCCATGGCGGCCAGCACACGCTTGCGCGTCTTTTCCGTCACGTTGGGCATACCGTTGACCACGCGAGACACAGTCTGGCGGCTCACGCCAGCGAGCGCCGCAACCTCTGCCGCGCTCGCCGAATGACCATTCCTTGTCTGCTGAGCCATGCCTTCCACGCTAACCTGCTTCCCAACTATTCCCCGCGCCCATGGCGCATCGTACATACATTGATAACGTGCTCATGATACCCGAGCCATATACCACAACATGAAAACTTCTGTCAATCAAAACCGCTTACCGAACAAATACAACCGTTCGCGGCTGTTTGAAGTTGTTTTGTTTCTATACATCCCAGCCGGATGTTAACGTGCTCATTGTCAAATGTTCACGTGCTCATTTTGGTTCTAATCATTTTAAGATAGTGTTTATCGGGCTTTTTCACCGCTGAACGCTAACCAGGGAGCCTCCTGAGCGCAAACGCACAATATCGAACAGCGAGACGAGAGGGTGTATGCATATGTCTTTGCTAAACCGCGTACAGCAGCTGCCGAAGGGCTTTGTTTGGGGCGCCGCAACCGCCGCGTACCAAACGGAAGGTTCCACGAAGGTGGCAGGCAAGGGTAAGACCATGTGGGACGATTACCTTGTCGCCCAGGGTCGCTTTTTGCCCGACCCGGCCAGTGATTTCTACAACCGCTACGAGGAGGATATCCGCCTTTCTGCCGAGCATGGACTCAACGCCATTCGTGTGTCCATCGCCTGGACCCGCATCTTCCCCAACGGCGACGATGCCGAACCCCTCGCCGAGGGCGTTAAGCACTACCACGAGCTGTTCGCCTGCTGCAAAAAGTATGGCGTCGAGCCCTATGTGTCCCTGCATCACTTTGACTCCCCCGCCGCCCTGTTCAACCAGGGCGACTGGCTCAACCGCAAGACCGTCGACGCCTATGTGCGCTATGCCGAGTTCTGCTTCCGCGAGTTCCGCGAGGTCAAGAATTGGTTCACCATCAACGAGCTCATCAGCCTCTCGCACTCCCAATACATCCAAGGCAACTTCCCGCCCAACCATCACTTTGATGTGACGAGCGGCATCCAGAGCCAGCACAACGAGCTCGTTGCCCACGCCCGCGCCGTCAACCTGTATAAGGATCTTGACGAGACCGAGCACCTGGGCGGCCGCATTGGCATGGTCAACGTCCTGACGCCGGCATATCCTGCCACCGACTCGCCCGCCGACCAGCACGCCGCCGACCTGTACAACGCCTTCTACACCGACTTCATCATGGACGGCGCCTTCCTGGGCCACTACTCCGCGCGCACCCTCTCACTCATCAACGAGATTCTGCGTGCCAACAACGCCACGCTTACGGTTGAGGACAGCGACATGGAGGAGCTCGCCAAGGCGGCGCCCCGCAACGATATGTTCGGCCTCAACTACTATCAGTCGGCGTTTATCGCCGCCTACGATGGCGAGTCCACCAACAGCTTTAACGGCACCGGAGACAAGGGCACCTCGTGCTTTAAGTTTAAGGGCGTCGGGCAGCAGGTCGATATGCCGGGTATCCCCACCACCGACTGGGATTGGCTCATCTACCCGCAAGGCCTCTACGACACGCTCAAGCACATCAGCGCCACCTATCCCAACCTCCCCGTCATCTATATCACCGAAAACGGCCTGGGCCACAAGGACCCCGAGCCCGACGCAAACGGCATCGTCGCCGATCCCGAGCGCATCGACTTTGTCGACCAGCACATGGAGAAGGTGCTCCAGGCGCGCGCCGAGGGCGTCGACGTCCAGGGCTACTTTATCTGGAGCCTGCAGGACCAGTTCTCGTGGGCCAATGGCTATAACAAGCGCTACGGCCTGTTCTACATCGACTTCGACACGCAAAAACGCTACATCAAGCAGTCGGCACTCTGGTACAAGGAGCTCGCCGACACTATGGCGGACGCGCAGTAGCGCATCGCCTCGCTTTCCCCCGAGAAGGGAGCGGCCCTATGCGATACAAACCCAGCCGCTCCCCTCTCTCCCCCTGGGACCGGCCCCGCCTGCACCCGGGCTTTTAGCAAGCGGGAGACCATATAGGTTTTCAACGTCCATGCCATTAAGATTTCATGCAAAGAGGAGCGTGAACTATGGAATCGATCGTTAAGTTCTTGGAGAAAGGTCAGCCGTACTTCGACAAGGTCTCTAAGAACATCTACCTTCAGGCCATTAAAGACGGCTTTTTGGCAGCAATGCCCATTATCCTGTCTTCTTCTGTCTTCCTGCTTATTTCGACCCTGCCGGGCGTTGTCGCCACGGTCGGCGGCTTTACGCTGCCCGACTGGTGGAACGTCGACGTCGTGAACTTCTGCAACAAGGTTTACAACTTCACGATGGGCGTCGTGGGCATCATGGTCGCCGGCACCACCGCAAGCGCGCTGACCGGCTCCAAGAACCGCCGCATGCCTGCCGGCAAGGCCATCAACGCCACGAGCACCATGGTCGCCGCCATGTGCGCCATGCTCATCTTGGCCGTTACCCAGACGAGTGCCAAGATCGACGGCGCCGATGTCTCGGTGTTCTTTACCGACAACATGGGCACCAAGGGCCTGCTGAGCTCCTTTGTCGCCGCATTTGCCACGGTCAACATCTATGCCTTCTGCATTAAGCGAGACATCACCATCAAGCTGCCCAAAGAAGTCCCCGGCGCCATCGCCCAGAACTTCCGCGACATCTTCGCCTTCAGCTTCTCCATCCTGTTTGTCGCCGTCATCGACGTTATCTGCCGCACCTGCTTGGCCGTCCCGTTTGCCAACGTCATCTCCACGCTGGTGAGCCCGCTGTTCGCCGCTGCCGATTCCTACGCCGGCCTCGCCCTCATCTGGTTCATGATCCCGCTGTTCTGGTTCATGGGCATCCACGGCCCCTCGGTCGTTAAGCCTGCCCTCAACGCCGCGCTGTTTGGCAACATCACCACCAACCTCGCCACGCTGCAGGCCGGCGGTCACCCCGCCCTCGCCCTGACCGAAAACTTCGGTAACTACATCGGCGAACTCGGCGGCACCGGCGCCACGTTCATTGTCCCGATCATCTTCCTGCTCTTTATGCGCTCCAAGCAGCTCAAGGCCGTCGGCAAAGCCTCTGTCGTGCCCGTGATGTTCGCCGTCAACGAGCCGCTGCTGTTCGCCGCGCCCATCATCCTCAACCCGTACTTCCTGATCCCGTTCCTGTTTGCCCCCGTGGCCAACGTCCTCATTGGTAAGTTCTTCATCGACTTTTTGGGCATGAACGGCTTTATCTATGCCATGCCGTGGGCACTCCCCGGACCGATCGGCACCTTCATCGACACCAACTTCCAGCCGATCTCTCTGGTCCTGGTTGTCGTCCTGCTGGTCGTTGACTTCTTGATCTACTACCCGTTCTGCAAGGCCTACGACAACGTCCTGTGCAAGCAGGAGGCCGAAACCCTGGCCGAAGAAGAGGCCGAGGAGACCAAGGCCGTCAAGACCGCTGCCGCCCCCGCCGTTGAGGCTCCTGTTGTCGAGACCGCTTCTGCCACTGAGGCCTCCGCAGCTCCGTCCGCCCTTAAGGGCAAGGATCTGAGGGTTCTGGTTCTGTGCGCTGGCGCCGGCACCTCTGCACTGCTCGCCAACGCGCTTAAGGAAGGCGCCGACGAGCTGGGCATCGACATTACCGCCAACGCCGGTGCCTACGGCAGCCACTACGCCATCATGGACCAGTACAACGTCATCGTCCTGGCTCCGCAGGTTCGCACCTATTACAACGAGATGAAGGCCGACACCGACCGCCTGGGCATCACGCTGCTGTCGCCCAAGGGCAAACAGTACATCGACCTCACTAAGGATCCCAAGGGTGCCGTCGCCTGGATCGAGGAAAACCTCGAGGCATAAGACGCTGACACCACCTGCCGCTTGCAGACAATAAATGGCCCGTGCATCGATGTGTGATGCGCGGGCCATTTTGTTTAGACCGCACCCGTCCTCCTGTTCATCTCAATCTGTAACATCTAGCCGAGTTTTTCGGTCCTAGCTGTTACAGATCGAGATGAACGCACAGGCCAAGCCGAAAATCTCAATCTGTAACATGTAGACCACTTTTGACCGTCTAGTTGTTACAGATCGAGACAAACGGAATAGGCCGAGCACGTCTACGCCCGCAAGTCCTTTACGCTGGAACGCTCGACCAACACGCCCGAGACGAGCGTACGGCTTCTGGAGCTCGGAGCTTCCAGACCCGCGACGACCTCGTTGAGCGCACGGACGCCCAGCTCGCGGTGGCGAAACTTCACCGACGTCAGAATCGAGTTGGGAATCGTCTTATAGAGCTCATCGTCGAAGCCGATCACGGACACATCATTGGGCACACTGAGCCCTTTGTCACATAGAGCCATCATCACGCCGTTTGCCATGCAGTCGTTAGCAGCGAGGACCGCCGTGCAATCGGGCTTATCGGCAAGCACAAGGCCCGCGGCATAGCCACTATCCGCATTCCAATCGCCTTGCAGAGGCTCGGGCGGCTCAATGCCACGCGCCTCGAGTGCCGCACGCCAACCTTTCATACGGCACTGGCTCGACAACGACTCTTTCTTACCAGAGACGAAGTACACGTTTTTATGCCCGTGGTTCAAGAAGTACTCGCACGCCATGCGCGCGCCGCCCTCTTGGTCGTCACTGACGGTGGAGCAGGTAGGATGTTCCATCGGTGTGATAATCACCGTCTTGAGGTCTTTCGGTGCCTCAAAAGTATCAAAGTCATCGACCATCTGACGCAGGTTGAAGATCATGCCATCAACAGGCAGCTGCGACATCCTACGCGCCGCTTCGGCAAGGGTCATCTTCTCCCCCGCCCGCTTTTTGATCATCGTGAGCGCAAAGCCGCGTTCTTCGGCGGCATCTGCGATACCGTCAATCATGTCCACGGCACCGCCCGACAAGTGGAACAGCACCACGCCAATGCACCCGTAACGGCCCAACTTGAGCGAACGCGCGGCAAAGTTGGTTCGAAACCCGAGCGCCTCCATTGCGGAATGGACCTTATCGCGTGTCGACTCTCGCACGCTATCGGGCTCGTTGATCACACGCGAAACCGTCTTGAGATAAACACCCGCAGCAATCGCCACATCGTTCATTGAGACATTTTTCTTGTCCATCGTTGCCACTACTTCTCCAGTCGGTTTTGCATCGCTTGCTTTTTGCGTTCTAGCATACACTACCTGCCCGACTGACAAATCAACCGTTTACCGGACAATATCGACCGCTCACCCGTATATCCTTGTTGCTCTTCCAAAAATGTCTTACGTTGTCATTAACGAAATGACAACGTTGTCATTTCGCAATGCCTTCCTTAAGCAGGAAGGTTTCCGGGCAGTCCTGACCATCCATCGACGACCAGTTCCATCCACATGCATCGCGCATCAAGTAGCAAAGGAGCTCTATGGACGCCATCGTAAAGATGCTCGAAAAGCATCAACCGTTCTTCGAGAAGATCTCGAGAAACATCTACCTCCAGGCCATCAAAGACGGATTCCTTGGGTGCATGCCCATCGTCCTTACCTCTTCGATCTTTCTGCTGATCGCCACCCTTCCCGGCGTAGTTGGAATCACGTTGCCCCAGCCGCTCATCGACTGGTGCAACAAGCTGTACAACTTCACCATGGGCGTCATGGGCATCATGGTTGCCGGCACCACCGCCAAGAACTTTACGGCTTCCATGAACCGTCGCATGCCCGCCGGCAAGGTGCTCAACGACGGCTCCACCATGGTTGCCGCCCAGTGCAGCATGCTGCTGCTCGCTGTTACGCAGTTCACCACCAAGTTCAACGGCTCCGAGCTTTCTGTCTTCGATTGCACCAGCATGGGTACGCGCGGTCTGTTCTCGGCCTATATCGCCGCGTTCATTACCGTGTGGGTCTATAAGTTCTGCGTCTCGCGCGATCTGACCATTAAGCTGCCCAAGGAGGTTCCGGGCGCCATCGCACAGAACTTCCGCGACATCATCCCCTTCGGTGGCGCTGTCATCATTTGCGGCATCATCGATGTGGTTGTGCGCAACCTCATGGGCGTTCCGTTCTCCGAGCTGCTTATCAAACTGCTCTCCCCGCTCTTCACTGCGGCAGAGACCTACCCCGGACTCATCCTTATTCAGGCAGCCACCGCGTTCTTCTGGTTCATCGGTGTCCACGGCCCTTCGATTGTCCAGCCGGGCATCGACCCCATCCGTCTTGCCAACCAGGCCGAGAACCTGCAGGTTCTGCTGGCCGGTGGCCACCCCGCCCACTCCCTCACCTTTAACATGTCGCTCGTGGGTGAGTTCGGCGGCACCGGCGCCACGTTCATCGTTCCGCTTCTGCTGATTCTCTTTATGAAGTCCAAGCAGCTCAAAGCCGTCGGTAAGGCCTCGATTGTTCCTGTTGCCTTCGCCGTCAACGAACCGCTGCTCTTTGGCGCGCCCATGATCCTCAACCCCTACATGCTCATCCCCTTTGTTGCCGCCGGCTGCGTCAACGTAAGTGTTGCCAAGTTCTTTATCGACAACGTGGGCATGAACGGCTTCTCCTTCGTGGTGCCTTGGGCTACCCCTGCCCCCATCGGCATCTTCATCACCACGAACTTCCAGCTTATCGCCCTGGTATTTGTCGCGATCATCATCTTGCTGGACGCCATCATCTACCTGCCGTTCTTGAAGGCATACGATAAGCTGCTCTGCGACCAGGAAGCCGAGCGCGCCGCCGAGCTGGGTCTCGAGTCCGATGGTGCTGCCACCATCGCCGCCAGCACCTCTGCGCCCGCTGTCGAGCAGGCCACCGCTGCCGTCGAGCCGACCGCCGCTGCCGCTGACAGCAAGCCTGTCGCCGATCAGCCCGAGCCCGCTGCCGATGCATCCGCTAAGAAGGATGTCGACGGTCTGAAGGTCCTCGTCCTGTGCGCCGGCGCCGGCACCTCTGCCATGCTTGCCAACGCCATCAAGGAAGGTGCCGCGCAGACCGGAGAGAACATCGCTTCCTCCGCAGGCGCCTATGGCCAGCACACTGCCATCATGGATCAGTACGACGTTATCGTGCTTGCCCCGCAGGTCCGTAGCTACTACAACGACATGAAGGCCGACACCGATCGCCTGGGCATTAAGCTGCTCGCCCCGCGCGGTAAGGAATATATCGACCTTACTCGCGACCCCGCTGGCGCCATCAAGTGGCTCCGCGAGAACCTCGACTAGGTTCCTCCCTCTGTTGGTGCCCGGATCCCCAGTTCGGGCACCTCTCCCTATTCGAATCCCACAGAAAGGATGACTCATGACCAACCCCATGCAGTTCCCCGACGGCTTTGTGTTTGGCGGCGCCACCGCCGCTTACCAGGTTGAGGGCGAGACCCGCACGCACGGCAAGGGCAAAGTGCCCTGGGACGATTTCCTGGCAGCTCAGGGTCGCTTCTCCCCCGATCCCGCAAGCGATTTCTACAACAAGTACCCGGTCGATATCGACCTGTGCCAGCGCTTCGGCATCAACGGTATCCGCGTCTCCATCGCTTGGAGCCGCATCTTCCCCAACGGCACTGGCGAGATCAACCACGAGGGTGTCGCCTTCTATCATGAGCTTTTCGCCACCTGCAACAAAGCCGGCGTTATCCCCTATGTCACGCTCGATCACTTCGATACGCCCGAGGCCTTTTACCAGGACGGCGGCGAGGGCTTCCTGACGCGCACGACGATCGACGCCTTTGTCGAGTACGCCAAGTTCTGCTTTGCCGAGTTCACCGAGGTCAAGCACTGGTTCACGTTTAACGAGATTCCCGCAACCGCCGAGGGCAGCTTTATCGTCGGCAACTGGCCGCACGGCGAGAAGTATCGCCTGGACAAGGCCTTCCAGCTCATGCACAACATGATGGTGGCCCACGCCAAGGCCGTCGTCGCCTTCCATGAGGGCGGCTTTGAGGGTGAGATCGGCATTGTCCAGAACCTGGAGCCCAAGTATCCCCTCGACCCCAACAACGCCGCCGACTGCGAGGCAGCTCGCATGGCCGACGTCATCAACAACCGCTGGGTACTCGACGCCACCTTCCGCGGCCACTATGCAGCCGACACCATGGAAGCTGCGACCAAGCTGGCCCATATCGCCGGCGGCGAGCTCGACGTTCGTGACGAGGACATCGCCGCGTTGACCGCCGCGCTGCCCTACAACGATTGCCTTGGCGTCAACACGTACAAGTGTCAGTTCCTGCGTGCCGCCGAGGGCGAAAACGACATCAACCACAATGGCACTGGCGACAAGGGCTCCTCGCGCTGGTTCCTCAAGGGCGTGGGCGAGTCATGCGTGCGCGAAGGCGTACCCACCACCGATTGGGACTGGATCATCTATCCCGAGGGCCTCTACGACCTGCTGCTCCGCATTAAGAACGATTACCCCAACTACAAGAAGATCTACATCACCGAGAACGGCATGGGCTATAAGGACGACTTCGAGGATGGCTTTATCGACGACGCCCCTCGTATCGACTACATGCGTCAGCATCTCGCATGGATCCTCAAGGCAATCGACGGCGGCGTGAACGTCGACGGTTACTTTGTGTGGTCGTTGCAGGATCAGTTCTCCTGGACCAACGGCTATAACAAGCGCTACGGCCTGTTCTACATCGACTTTGAGACCCAGAAGCGCTATCCCAAGGCGAGCGCGTACTGGTACAAGAACGTCGCGGAGACCGGCCTGCTCATGGCCTAACTTTTGCCGCATACCCCCTGTCGGCCGCATACGAATCCCTCCACGGGTTCGTATGCGGCCTTTTTTGTTTTTGGTGAGCCCGTGCGGGCCGTTTGTCTCGATCTGTAACATCTAGCCAAGTATTTCGGCCCTAGCTGTTACAGATCAAGACAAACAGAGCGCCCGAGCAGAAATATCTCAATCTGTAACACGTAGCCCACTTTTAACCGTCTACCTGTTACAGATCAAGACAATAAGATAGTCAAATCCAAACTTTCCAAGCAGTTATGAAGCATGGTTTCTAGTTTTCGGTATCACGAACATACTTTCGGTGTCATTTAATGGTATTATGATATCGAAAGTATGTTCGTGATATCGAAAGGAGCCGCATGCGCCAGTTCGATTACACCACAGTCCCAGCGGAACTCGAGGCAACTCCAATCACCAACCTCCTCCTCTCGATACGCGAGCATAAAGGCCGACAGCTTGCTCTGAGTCAAGTTAAACCCGAACTTCTATCGTCACTTATGGAGGAAGCTAAGATCCAAAGCACCCAATCCTCCAACGGACTTGAAGGAATTGTTACCACCCAAAAAAGACTCAAAGCAATCATGGCGTATTCCGCCAAGCCAAGCTCCCGCGCAGAGGAAGAAATCGCTGGATACCGAGATGTGCTGTCGCTTATTCACGAGCAACACGATTCCATTCCCGTAACGCCATCGGTCATTTTGCAGTTGCATCGTGACCTCATGGCGCACACGGCAATCTCGTATGGGGGCCATTGGAAAGATAGCGATAACGAAATCATCTCCATCGACAATCAAGGCAATCGATTTGTGCGCTTTAGGCCGCCTTCGGCCCTAGCAACCCCCGGACTTATCGAAGAAGCCTGTCGGTCCCTCAACGACGCCTTATCTCGTCAAGTTTGCGACCCCCTCCTTATATCATTCCGCTTCATCTTCGATTTTGTCAGCATTCATCCCTTCAACGATGGCAATGGCAGGATGAGCCGGCTCCTTACAACGCTGCTACTCGAAAAGACTGGATACGACGTTGCGCGTTACATCAGCATCGAACGACTTATTGAAGACAACAAGGCGCTCTACTACAACGCCCTCGCTGCAAGCTCCACTGGATGGAATGAAAATCAAAACACCGAAGTACCCTTTATCCGTTTCATGCTCGGAACAACCCTGGCCGCCTACCGACAGCTCGAGCAGCGTACCTTAATTGAATCAAGCACTCGTCCCATGTCGAAGCAAGCGCGCATCGCTGTTCTATTTCAACAGAGACCCGGCGTCATTAAGAAATCCGACATCCGATCCAACTGCCCCGATATCAGCGAGGTTACCGTTAAACGAACCCTCGGTCAGCTTGTTAGTTGCAGCGCAATCGAAAAAACAGGAGCGGGTCGTTCGACGGGCTACATACTCAAAGACGTCCATGCTCTAGAACTATTCTTGCAATCCACAATACCCGATAGCGAGGCCGCAATAACAAAAGAGGCTCCAAAGGATAAGCTCCTTGAACGTGTAAACCACGCCGAGGATGAAAGCAGAGAAGGGCTCTATGAAGACTACGATTCATTCTCAATGGACATAAAGACGAAATACGGAGTCTAGTCATATCTCAGAATAGCCTCATCCTTGTTGCCCAAAGTCATTTACGCGTCATTTTAAAGCGGTACCCCTGCGCCGGCAGGGGGGGCAGAAGTATCGCCTGCCGATCTTGCTGGAGTCGGCGATCAGATAGCGCGAGTCGGCCTTGCTAAAGGCGAGCTGCTGGATACGGCCCTCGTCCATGTTGGACGTGGACACGTCGCCGTCCAGAATGCCGTTGGCACCGATAAACGCCGTGTCAATCCCTAGTGCGCGCAGGGTATCCTCGGCCATGGGGCCCACAAAGGCGGCGGTGCGGCGACGGTACATGCCGCCCACCGGGCACAGCTCGCAATCCTCGCGCGCCTCGAGCAGGCTAAAGGCCGAAAGCGAATTGGTCACATAGATGGAAGACAGTTTGTCGGTGACTCGGAGAGCGCCAATGCGATCTCACGACGGTTGCGCGCATTGTCTCAATTTGATACTCAACGAAATACGGCCCCGCAGCTCAATAAGCTGCGGGGCCGTACCATACACCGACGAATCAACGACGAAGTGCATCCACTATTTGGCCAGCTCCTGAACGATCCAGTCAATTGCACCTTCGGGATCGTTGGTAAGGTCGATATACTCCTTGCCCCTTGTGGTGAGCAGTTTAATTCCAAGGCGATCGGTATCGGCCTTCATAGCGTCATAGTACATGCGTGCCTGGGGCGCCAGAACAATCACGTTGTACTGATCCATCGTATCATAGTGGCTTCCGTACGCACCGGACTGAGAAACCAGATCGATACCCTTAGCAGCGGCGCCTTCGCGAAGAGCATTTGCCAAGAGAGTCGAAGTGCCGGCACCCTGGCAAAGCACAAGCACGCGGATCTGCTCCGCCTTGTCCTTTACCGCCTCGAGAGCTTTTGCGACATTTTCCTGTGCGGCAATAGCATCTGCATCCGAGGTTCCTGCAGTCTCCTTTGCAGACTCTTCCAAACAAAGCTGATGGTCATACGCCTTGCAGAACGGATAGTAAATCACAAAGTCAACGACCAACAGCACTGCAATCAATACAAGAGAACGTACATCAAGACCTGTGGTGAGGAATGCACCGATTGGGCCGGGAAGCGCCCACGGCATGGTATACATGGGGGCGTTCATTCCAATGACGTCAATGAAAAACTTACCGATTATAGCGTTGACCATAGGAGCCGCTAGGAAGGGCACGAACATATAGGGATTGAGAACAATCGGCATACCGAAGAGAACGGGCTCGTTAACTCCAAAAATCACCGGGATAATCGATGCCTTGCCCATGGCTTTAAGCTGCTTGGAACGCATAAACATGATCAGGATAATAGGAACGATGAACGTGCAGCCAGAACCGCCCAGACCGCCGATGAAGTTTGTAAAGTCCAGCGCGAGAGCAATTGACGGATGTCCACCAGCTTTGTAAACCGCAAGAGTGGTAACGGTATCGTCGTAGAGCGCAGCATTAAAAGGAGACATCACAACCGAGGCACCGTGAATGCCCATAAATTGGAAAAGTGCGACCGCGCCCTCGATAAGCGCCATGCCAGGATAGGTGTCGACCGCGGAGAACAGCGGCGAGATAAGAGCGGATACCAAATTGGCGAACGGCACAGCAAGCAGCTTACGGCTCGCAAGATCGATAAAAGCGCACGCAAGGATCGAAAACCCAAACGCAAAGATATCGCGAAAACTCTGCGCAATAGAGCCAGGGACCTCTTTGGGGAGCTTGATCGTCACATTATGGCTAATGCACACCTTATAGATATTAACGGTCAAGAATGCGGATACGAACGCAGCGATAAAACCCTTGGTTCCCATGTAGCCGGTTTCAAAAACAGACGTATCTGCTCCGCCAATCGAGACAACATCGTTCGTCACCGATAGCAAGAACATGCCGCACATGGCACAAACCATGCACGAGGTGGGGTTGAGAGATTTGCCCGAAGGCATGCGGCGGTTCATCGACTTGGCAAGTGAGCTCGCCGTGGTGCCGGCCACCATAATGCCAAGAAGTCCCATGGTATATGCATAGATTTTATTGAAGAAATCCAGCACCTCAGACGGAAGCGCGATGCCTACATAGGCAGGGAGCGTCGAAAGAAGAAGGAACAGACTCGAGAACAGCACAATTGGCATATTCGAGAGAAAGCCATCCTTAATCGCCACCAGATATATGTTCCTTGAGATTTTGTCGAAGAGGGCCTGGTGTTTTTCAAGGAATTTGACGATAGCGTCCATAAGACATCCTTTCATGTTTCCCGGGCACACAACGATTTATCCGGACTCAACCGCCGTCGTCCCAGTTTGTATCCACGTATGTAAATGAATACGTTCTCGTGCGAAATGTAATATCATTTGCGCGATTTGTCATAACCAATTCTTTTTCCGCTTTGTCGATATGTCAAGAATTCAAATACTTATTCGGTGAACGGCAGTTGCGTAATTTTAGATTTGTCCAGCTAAAGGCTATTTTTTCGGAGCAGTACAATAAGTTTGCAACCGTTCACCGATTGGATATAACATATTTAATATATTGTTGTAACAATATTAGTGACGATGTCACAAGCCTGTCGTTCTAGTCAAAGGAAGTAACAATGCCCAAACGATTACTGAACATGTCCGCATCCGATTTTGCCGCCACGTCACCCATGGATCTAAAGCAGGCAATTCTGGCCTCCGAGGGACGTACCATCATGGCGGAAAACGTACCCTCTTCCCAATTTCTCAGCGGCGTTACTAATGCAGAAATCGAACGTGCCGCAGGTGCCGACCTGCTTCTGTTTAACGCGTTCGATGTGTTCGATCCAGTTATTGCCGGTATTCCAGATGATCTCAATGAAAACCCGGTCACTTGGGTGAAGCGAGCATGCGGAAGGCCGATTGGCGTCAATCTGGAGCCAGTTGATAACGAGGCAGAGATGTCTGAATCCCGTACGGAAATCCCCATGGGTCGTCGCGTCTCTCCCAAGACCTTAGAAAAGGCTAACGAACTCGGATTTGATTTTATCTGCCTGACGGGCAACCCTGGAACTGGCGTCTCCAACGATGCGATCGCCCATTCAATCAAACTCTCCAAAGAGCATTTCAATGGCCTGATCATAGCCGGAAAAATGCATGGAGCAGGCGTTGCGGAACCTGTCATGACGCTCGAAATAGCGCGCGAGTTTGTTGACCTCGGTGTCGATATCCTTCTCGTGCCAGCCCCCTACACCGTCCCCTGCTTCCAAGAAGCAGACCTGCGCGCCATCGTAGACTTTGTACGATCCTACAACGTAGGCAAGTCAATTGAAGAGAAGGTTCTCGTCATGGCGGCGAACGGGACGAGTCAAGACTCTTGCGACAGCGAGACCATTAAGAAAATAGGCCTTGCAGCAAAAGCAGCCGGCGCTGACCTCCAACATATCGGGGACTCCATGAACGGTATTTGCCTGCCCCAGAATATCTTCACGCTCGGACAAGCCCTTCGTGGATACAGGCATCAGATCATCATGCTGAGCCGCTCTGTGATACGTTAAGATTGTTGCGCTCAAGCTACATCCCGACTGAGGCAACCATCAGATACCACCAATATGCAAACTGAGGCTCTAATGCTCGATACACATGAAAAACGGCCACTCTATTTACAGCTCACCGACGCGCTGCTCAAGCAGATCGTCGATGTGTATCAAGCAGACGATAAACTTCCAACAGAAATGGAACTCTGCGACGAATACGCCGTAAGCAGAACAACCGTCCGACTTGCCATGAGTGAGCTGGAGCGTCGTGGAAGTATCTATCGAATCCAAGGTAAGGGATCGTTTGTCGCACCGAAACGCGTTAGCGAGCTCAATTCACTTTTAGACTTTGACTTTGCAAGCCATTGCGATGGCGTTGATCCGGATGCCATCACCAAACATTTCGGCGGCCTCACATCAGGTCGTCCAATTTCCGTAATGATGCTCCAACAATTTGGATGTCAAAGTCGCGATGAGATTCAGCGTCTTGAATTGACCTACGAACTTGAAGGCAGCTTCATAGGCGCTGATACGTTCTTCATTTCAAAGTCGCGCGTTCCGAATAACCAGTTAGATTTTCAGGCATTTAGCAGAATCATGGACGACTTGTCCAAGTCTATCCAATCTGTTAGAGAAAGCTATAGAGCACGTGAGCTTAGCGATTCCGAAGCCAGCAATTATGGTGTTGCAAAACTTCCGGTCATCGAACTGACTCATTATGCTTACGACTCCGGAGGCAAACTAATCTCAATTGTCTGCCGCACCGTCTTAACTGGGCGGGTCCCTTATCAAAACTTTATTTTCAAGTCCTAATGTTCTTTTTCTTTTATCTCGATCTGTAACACGTAGCCGAGTTTTTAAGTCCTAACCGTTACAGATCGAGACAAACAAGGTAGACCACGCCGAATTGTCTCAATCTGTAACACTAAGACCGGTTTTGGACGTCTAGTTGTTACAGATTGAGATGAATGCACAGGTCAATCCTCTCAATCTCAATCTGTAACAACTAGCTGAATTTTTCGGTCCTAGCTGTTACAGATCGAGACAAACGGAATAGGCCGAGCCAAAAATCTCAATCTGTAACATCTGACTCGCTTTTGGCCGCCTAGATATCACAGGTTGAGACAATTTGATAGTGGAGTCCTCATTTGCGCGTCATATCGCGTAGCGCTGACGCACTGGTTTCCACAATGACAGGAAGTAAAAGTCCTCCCGCATCGCCCGTTGGCAATCCCGTAGCGCTAGCTAGCAAATGACCTGCGTATGCTCCTCGATGGCGGCACGATCTTCAGCGGCGATGCCCGGCTCGCACACCACGGCGTCCAGGCTGTCCAGACGGCAGAAGGTGTAGAAGTCGCGCTTGCCAATCTTGCTGGAATCGGCGATCAGATAGCGCGAGTCGGCCTTGCTAAAGGCGAGCTGCTGGATGCGGCCCTCTTCCATGTTAGACGTAGACACGTCGCCGTCCAAAATGCCGTTGGCGCCGATAAAGGCTGCGTCGATCCCCAGTGCGCGCAAGGTGTCCTCGGCCGTGGGGCCCACAAAGGCGGCAGTGCGGCGGCGGTACACGCCGCCCACCAGGCACAGTTCGCAGTCTTCGCGCGCCTCGAGCAGGTTAAACACCGAAAGCGAATTGGTCACAATGCGCATGCGAAACGCCGGCAGCATCGAGGCCATCTGCTCAACCGTGGTGCCCGTGCCCAAAAAGATGGTCGAGCCTTCCTCGATAAGCTCCACAGCACGGCGCGCAATCTGCAACTTTTCCTCGGCATGCTTTGTGCGCTTTTCGCTGTGCGAATACTCATGGCGCAGCATAGCGTGTGGACGGCTCTGCGCACTGCGGGCTCCGCCGTGCACGCGCTCGATCTCGCCCAGGCTCGCAAGCTCCTCAAGGTCACGGCGGATCGTCATATCCGAGACACCTAACGCATCCGAAATCTCCTTGACCGAGACCGTTCCCTGTTCCTCGAGCA
>URMO01000021.1 GCA_900549085.1 uncultured Collinsella sp. | reverse complement strand
AATCTGTCATTCAACTTCATGATCCCTTGGGGACGGAGGAAAACGGATCACTGAGGGGGTCGGCCTCACCCAGTGATCCGTTTTCCTCCGTCCCCAAGGGATCATTTTGCCGGCCCACACCGGGCTCGTCCTTTACTTTACCGAGATAAAGTGAACGTGCAGATTCGTAACCCACTCGCAACCGTTCTATGGCACGATATTGAACGAATGTATGCTATGCGCCCAAATCTTTTGGGCAGAGTGGGAGACAGTATGGTCAAGCTGTACGAGGACGGCATCTACTTGCGTAACGGCAGCGAGGTTGTGCCTGCGGCCGAGGCTGCCGAGCGCGGTATTACGCAGACGCCCGCGGATGCCAAGCGCGGCACCATCGCGTATTCGATCCTCCAGGCACACAATACGTCCGGAGATCCCGAGGCGCTCAAGATTCGCTTCGATGCCATGGCGAGCCACGACATCACCTTTGTCGGCATCATCCAGACGGCGCGCGCCTCGGGCATGGAGCAGTTCCCGCTGCCTTACGTGCTCACCAACTGCCATAACTCGCTGTGCGCCGTGGGCGGCACCATCAACGAGGACGACCACGTCTTTGGCCTCTCGGCTGCCAAGAAGTACGGCGGCATTTTCGTCCCGCCGCATATCGCCGTCATCCACTCCTTTATGCGCGAGAACTTCGCCGGTTGCGGCAAGATGATCCTGGGTTCCGACTCGCACACCCGCTATGGCGCCCTGGGCACCATGGCCGTGGGCGAGGGCGGAGGCGAGCTGGCAAAGCAGCTGCTGCGCGACACCTACGATGTCGCCTATCCCGGCGTCGTGGCCATCTACCTCACGGGTGCTCCGCGCCCCGGCGTCGGCCCGCACGACGTGGCGCTCGCCATCATCCGCGCCGTCTTTGCCAAGGGCTACGTTAAGAACAAGGTCATGGAGTTTGTGGGCCCCGGCATCGCGAGCATGACGACTGACTACCGCAACGGCGTCGACGTCATGACTACCGAGACCACCTGCCTTTCCTCCATCTGGGCAACTGACGAGGACACGCACGCATTCCTGGCCATGCACGGCCGCGGCGACGACTACCGCGAGCTCAAGCCCGCCGATGTCGCCTACTACGACGGCTGCGTCGAGGTCGATCTGTCGAGCATCAAACCCATGATCGCGCTGCCGTTCCATCCTTCCAACGGCTTTGAGATCGAGGAGCTCAACGAGAATCTCGAGGACATCCTGCACGAGGTGGAACTCGAGGCCGCCAAGATCGGCGAGGGCAAGACGCACTTTAGCCTGCTCGACAAGATCGTCGACGGCAAGCTGCATGTGCAGCAGGGCGTTATCGCCGGTTGCTCGGGCGGCAACTACGACTCCGTGGTCCAGGCTGCCCGCGTGCTCAAGGGCGCCAACACCGGTTGCGGCGAGTTTTCGCTGTCGGTCTATCCCACAAGCCAGCCCGTGGCGCTCGAGCTCACGCGCCGTGGCTACATCTACGACCTTATGGAGGCCGGTGCGATCGTGCGCACGGCGTTCTGCGGCCCGTGCTTTGGCGCCGGCGACACGCCCGCCAACAACGGCCTTTCGATCCGCCACACCACGCGCAACTTCCCCAACCGCGAGGGTTCCAAGCCGGGTAATGGCCAGCTGAGCGCCGTGGCCCTGATGGACGCCCGCTCCATTGCGGCGACGGCTGCCAACGGCGGCATCCTGACGCCGGCGACCGACCTGCCCGAGGAGACTTGGGACGAGGCCTGCGAGTACACCTTTGACGATGCGCCGTACAAGAAGCGCGTGTACTGGGGCTTTGGCAAGGCGGAGCCTGCCGACGAGTTGGTCGAAGGCCCCAACATCAAGCCGTGGCCCGCGATGGAGCCCCTCGGCGACGACATCCTGCTCAAGGTGTGCTCCAAGATCATGGACCCGGTCACCACGACTGACGAGCTCATTCCCTCGGGCGAGACGAGCTCCTTCCGCTCCAACCCGCTGGGCCTGGCCGAGTTTACGCTGAGCCGTCGCGATCCGGCCTACGTGGGCCGCTCCAAGGAGGTCGACGCGGTGGAAAAGCGCCGCGTGGCCGGCGAGGCCGCAGGCGACCTGGCGGCGCTCGATGCCGAGCTTGCTGGTGTGTTTGAGGCGCTGACCGGCGCGGGTATCGCGGCCGATGCCAAGGCGACCGAGTACGGCTCCATGCTCTATGCCAAGAAGCCCGGTGACGGTTCTGCCCGCGAGCAGGCTGCGAGCTGCCAGCGCGTAATTGGCGGCCTGGCCAACATCGTCCACGAGTACGCCACCAAGCGCTATCGCTCCAACGTGATGAACTGGGGTATGGTGCCCTTCCAGATGGAGGCGGAGCCCAACTTTGAGGTGGGCGACTACGTCTTTGTGCCGGGTATCCGCGCTGCGCTCGACGGCGACCTGAAGGACATCGCCGCGTACGTAGTGCGCGCCGACGGTGCGGTTGAACAGATTGAGCTTTACATTGCCGATATGACGGCCGAGGAGCGTGCCATCGTCAAGGCCGGCTGCCTGATCAACTACAACAAGTTCAAGGCCGCTGCCGAGTAACTCTGCTGTACGCCCCTGCCACACCTTTCCCTCGTGCTCACGCGCTTCGCGAGGGTCGCCCGAGGGAAAGGTGTGGCCGGGGCTATCGCGACGTTCTCGTTGGGTCTTGAGGGACGCTAAAAATAGACTTGCTTGAAGACGCCCCTGTTAATGGGGCGGCTTCTTTTTGTCGAAAACCACCACAAAAGGGACAGGCACCTTGGCGGCGGTGGGGGTGAGCTCAATGTCGGTGTGCACGTTGAGCGACATTCCAATGAGCGCCTCTACAGGATTTCATCCGAGTTGGCGGGTTTGGTTGTTTTGGGGATGCCGAGTTTGGATGACGCGAAATCGTCAACATTGTCCTTAATTCCGTCTTTGGTGTAGACAGTGACCATATAGGTGCTGTGTCCGAATTCGCCCTTGTCGCGTGTTGCCCAGGCATCCCAGTAGGCGGCCCCGTTTCGCCCTTTGATTTTTCCGACACGGCGGAGTTCTGTTCTCTTTAATTTCTGGTTGCTATAGATGGTTCGACCGGCCTCCTCGGTGAGCCCGCACTGTCCAAGCATCTTGTCGAGGACTTGGTTCATGTGGCGCTCATCGGTGTTTGGTGCGTAGTCGTAGGCGAGGGTGATGGAGTCGAGGGGCTGGTCGTCGATTAGATAGTTTAGCGCCTGAGGTTCAAGGCAGAAATAGGGGGAGCATCCGTCGACCTTGCCGAGCAACGGTAACTTGGACTGCCAACTTCCGGTGGGAATTGCATATTCGTAGAACACGCCACGGCAGACAAAGGAGAGCGAGGTGGCGCGCGAACCGGCGTCGATCATCCCGCAAAGATCGAAGGGCGAGGCGATACCAAAAGAAAAGGGCGTGATGACGATAAGGAAGAGCATCACGATGGGTATGGCGAGAATGGCGATGACGTTGCGACCGGTGGAATGAGACGGCTTCATATGCGCTCCTCGAGACAAAGAGCTGTTGAGGATAGGCAGAAATGGATATGTTCAGAGAACAATTCAAGTTTAATCTCATGGCGCGAGATGGTCGACCGTTAGCGTCGAAAACCACCACAAAGGTGCCTGTCCCCTTTGTGGTGGTGAGGAGCGCGCGGCTTCTTTTGGTAATAGTGTTAGCTGGCGGTATCATTAGTGCAGGTGGCGAAGGTTTGCATTGTGGGGTGTTTTGCCGTGAGCCGTTCTGCCCGTATTGGATTGATTGTCTTGGCGCTTGCGATCGCTGTGGTTGGCGCGGGCGCTGTCGGTATGGCATTTCTACCTGCTGCGGTGACGGAGCCGTTGGTCAAGCCTGTGGCTCAATCTGTCGAACTTCTGACCGGCGACGACAAGCCCGAGACCATTACCGTTGATTTTGATGAGCAGCCGGCTGTGCTGGGTATTAGTAATTATCCGCGTATTCAGCTTGGGGCCATGCGCTATACCACGGATACAAGCCTGATCGATAGGGCGTCCGAGCTACTCAAGGGCAAAACATTTAAGCGTTGGTACGGATATGCGTCCTATCGGGCAAAAGCGAACGACATGGTTGGCGGATGCCACTCTTCCATCGAGCTGGACACTGCAAACGGCGCAAAGTTATGTGATGTCTCGTACGATCCGGGCTACGAGGGCAATGAGGGTCCGGGCATCTACATCATGGACGGCGATGTCGCCTATGTCATGGAGGGCGACCAGACCGAGCTCAACGATTTTATGGGTCAGTGTATCCAAGATGCCTATAAACAGACCTGCTTGCCTGACCCGCAGACTGCACGCGATAGTGGGTCTGCCCGTACATGGCTGTTCGAGGATGAGATGCCCTGGACCGTCGAATCGGGAAGTACGGGTTCGGCGAAGGAGTAGAGACCGCGACCACCACAAAGGTGCCTGTCCTCTTTGTGGTGGTTTTCGGTCTGTCTCGATCTGTAACATCTTGGCCGCTAAAAGTGGGCCTGGTGTTACAGATTTAGATTTTCGATTCAGGTGTCTTCTGTTCGTCTCGATCTGTAACAGATAGAGCCCTATTTGCCGACTAGATGTTACAGATTGAGACAAACGGGCGCCGCTGAACAATTCGTCTCGATCTGTAACATCTGGAGCCGGAAACGGTCGATAGGTGTTACAGATTGAGACGGTAGCGCACCTGTGCGGCGGCGGGCCGACATCTTTACCCCTATCCCTCAATCACTCAGAAAATCTTATATATAGAGACTTAGATTTATGTATAAGATCGTACAAAGCTGGCAACAATACTTCTCGAACAACGTGAAGCCGCCCCGTAGGGCGGCCGCCCCAAGAGAGGTGATTCCATGAGAATCGATAAGCTAGCAATGACGTCGCGCGAGGCGTTGCAGACCGCCATGAGCACGGCTGCCGACGCACAGGCCGGCGCGGTGGAGCCGATTCACCTGCTGTCCGCCCTGCTCGGTGCCGGCGAGCGCAATATCTCCGTGATCATCGAGCGCATCGGTGCCGATCCGGCCCAGCTCGCGCGTTCCACACAAGATGCCATCGACCACGCGCCCAAGGTTTCGGGCGAGGGTCAGCAGATGGGCCTGTCCAACGAGCTCGTCCGCGTCATCGAAAAGGCCGAGAAGAAGGCCACCAAGATGGGCGACAGCTTTGTGGTGACCGAGCATCTGCTGATGGCACTTGCCGAGGACAAGGGCGAGGCAGGCCGCGTACTGCGCGACGCCGGCGTCACCAAGGAGCGCATCGAGCAAGTCTACGAGGAGCTGCGCGGCGATGACCGCGTGACGTCTGCCGAGGACAAGACCCAGTTTGAGGCGCTGGAGCAGTACGGACGCAATATCTGCGACCTTGCCCGCGCCGGCAAGCTCGACCCGGTCATCGGCCGTACCGACGAGATCCGTCGAACCATCCAGGTCCTGTCCCGCCGCACCAAGAACAACCCCGTGCTCATCGGTGAGCCGGGCGTCGGTAAAACGGCTATCGTCGAGGGCATCGCCCAGCGTATCGTGGCCGGCGACGTGCCGAGTACGCTGCGCGACCGCGACCTCATCGAGCTCGACATGAGCGCGCTGGTCGCCGGCGCCAAGTACCGCGGTGAGTTCGAGGACCGCTTGAAGGCCGTGCTCAAGGAGGTACAGAAGTCCGAGGGCAAGGTCATCCTGTTCATCGATGAGCTCCACACCATCGTGGGCGCGGGTGCCACCGAGGGCTCCATGGACGCCGGCAACATCCTCAAGCCGGCGCTCGCCCGTGGCGACCTGCACGCGATCGGCGCGACCACGCTCGATGAATATCGCAAGTACATCGAGAAGGACGCGGCGCTTGCCCGTCGTTTCCAGACCGTTATGGTGAGCGAGCCTACCGTCGAGGACACCATCTCGATTCTGCGTGGCCTCAAGGAGAAGTACGAGATCTTCCACGGCGTGCACATTACCGATAGCGCGCTCGTGGCCGCCGCCGACCTCTCCGATCGCTACATTGCCGACCGCTTCCTGCCCGACAAGGCCATCGACCTGGTCGATGAAGCCGCAAGCCGCCTGCGCATGGAGCTCGACAGCATGCCGGTCGAGATCGACGCAACCACGCGTCAGCTCACCCAGCTGCAGATCGAGGAGCAGGCGCTCATGAAGGAGACCGACGATGCCTCCAAGGAGCGTCTGGAGGCCCTACGCCAAGAGATTGCCGAGGTCCAAGAAAAGCTCAACGTGCAAAAGGCCGGCTGGCTCAACCAGAAGAACGCCATCGACCACGTGCAGGAGCTCAAGGGTCAGCTTGACGAGGCCAAGAGCGAAGAGGAGCGCGCGACGCGCAACGGTGACCTGGGCCGTGCGTCCGAGCTGCGCTACTCCGTGATTCCTGGCCTGCAGCAGCAGATTCAGGATTCCGAGGCTGCGCTCGAGGCACAAAAGCAGCAGGACGGCGAGGGTCTCAACGAACAGGTGACCTCTGATGAGATCGCCGAGGTCGTGAGCGCCTGGACCGGCGTGCCCGTCTCCAAGATGATGCAGGGTGAGCTCGACAAGCTGAAGGGCCTGGAGGGCGAGCTGCATAAGCGCGTCATCGGCCAGGACGAGGCCGTCTCCGCCGTTGCCGCAGCTGTGCGTCGCAGCCGTGCGGGCCTCTCCGATCCGGACAAGCCCATCGGCAGCTTCTTCTTCCTGGGCCCCACCGGCGTGGGTAAGACCGAGCTCGCCAAGGCGCTTGCCGAGTGCCTGTTCGACGACGAGCGCGCGCTCGTGCGTATCGACATGTCCGAGTACATGGAGAAGTTCAGCGTCCAGCGTCTGATCGGTGCGCCCCCGGGATACGTGGGCTACGACGAGGGCGGCCAGCTCACCGAGGCCGTACGCCGTCGCCCCTACTCCGTGATCTTGCTCGACGAGATGGAGAAGGCCCATCCGGATGTCTTTAACGTGCTGCTGCAGGTGCTCGACGACGGCCGCCTGACCGATGGCCAGGGTCGCCAGGTGTCCTTCAAGAACACGATCATTATCATGACGTCTAACGTGGGCTCCAAGGCTATCGCCGAGCTTTCCGGCAAGGACGAGGAGGAGATGCGCCATCAGGTCAACGCGGCCATGGCTCAGACCTTCCGTCCCGAGTTCCTCAACCGTATCGACGATATCGTGGTGTTCCATCCGCTCGGCATGGCGCAGATCGAGAAGATCGTCGACATCCAGCTTGCCGACGTCCGCGCACGCCTGGCCAAGGAGCGCATGACGCTTGCCATCACCCCGGCGGCCAAGCAGATGCTCGCTGTGGGCGGCCTGGACCCGGTCTTTGGCGCCCGTCCGCTCAAGCGTCTGGTTCAGCGCGAGGTCGTGGACGCCATCGCCGCCGCTATTATCGACGGCACGGTGCGCGAGGGCGATCAGGTGACGGTCGATGTCGACAAGGACGGCGGCTTTACCGTCGTGTGCGACAACACGCCGGCGGCCACCTACGAGGTCCCCGACGCTCAGTAGATTTTGGGTCATGCCTCAAAATTTGCCTTTTGAGCCGAACTCCAAGGGCGGCGGATCCGATTGGGTCCGCCGCCCTTTTTCGTGCGACAATCGATGGTGTTGAACGTGAGCACATGGCAAGGAGCTATGCAGATGAAAGACGAGAACAAGACGAACGCACCGGCGGCTGAGGCGGCGCCCGTCGCGCCGGTCGCACCGAAGGCTGCTCCCAAACCCGCGCCCAAGCCCCGCGACCCCTACATCCGTGCCGAGAACGAGGACGACGACGGTTACGACCCCTACAGCGACCGACGCCCCGAGCGCGAGCCGATGTTCGAAGCTGACCCGTGGCGCTGAGTGCCACCCAAAAGGTCACCAATAAGTTGCGGTGAAATAGGGACTGTTTTCCGGTTTGACCAGCAAAAACAATCCCTATTTCACCGCAACTGCGTTAGGGATGTGGATGTCGGGCGGCTGTCTTCGGGCTGGCTAGTCCTGGGCCTTGATGCTCGGCAGGAGAATCTGGGCGAGGTAGTCGGTCTCGAGTTTGGTCGCGGCGTCTGCCTTGCCGTCTTTACCGACCAGGTCGTTTTTGATCTGGCTGTATGTGTAGCGGTTGCCGGTCGTGAGCTCGACAAGCTCAATCGCCGTATCCATGGGGTAGGTCGACACGGGGTTCTGCGTGTGTCCATTAACGGTTTGCGGAATCACGTACGGATAGACAGGGCCGCTGGCGTAGACGGTGTAGCCGTTGCCTAGGCTGACCGTGCCCAAAACCGTATCGCCGTCGTCGGGCGTAAAGGTCTCGCCATCGCGCACCGCGACGAGCGTCACGAGCGGTGTGTTGGTGTCGCCGTCCAGATAAATGCACAGCGTGTTGCCGTTCTGCCAGGTTGCGACCTTGCCATACCACTCAACCGGAATATCGAGCTGATACAGGTTCGTCGCCTTGTGCCGAGCGTCGGCATCGCGGGCGGACTGAGCCTCGCTTGCGCTTACGGCGTTGGCGGCGGCATCGCGGCGCGTAATTGCCGCCTGCTGGAGTATCTTTGCCGCGGCGGCAGAGCTCGCGCCGCCTTCTTCGGCGTACTTGGCGGCGGCATCGATCTGGTCGTCGGTCACCGTGTCGGCTGAGGGCACCTTAAGCTTAAAGGTGGCTTGAGCGCGCAGATCCTGCCCGTCATTCTTGACCGTAACCTGGGCCTTGGTGGTCGGGACGGTGTAGATGGTGCCGTCGGCCGCGATGGGGGAGGCGGCGATGGAGAACGTGTAATCGCCGGGCAGCAGCTTAATGCCGCGACCGTGCTCGTCAACGTAGAGCGTTTCGCTCACGGAAGAACCGTCGGAATCCTGCCCGCTCACCTGCACGGGAATCTTGGAGCCAGTTGAGCAGTCGAGGCCCGCGGCATGCACGCCAATCTGCACCGACATCATGGTATGGGCGTTTGCGGCAAGTACGGCAGCCTGCTCTTGCTGATATCCGTTCCAGGCAGCATAGCCTGCGCCGCCGGCGACGAGCGCGACGGCCACAACGCCGGCAAGCATCAGGTTGCGGCGCTTGGGCGACATCTTACGATGACGAACCTCGGCTTCGCGTGCCGAAGGAACGGACGGCAGGGGAATATCGCCCATGGCGATGGTCTCGTCCACGGCAGGCGCAGAGCCTAAGCCAGGGAGCTCGCGGGTCAGCGAATCTTCGGCCGGCAAGTTGTCGAGCAAGATGGTTTCCTCGTTCGTGTCGGATTCGGGCTGGTCGTCGGCCTCGCATTCGGAATCCTCGTGCCCCGCCCCGTCTTCGGTGGGCGCGGCGCCATCGTCTTTTGCATCCTGATCATCGGGCTGTGCCTCGATTTCCGGCTCATCCTGCACATCAACGCTCGAATCGTCAAACGCAACCTCGTCAAGCGAAATCCGGTCTAGACTCTCCAGGGCCTCGGCACACGCTTCTGCATCTTGGGCCGCATCCTCTTGGGCCATCGTCTCATCTTTCATATATCCCCCAACTCAATATCGGGACAACACTGTACCCAAAAACGGGACCCCATAGAGCCGCCGCATGATTTGAAATCCGATTTTATATATGCGCATGTTTTTGAATAGATGAATAGAGACGCAACGACAAAAGCCCCCGGAAAGCGAGCGAAACGCTTTCCTGGGGCTCTGCGAGACATTGGATTGAAAGTCTGGCGAGCGGGCCTATGCCCAGGCGCCAACAGCGACCAACATGTTACTCGGCGTGCGCGTAATCAACCTTGGCGCGGCGAGCGGTAGCCTTCTCCCAATCGCTGGTGCCCTCAAAGACATCCTGCTTGTAGGGATTGCGACCGAGCTTCTTGGCGCGGTAGGCGATGTAGATGATCGCGGCGACGTTGGCGATCAGCGCGGCAATCGAGACCGCGGTGGCGGCGCCTGGGTCGAGCGTGGAGTGGGTCACAAAGATGGACTCCTCCTGGAAGTACGGGAACACCTGGGCAAACATGCACCAAATAGCAAGTGTAAAGGCGCGGTTCTGAATCCAGCCGCCCTTGTTCCAGATAAAGGCGGCGACGGTGGGCGCCAGCAGCAGCGCAAAGCCGCAGAACCAGGAGTGGGTGGGCAGGCAGTTGTAGGTGTAGCAGAAGTTCCAGACATCGTAGGCGATGATGTAGACCCAGGTCATGTCGGGCCACAGCATATCGGTCTGATCCTCGGAGGCGTAGACGCTCCACCAGCCGGTCATGCAGAAGATGTTGATGAGACCGGCGATGCCGTTGAACACGTTGTTCCAGCCGGCAAGCTGCGTGACACCCTCGGAGGTGACCCAGGTGGACTGGCCCAGGACAAAGAAGTGGTAGGCACTCTCGAAATCGGACACGACGGCAATCATGATGTTGATAGCGACGATCACAAACGGCCATGCGCGGAACCAATGCGCCTTGCCGATCTTGCCCCACTGGTACTTAATGGCAATGAAGCCCCAGCAACCGGCCAGCGCCGCGTATACCTTGGCGTAGTGGAACCAGCTGTTCTGGTACACATGGGTGGGGTTGGTGAGCGCCCACTCGGCACCCTGCGAAACGCCGACGGCGATGGCGACGCAGTAGATGGTCATGGCCAGCGGAGCAACGCCAAAGATGATTGCCGCGCCCAGCTTGGTGCGGCGGCCGACCTCGTTGAGCACGATCAGGCCAATAAAGACCATGGCCCAGCCGGCCCAGTGGATAAGGGTATCGCTACCCCAAACATCGAACAGCATGCTGCTCTCCTTTCACACGCCCGCGGCCCCTCTTCTGATCGCGGGCAGTTTGGCCAAATGTCGTCAGTTCTGGGGCTTGCGCTCCGGATACTTGGCGGTATAGCCCTCGATGTGGAGCGTCGAGGCGATAATCTCCTTGACCGTCTCGTCGGGCACATCGGGGTGCGTGCGGATATACATCAACAGTCCCATGATGAGGGTGTAGAACGTCTCGTAGACATGGTCGATGCGTAGCTCATGATGGGTGACAAAATCCACCACGGTGGTGTCGCAGATATACTGCGCCACGCGCTGGACCACGTTGTGCAAAAAGCCGCCGTAGAGCGCGCCGCTGCTTGAGGTGAGCGTACTCGGCAGCTCGTGGCCGCTGGCGACCAGGCGCTTAAAGAGCGGGGCGACGGTGTCGAGTGCGCCCTCGATATCGCCGACGGTGCGGTTGGCATTCCACTGCTCGAGCTCGGAGATAAAACCGTCGATTGCCTCGTCCATGACGGCGGTGACGGCGGCGTCCATGTCAGCGAAGTAGTGGTAGAACAGCGAGCGCGTGCAGCCGGCTCGCTTGGTCACGGCTGATACCGATAGGTGGGACACGCCCAGCTCGGAGCTTACGGTGCGCACGGCATCGAGGATCTCGCGACGGCGTTCGTCGCCCGTCAAGCGCTTTGCCGCGCTATCGGATGCGGGGACGGCATCGACCACAGGGATGCTCGCTACGCTATTGCTCATGCGTTTGCCGCCTTTCATCCTCTTTTGCCTGACCGTTCGCCTAACAGTCTTGAATATTGTTGACGGTTCGTCAATACTATTTTTGACACAATGTCAACAATGGCGGGTGAACGGCATGGGGGCATGCTCGGCCTGCAAAAAAGAGGGGCGCTGCGGTCTCGTCGTGCTGCGGCAAGAGAAGGGACAACCATGATTCTCAACGGACCGGGGATTAGCTACACCGAGCCCGATATCGGTGCGGAGTTTGTGCCGCCGCTGCCGGAGCATCCGCGCGAGGCAATCGTCAAGCTGTGCGAGCACTGCACCAACCGTCTGCTGCATCGCGACGAGCTGCTGGGCTACGAGTACTGGTCGTTTGCCGAGGCCGCAACCGACGAGCAGGCCGAAGTGCTCTGCAAGATGAAGATGCGCCGTCCCTATACGCTGCCCGAGATGGTCAAGCTCACCGGCATGCCCGAGGCCGATATCGAGAAGATGCTCGACGACATGAGCTACACGGGCCTGCTCGAGTACAACTGGGAAAACCCCGAGCGCGCCAAGCAGTGGGTGCTGCCCATGCTGGTGCCGGGTTCTGCCGAGTTCCTCAACATGCGTGTGAGCCAGCTTGAGGAGCATCCGGTCTATGCCAAGTTCTTTGAACAGGCATCCAAGGGGCCGCTGTCCAAGGCTACGCCGATGGTGCCGCCCGGAGGCGCCGGTATCGGCATGCACGTCATTCCGGTCGAAAAGGCCATCGACGCCGCGAGCACCTCGGTGCCTATTGAGCATATCGAGCATTGGCTCGACAAATACGAGGGTAAGTATGCCGCCAGCACCTGCAGCTGCCGCGCGAGCCGTCGCGTGATGGGGGAGGGTTGCGCCGACGACCCCGCCGATTGGTGCATCGCCGTGGGCGATATGGCCGACTACGTGGTCGAGACCGACCGCGGCCACTATGTGACGCGCGAGGAAGTCTACGACATCTTGCGCCAGGCCGAGGACAACGGCTTTGTGCACCAGATCACCAACATCGACGGCGAGAACAAGATCTTCGCTATCTGCAACTGCAACGTCAACGTGTGCTACGCCCTGCGCACCTCGCAGCTGTTCAACACGCCCAACCTGTCGCGCTCGGCCTATGTCGCCAAGGTCGAGAAGGACAAGTGCGTGGCCTGCGGTCGCTGCGTTGAGGTGTGCCCTGCCGGTGCCGCCAAGCTCGGCCAGAAGCTCTGCAGCAAAAAGGCCGGGGGCCACGTGCCCGAGTATCCGCGCCAGGAGCTGCCCGATGCCACCAAGTGGGACCACACCAAGTGGTCGCCCAACTACCGCAACGATAACCGTATCGAGACGCACGAGTCCGGCACCGCGCCCTGCAAGACGGCTTGCCCCGCGCACGTTGCCGTTCAGGGCTATCTGAAGCTTGCGGCACAGGGGCGCTATGACGAGGCGCTGGCGCTCATCAAGCGCGAGAACCCGCTGCCCGCTATCTGCGGCCGCGTGTGCAACCGCCGCTGTGAGGATGCCTGTACTCGTGGTCGCGTGGATGCCGCCGTGGCTATCGACGAGGTCAAGAAGTTTATCGCCCAGCGCGATCTTGATGCCGCGACACGCTATGTCCCACCTGTGGTGACCCCGACGCGTGCCGGCGGCTTCGACCAGAAGATTGCCATCATCGGTGCCGGTCCGGCCGGCCTGTCCTGCGCTTTCTACCTGGCCGAGAAGGGCTACAAGCCCGTCGTGTTCGAGAAGAACGAGCGCCCGGGCGGCATGCTCACCTACGGTATTCCCAGCTTCAAGCTGGAGAAGGACGTTATCGAGGCAGAGGTCGAGATCATTCGCCTGATGGGTGCCGAGTTCCGCTATGGCGTGGAAGTCGGTCGCGACGTGACGCTCGACGAGCTGCGCGCGCAGGGCTTTACGGCCTTTTATGTTGCCATCGGCTGCCAGGGTGGCCGCCTTGCCGGCATTCCGGGCGAGGATGCCGAGGATGTGACCGTAGCCGTTGACTTCCTTCGCGAGGTCAACAGTGGCAAGATCGACGCGCTGCCCGGCCGCACCATCGTGGTGGGCGGCGGCAACGTGGCCATCGACGTTGCCCGCAACGCCTGCCGCCTGGGTTCCGAGCACGTTGAGATGTTCTGCCTGGAGAGCGAGGCCCAGATGCCCGCCAGCGAGGAGGAGCGTCGCGAGGCCATTGAGGACGGCGCGCACATTAGCTGCGGTTGGGGCCCCAAGGAGATTCACCTGGACGAGGCCGGTCGTGTGTGCGGTATCACCTTTAAGCGCTGCACGCGCGTTTACGATGACGAGGGCCGTTTTACGCCCGAGTACGACGAGAACGACCTGCGCCGCGTCGATGCCGATCGCGTGGTCATGTCCATCGGCCAGTCCATCGTGTGGGGCGACCTGCTGGCCGGTTCCAAGGTGGAGCTTGGCCGTGGCCAGGGTGCCCTTGCCGATCCCCAGACCTACCAGACCGCCGAACCCGACATCTTTGTGGGTGGTGACGTCTATACCGGTCCGAGTTTTGCCATCGATGCCATCGCCGCCGGACACGAGGCCGCCGTGTCCATCCATCGCTTTGTGCAGCCGGGATCCACGCTCACCATCGGCCGCAACCAGCGCCGCTACACCGCGCTCGACCGCGACGATGTCGTGATCGAGAGCTACGACAACGCGAGCCGCGAGGTTGCCCACGTGGACCGCGAGCGCGAGAAGGCTGCGCCGTTTAGCGAGTATGTTGAGACCTTTACCGAAGAACAGATACGCGCCGAGACCGCCCGCTGTCTGGGCTGCGGCGCCTCGATCGTCGACCCCAACAAGTGCATCGGCTGCGGCCTGTGCACCACCAAGTGCGCGTTTGACGCCATCCATCTGGATCGCGACCGTCCCGAGTGCTCCACGATGGTCAAATACGAGCAAAAGCTCCCCAGCCTCGGCAAGTACGCATTGAAGCGTGCAATTAAGATTAAATTTGGGAAGAAGTAAAAGAACCTGACAAGTCAGTGAGCGGCGCAGAGCGTCGCTCACTGACGTTTGGCTGACATCGCACTAACCGTTGTTGAAAGGTTTCTACCTTGCATGAATTGGGAATCGTCTATCACATCATTCGCGATGTTGAGAACGTGGCGCGTGCCAATGGCGTGAGTCGCGTTTCGAGCGTCACGCTGCTGCTGGGCGAGGTCTCGGGCGTCGTTCCCGATCTCCTGCTCGACGCTTGGCGCTGGGCGGCAGATAAAAAGCCCATCACGCAGGGCGCGGAGCTTATTGTGGAGCCCGTCGAGGCCGTGACGCATTGCGAGGCATGCGGCCGCGACTACGCGACGGTCGAGCACGGCAAGACCTGCCCCCATTGCGGCAGCGGCGAGACATACCTGCTGCAGGGCCAGGAGGTCATGATTAAGCAGATCGAGACCCCCGACGAGGACCCGGCAGGCGCTGTCCCTGATGACCCCTCCGACGCCCCCGATGCCGTCGATGCCGCCAACCCTCTCCACATCGCCTAGAATCCCCTATAAGTTGCGGTGAAATAGTTCCTAAATCCAGCCTTCTGGCTCTTAAACAAGAACTATTCCACCGCAACTTTTTTGAGTAGTTTCGTAGTGCATAAGTCACGAAAATAGTCAAGTCATGTCTGTTTAAACAAAATAGCAGTAGTACAAGTACATTCGCACTTGCTTAAAATCATTATTAATGAACAGCCTGCTTGTATCTGTAAAGTACATGGCTTGATGAGCGACGCTCTGGCGGGTAATGAGTCGAAAACCAGCAACGTAATCAATTTGTAACAAACTTAGACGTTTAAACAAATAATCCAACCTTTTGCGGATTTAGCTATAATTCCACAAACCAAACAGGTATACTCCTTTCATGTCGTGTAGGAATTACGTAGACAAAAAGGAGGTTATGTGATGGTAAGTATTGTTCTTGCTAGCCACGGGGACTTGGCAGCTGGAATCAAGCAGACGGGCTCGATGGTCTTTGGCGATCAGCCGTCTGTGGCCGTGGTCTCGCTCGAGCCGAGCATGGGCCCCGACGACTTCCGTGCTAAGGTCGAGGAAGCAGTCGCTTCCTTCGACGACCAGGAGCAGGTACTCTTCCTCGTTGATCTGTGGGGCGGCACGCCGTTCAACCAGATCAGCGGGCTCATCGAGGGCCACGATTCCTGGGCTATCGTCACCGGTGTCAACCTGCCTATGCTCATCGAGGCATATTCGCAGCGCTTTGACGCAAAGAACACTGCACATGCGATCGCAAAACATCTCGTGACTGAGGCTAAGGCTGGCGTGCGCGTCAAGCCCGAGTCTCTGGAGCCCGAGGAGAAGAAGCCGGCTACGGCCGCCGCTGCTCCTGCAGGCGCCATCCCTCCGGGAACGGTCATCGGCGACGGGCACATCAAGATTGCCCACGTCCGTATCGACACCCGTCTGCTTCATGGTCAGGTGGCCACCACGTGGACCAAGCAGATCAACCCCAACCGCATCATCGTGGTTTCCGACGGCGTTGCTCACGACGAGCTCCGCAAGACCATGATCGAGCAGGCTGCCCCTCCGGGAGTCCATGCCAACGTCGTTCCCATCAAGAAGATGGCCGAGGTCGTCAAGGACACGCGCTTTGGTGGCACCAAGGCCATGCTGCTCTTCGAGAACCCGCAGGATCTGCTCAAGGCCATCGAGGCCGGCGTCGACATCAAGGAAGTCAACATCGGTTCCATGGCTCACTCCAAGGGCAAGGTCGTCGTCACCAACGCCGTCGCTATGGGCGATGACGACGTTAAGACCCTCGAGGCCCTCAAGGCCAAGGGCGTCAAGTTCGAGGTCCGCAAGGTTCCTTCGGATGCTTCCGAGGATCTCGACGCCATGTTGAAGAAAGCTAAGGCCGAACTGGCCGCTCAAGCATAGTAAAGGAGGGTCCGATACATGTCTGCAATCACTATTCTTCTTGTTGCGATTGTCGCGTTGCTTGCCGGTATGGAAGGCATTCTGGATGAGTTCCAGTTCCATCAGCCGCTCGTGGCATGCACGCTTATCGGTCTCGTAACCGGTCACCTTCAGGAGGGCATCCTCCTGGGCGGTTCGCTCCAGATGATGGCCCTTGGCTGGGCTAACGTCGGCGCCGCCGTCGCGCCTGACGCCGCTCTGGCCTCGGTCGCTTCTTCGATCATCATGGTGCTCGCCCTCAACGGCGGCGCCACTGATTCGGCCAAGGCCGTTACCGCGGCCATCGCCGTCGCCGTCCCGCTGTCGGTCGCTGGTCTGTTCCTGACCATGATTTGCCGTACCATTGCTACCGCTATCGCTCACGCCATGGACGGTTGCGCCGAGAAGGGCGACTTCTCCGGCATCGAGCGCTGGCAGTACATTGCCATCCTCATGCAGGGCCTTCGTATCGCCATCCCGGCAGTGCTTCTGTGCGTCATCCCGGCCGAGGCCGTTACCAACGCGCTTAACGCTATGCCCGACTGGCTGTCCGGCGGCATGGCTGTCGGCGGCGGCATGGTCGCTTCCGTCGGTTACGCCATGGTCATCAACATGATGGCCACCAAGGAGACCTGGCCGTTCTTCATCCTCGGCTTTGTCCTTGCTGCCATCCCTCAGCTCACGCTGATCGCCCTTGGCCTCATCGGCATCTCCCTTGCCCTCATCTACCTTGGCCTTAAGGATCTGGCCAAGCAGGGTGGCGGCATGGGCGGTGGCTCCGGCGACCCGCTCGGCGACATTCTGAACGATTACGAGTAGGAGGGGAGTGATACATATGGCAGAGAACAAGATTCAGCTCACCAAGGCTGACCGCAAGAAGGTTTGCTTCCGTCATCAGTTCCTTCAGGGCTCGTGGAACTACGAGCGTATGCAGAACGGCGGCTGGTGCTTCGCAATGATCCCTGCGATCAAGAAGCTCTACACCAGCAAGGATGACCAGATTGCCGCTCTTAAGCGCCATCTGGAGTTCTATAACACCCACCCCTATGTTTCCGCCCCCGTCATTGGCGTTACCCTCGCCCTCGAGGAGGAGCGCGCCAACGGTGCTCCGATCGATGACGTCGCCATCCAGGGCGTCAAGGTCGGTATGATGGGCCCGCTCGCCGGCGTCGGTGACCCCGTCTTCTGGTTCACCCTTCGCCCGATTCTGGGCGCTCTGGGCGCTTCCCTGGCCATGTCCGGCAGCATCGTCGGTCCGCTGCTGTTCTTCTTCGCGTGGAACATCATCCGTTACGCTTTCCTGTGGTACACGCAGGAGTTTGGCTACAAGGTCGGCTCCTCCATCGCCAAGGACCTCTCCGGTGGTCTGATGGGCAAGGTCACCGAGGGCGCTTCCATCCTGGGTATGTTCATCATCGGCGCCCTGGTCGAGCGCTGGGTGTCCATTTCCTTCACCCCGATCGTCTCCACGGTCAAGCAGTCTGCTGGCGCCTTTATCGACTGGGCTAGCCTGCCCTCCGGTTCCGAGGGTATCAAGGAAGCGCTGACGATGTACAACTCCGTCGGTGCTACCGCCCTTGATCAGATGAAGGTCACCACGCTTCAGGCCAACCTCGATCAGCTCATCCCCGGCCTTGCCGCCGTGTGCCTGACCCTGCTGGTCTGCAAGCTCCTCAAGAAGAAGGTCAGCCCGATCGTCATCATCCTGGCTCTCTTCGCCGTCGGCATCATCGGTCGCTTCTGCGGCTTCATGTAAGCACGCTTCGGCTTAAGACCGAGAATTGCTAGGCAAGGGCTTTTGAGCCATTGAAACGGACCGCACCCGGTGGGTACACTGGATGCGGTCCGATTGTTTTTATTGGAGGGCGAGGCGCGTATGGCGCAATCTCAGAACAGCACGGTCGATCTGGCAACGCCGGCAACCTGCCTGATGGGGCTTACCAGCCACGGTAACGTGATGGTGGGCAATAAGGCGTTTGAGTACTATAACGAGCGCAATCCCGAGGATTATATTCAAATCCCGTGGGACGAGGTCGACTATATTGCCGCCGAGGTTTTACGCGGCACCAAGAAGATTACGCGTTTTGCCATCTTCACCAAGGACAACGGTCACTTTACGTTTTCGACGCGCGACGACAAAGAGACGCTTCGCGCGGTCCGCAAGTACGTCGACGAGAATAAGCTTGTGCGTTCGCCCGACTTTATCGATGTGACGGCCAAGGGCGCTAAGAGCATTCCTTCCGTCATCAAAGGCCTCTTCCACAAAGGCAACTAGTCATTGGGGACGTTCTTAAACGACTAGTCATTAAAGAACGTCCCCAATGACTACCTCGAAGAGTGGCTATGCGCTGCATGGTAGCGGCGTAAATCTGCTACACTAGTACAACATGCCTCCGTAGCTCAGGGGATAGAGCACCGCTCTCCTAAAGCGGGTGTCGACGGTTCGAATCCGCCCGGGGGCACCAGAGATTGACCGAGCCCGGTACCGCTATGGTGCCGGGCTCTTCTGGTCTAAGGGCCGGATTCGGGCCGTCGACGCCCGCGTCACCAATATGGGTCGCATTTCGTCTTGCTCCGCCCGCGCCACCCTTCCCGTCGCCCGCACCATCCGGGCTGCATCGGTTGGCATCGTGGGTGCGACGTATCCCGTGCGCGGGCGGCCGAAGACTTAATCGGAGGTCCCCAATTGCTGAAATTCCTTAACGCGCTCGCCGCCCTTGCGACGGTCGGCACGTTCATCATTGCGTTTCTTGATTCGTATGAGGTTCGGTTTAAGGTCCGTAGGCGCACGCGCGGTGCGGACGGTTCTCGGCGTTTGCGCCGCAAGCGCAAATAAAAACGGCCGGGGTTGCAGCCCGGCCGTTTAACACGTTAGAAAACTAGGCCGCCCGCGCTCCTTAACACTTACGCGGGATGCGTCGTTTTCTAGAAACATTCTACCCGTCCGGCTGCGGGTCCGTCCACATTTTCCAAATCAAATCACCAGATGTCTACTGAGACACACAAAGCGCCCGCTTGCTGGGGGAGCAAGCGGGCGCTTCTGAGCGAATGTGTTTGCGGTCTAAACCGCTCGGAGCAACAAGCGATCGACGTTAGTTGCTAGACTCGGAGTCGTCGCCGGAGCCGGAGATAGAAACCGTCAGCGTAATCGTGCTGTCGGTGGACTGCTTGCCGGTGGGGGAGACGCCCGTAACGGTGGCATTCTCGTTGCCACTCACGGGGTTGCCGTTCTGATCGCAGAATGCGATGTTGTAGAACCCGGCGTTGTTGAGCGCGGTGACGGCGGCGGAGATGCTCTTGCCGTACAGGTTGCCCGGGACGCTGGCCTTGCCGGACTTCTTGGCGATGACGACGGTGATCGTGGCACCGGGCTTCTGCTTGCCGCTGGGGTTCCAGCTAATTACGGTGCCCTCGGTAACCGAGTCGTTTTCCTGGTAGCTCACGTCGACGCCAAAGCCAGCCATGTCGAGAGCGTTGCGCGCCTGGGCCTCGGTCATGTCGGTCAGATCGGGCACCGAGGTGGTGTCCGGGCCGCTGGAGACCTTGTACGAGATGGTCGTGCCCTTCTCGACCTCCTTGCCGGCAACAGTGCTCTGCTCAAAGACCTGGCCTTCTTCGGCCTCATTGGCTTCCTCCGAAGCGCTGCCCTTCAGGCCCACGCTTGCCAGTGCGGCCTCGGCCTGGTCCTTGGTCAGGCCGACGAGCTGCGGAACCTCAACCTTCTCGGAGGGCTTAGGGCCCTTGGAGACTACCAGGTTCACCCTCGTGCCCTTGGCCTTCTTGGTGTTGCCGTTGGGGGTCTGCTCGGCGACCTTTCCCTCGTCGACATCGTCGTTGTAGCTCTGGTCGACGGTGCCAACCTCAAGGCCGGCTTCCTTGATCAGCTCAATAGCGGTTTCCTGGTCCTTGCCCAGCACGTCGGGCACCGTGACCTGTTCGCCACTGAACATGCCCGTGGCAAAGGCCACTACAACGCCAATCACGGCGACGGCGGCAATCACGGCGGCTATAATCTTATTCTTGTTGGACTTAGGCTTCTCGACCTCGTAGGAGCCCGTGGAGCCCGAGACAGCGCTACGGGCGGTGTTCTGACCGCTCACGCCCGAGACGGGACGAACCATAGCGCGCGTTGAGTCGGAAAGCTCGCGGGTCTTGGTGGCACCCAGGTCGCCGGCGGCACCGATGATGCGCGTGGGCTCCGAGACGTTGACGGTGCGGCCGGACAGGTAGCTGTTGAGCACCTGGCGCAGCTCGTCGGCCGTCTGGAAGCGGTTTGCCGGGTCCTTCTCCATGCACTTGAGGATGATGCGCTCCAGGTCGGCATCGACGCCGGAGTTGATCTGGCTCGGCGGGATGGGGAGTTCGTTGACCTGCTTGAGCGCGACCGAGATAGCGTCGTCGCCGTCAAAGGGTACGCGACCGGTGGCGCACTCGTACATGACGACACCCAGCGAGTAGATATCCGAGGTGGGGCCGAGGTCCTGGCCGCGGGTCTGCTCGGGGCTTACATAGTGGGCGGTGCCCAGAACGTTGTTATCCTGCGTGAGGTGGCTGTTCTTGGCGCGTGCGATGCCAAAATCCATTACCTTGATGTTGCCGTCGGGCAGCACCATGATGTTTTGCGGCTTGATGTCGCGGTGGATAATCTCGTGCTTGTGTGCGACCGAAAGCGCGGAGCTGATCTGCGAGCCGATCTGTGCGACCTTCTTGGGATCGAGGGCGCCGTGGCTCTTGATGCCGCTCTTAAGGTCGGTACCGCGCAGGTACTCCATGACGATGTAATAGGTGTCGCCGTCCTTGCCCCAGTCGTAGACGCCCACGATATAGGGGGAGGACAGGCCGGCCGCTGCCTGGGCCTCCTGCTTAAAGCGGGCGGCGAAGGTGGCGTCGCCGGCATACTGCGGCAGCATGATCTTGACGGCAACCGTGCGGTCGAGGACCTGATCCTGTGCACGGAAGACGGTCGCCATACCGCCCGTTCCCACCTTATCCTTAAGGAGGTATCTTCCCCCGAGGACCCTCTGTTCCATTCCTGCTCCTAACATAACTATTCGCTCAACGATGTGTGTGGTACCAAATGTGTGGCCGCTGGGGCCGTGTGGCGCGTTGCCGCTAGCTCATCGGCCGTGGCGTGCCCCAAGTATCCGCCTTGATCACGGGCATCACGCTCCCTGTGCGGCGAGCGCCGCGGTCAGGACGATGCCGGCAATCTTGGCCGCCTCGACGTCGTGTTTGTCGTAATCCTCCAGGGCCACCGAGATGGCAACCGTGGGTGAATCGTAAGGTGCAAAGCCAACAAACATAGAGTTGACGTTGGTGCCGCCGGTCTCGGCCGAACCGGTCTTGCCGGCAACCTTGACGCCCGGAATCTGGGCATCGGTGCCGGTGCCGGACTGGACGACGGCGAGCATGGCCTGCTTGACCTGGTCGGCCGTGGCAGAGCTGACAGCCTGGCCCAGCGAGCGGGACTGCGTGGTCTTAACCACGGTCCCGTCCGGGGCGAGTATCTGTGACACAAAGAACGGGTCCATGACCACGCCGCTGTTGGCGATAGCGGCAGCGATCACGCAATTCTGCATGACGGTGGTCTGCGGGCCAGGTGTGTGGTCCATGCCGACGGGCTGGCCGGCGCCTGCCCAAGCGGTCTCCCACTCGGTCATAAGCGAAGGGTCGGCCATGATGGAAGCCGCGGTGGTCAGATCCTGACCGAGCTTTTGACCGTAGCCAAAGGCGTTGGCAAACTGGACGAGCGAGTTGGCGCCGACCTCGTTGGCCACCTGGCCAAAGACGACGTTAGACGACACGGCGAAGGCCTGCTGCAGGCTGATGGTTCCGTAGCTTTCGTTGGCGGAGTTGGTGACCGGCGCGTTGCCGATGTCCATGGAGCCGGGCGCCTGGTACGTGCTGGTAAGGCTGGCGGTGCCGGTTTCGAGCGCCGCGGAGAGCGTGACGACCTTAAAGGTCGAGCCCGGGGTGTACAGCGCGTCCATGGCGCGGTCGTACATGGAGCCGTCCTCGCCACCGCCCGACTGCATCAGGGCATCGATGTTGGTGTTGTCATAGGTGGGCGAGCTCGCGCACGCAAGGACCGCACCGGTACGCGGATCCATGACCACCACAGCGCCCTTAAAGCCCTTGAGCGCCTGCTCGGCAGCCGTCTGGATGCGCGAGTCGATGGTAAGCTTGGCGGTATTGCCCGGCTGGGTCTGCCCCGCGAGCGACGCGATGGCGTTGTTCCAGCTGGAGTAATCCTTGGAGCCGGTGAGCGTATCGTTCATGACGCTCTCGATGCCGGCGGTGCCGTATTGCTGGCTCACGTAGCCCACCACGTGTGCGGCCATGTTGCCGTTGGGGTAGGAACGGGCGTAGGTGCCGTCCTCCTGTTGCAGCGACTCGGCTAGCGTCACGCCGTCAGACGTGATGATGGAGCCACGCTGGATGTACTTGGAGCGGGCGATGGTGTGGTTGTTGGTCGGCATGTCCTGATAGTCCTTGGCCTTGATGACCTGGACATAGGTGAGGTTGCCGATAAGGATGGCGAACAGCGCCGTAAAGGCGAGCACCGCACGGGTTAGACGGTTGGCGAGCGCAACGCGGCCGAGCACACCGGATTCAGGCGTGTCGAGCAGGCGACGGCGCATACGCGAGCCGATGGAATGGCTGCCGCTGCCGTAGGAAGACGAGGTGGCAAAGCGCGTGCCCGTCGGGGCGGCGGCAGATGCGACCTGATCATCGGTGATGGCGGCCATGGTGCCGGTGCCGGTAAGCTCGGCCTCGCGTCCGGTCGCCTCGTCACCGGCGCGCAGCAGGAGCGCGACGATGATAAAGCTCGCCAGCAGAGAGGAGCCGCCCTGGCTCATAAAGGGCAGGGTGACGCCGGTCAGCGGGATCAGGCGGGTTACGCCGCCAACGATCAAGAAGGCCTGGAAGCTGATGGCGGCCGTAAGGCCTGTGGCACTAAAGGCGGCGAGGTCGGATTTAGCGCGGGCAGCCGTGGTGAGGCCACGCACGGCAAAGAGCATAAACAGGATGAGCACGGCGCCGCCGCCCAAAAGGCCCATCTCCTCGCCGATAGCCGAGAAGATAAAGTCGGACTCGACGACAGGGATGTTGTTGGCCATGCCGTTGCCGATGCCAACACCGACCAGACCGCCATCGGCAAGCGAGAAGAGCGACTGGACGATCTGGTAGCCCTGGCCCTGGGCGTCCTTAAACGGATCGAGCCAAACCTGGAAACGCACCTGAACGTGAGACAGGAACTTGTAGGCGCCCACGGCTCCAACAGCTAAGAGCGCAAGGCCGATAACGACATACGAAAAGCGCCCCGTGGCAACGTAGAGCATCAGCAAGAAGATGGTGTAGAACAGCACGGCCGAACCCAGGTCGCGTTCGAAGACGACGACGAGCAGGCACACACCCCACACGGCAAACAGCGGCAGCAGCAGTCGCAGGCGAGGGATCTTAAAGCCCAGAATCTTGCGGTTGGAGATGGAGAGCAGCTCGCGGTTCTCGGCCAGGTAGCCGGCCAGGAACAGGACGATAAAGACCTTGGCGAACTCGCCAGGCTGGATGGTAAAGCCCGCGATGCGAATCCACAGCTTGGAGCCCGAGATCGTGGTGCCGATAAAGATGGGCAGCATCAGCAGGATGATGCCGATAATGCCAAAGGTGTACTTGTAGCGCATGACCACGTCGAGGTTTTTGACCAGTGCAAGCGTTCCCACCATCAGGGCCACCGAGACAAACAGGATGATGAGCTGTGAGATGGCGAGAGCGGGGGCGAGACGCGTCACGAACGTGATGCCGATGCCCGAAAGTATAAATACGATGGGTAGGATGGCGGGGTCGGCGCCGGGCGCCAAGATGCGCACGGCGATATGTGCCGCGGCGAAGGCGGCAAAGAGGCCGATCGGCACGGCGAGCGTCTCAAAGGAGATGGCAGCGCCCGCGGTGAGGACGTACATCGCATACAGCAGGATGACGGGGAACGCCGAGGCGATGAGCAAGAGCAGCTCGGTGTTGCGGCGACTCATAAGCGGCACTCCCTTTCTAATTCTTATCGGAGGCTTCGGCCTCGGCGGACTGTTCGGCGGTTTTCTCGGAATCTGATTCGGAGGTCGATCCCTGATTGGTGTTGTCGCGAATCGTTTGCGCGTCGATCACCTGGCGGGTCTGCTCCTCGTCGATCTGGTGGCGGTACTTGGATATCGTGTCCTGCGCATCGTCGACACTTGTTTGCGGAATGCCCGCCTTGAGGCGGTTTTGCGTGTCTTCGGGCAGGTCGGACAGTTTGATGGTGGTCGTGCTGTCGAGCCAGTGCAGCTTAAGGCCGAGCGGCTTGCCGGGCAGGCCGCGCCAGACGGCGACATTGCCCTGGTAGGCACCCAGGTAGTACGAGCCGGTGACACCCGTGTAGGCCCAGATGCCAGCTGCCAGCACAAAGACGAGGGCCAGAATGGCGGCGATAGTAATGTTGCGGCGACGCACGCGCTGCGCCTCGCGCATAACGCCATCGTCAACCAGGTCAACGACTACTACGGTCACGTTGTCGTGGCCGCCAGCAGCAAGCGCCGCGTCCACTAGGTTGTCGACGCAGATTTGCGCGGTTGAGGACTGCGTGGCGATGTTCTCGATATCGCTATCGGGAATCATGCTCGAAAGGCCGTCGGAGCACAGGATCAGGCGGTCGCCTTCCTCGATATGCAGGGTGAAGTGGTCGGCATACATGGCGGGGTCCGAGCCCAGTGCGCGGGTGATGACCGAACGGTTGGGGTGGACGCGAGCCTCGTCTGCCGTGATCTCGCCAGCGTCCACGAGCTCCTCCACGTAGGAGTGGTCGCGGGTCACGCGGATGAGCGTGCCCTCGTGGAGCAGGTAGGCGCGCGAGTCACCCACGTGGGCGATGGCGAGCGTGTCGTTTTCGATATAGGCGCAGGTGGCTGTGCAGCCCATGCCGGGCTTGCCCAGGCCGTTCAGGGCCGCCTCGATTACGGCGGCGTTGGCTGCCTCGACGGCTGCGGCCAGGCGCGCTGCGTCGGCGGACTGCGGGGCCGTCTTGGCAATAGTCTCGACGGCGATGGAAGAGGCTACCTCGCCGGCGGCGTGACCGCCCATGCCGTCGCATACGCAAAAGAGCGGCGACTGCACCAGGTAGGAATCCTCATTGTGCGGGCGCACACAGCCAACGTCGGAGCGGGCGCCCCACATGAGTTGCGTGGTGGTACCGGCATCATAGGTCGAGTCGGTCTCGATGCGCTCCTCGGTCAGGGGCTCAAAGCTCATGGTCGAGCCGGGGTCTTTGAGCTTGGCCTCAACGGCGGCAACGTCGATCTCGGCGGTGTCATCGGGAGAGACGGTGTCGGTCTCGGCGTTTGATTCGGAATCACCGGTGTCCGGGGAGTCGGGCTCCTCGGAAACGCGGGCGGTCGACTCGTCGTCTTGCGGGCTGACGTCTATAGGCTCGGGCGTCGCAAAGTGCGACGCCGCGGGCGTGCTTTGCGACTGGGCGGCGGGCTCGGCCACGGCATCGGACTCGCTTGCGGGCGCAGGCTGCGGGGTCTTGGGTGCAGGGCCGTCCTCGGGGGATGTCCCCGCCTCGGGCGCCGGCGTAGACGCGGGCGCAACCTCGGATGCCGGGGCTATGGGAAACGCCGGCGCGGCGGGCTCGGGTGCCGCAAACACCGCAGCGCTCTCGTTGATTGCCGCGGCGACGGGCTCTGCAAAGTGAGCCGGCGCCGGGGTTGCTTCGGGCGCTGTGGGCTGTTCCGCAGCATGTGCGCCGATGGGCGCCGCTGCGGCATCCTCTTCGTCCTCGTTATCGGCGAGATCCGAAATATCATGCGTTACATGCGAAAGAGGCAGGGAGAACACGGTGTCCTCGGGCTCCACGGGCGCGGGGCCCGTCGGGGCGGCATGAGCCGGCGCGGCCGCGGGGGCGGCCGACGTCTCGGGTATGGTTGCGGACTTGTTCTCCTCGTCGATCATCGACGGTTCACCTTCATGACCACGTCGCCAATCTGGACTTCGTCGCCCTCGCGCAGCGTTGCGGGCTCCACCAGCTGGCGGCCGTTGACGAGCGTGCCGTTAAGCGAGTTGAGGTCCTCGATAATAAGTGCCGGGCCCTGCAGCGAAAAACGCGCATGCGAGGCCGAGACAAACGGTTCGTTAATGCAGATGTCCGACGACGGCGAACGGCCGACGATGACGGGGCCGAGCATATCCACGTGGATGCCGCGGATGCCGCGCGGGCCCTTGTCCACATCGATCGTCCAGATGGCCGAGTCGCGGCGTTGGCCGCGGACGAGCCCCACGCCGGTCTTCATGACGGCAAACAGGAAGATATAGAGCAGGACGACCAGGACGATGCGGCCTGCAAACAGGACGATATCGATGTTCATAAGCGACTATCCCCTAAATTCGAACGTGCTCAGGCCAAACGTCAGCAGGTCGCCGTTGCGCAGCGGGCAGCGCGTGATGCGACGGTTGTTGACGAGCGTGCCGTTAGTGGAGTTGAGGTCCTCGATCGACCAGTCCGAGCCGGTAAAGGTGAGCTGGGCATGACGGCGCGACACGTTGGGGTCGCGCAGGGCGATGTCGGAAACCGAGCGCTCGCGACCGATGGTTACCTGTGCGGAGGTGATGGCGTGGCTCTCGCCGCTCACGACATCGACGAGCTGGGCGAGCGGACGCTGCGGGGCGCGAGAGCTTGCCATGTTGGAGGCGATGCTGGCTGCGGCGCCAAGGCCAGCGGCGGCGCCGGTCGCGGCGGCTCCGCCCATGCCGGCAAGCGCGTCGCGCGAGACGGTTTGGGGCACGGGAATGGGTGCGGCGGCAGGGTCGGGCATATTGGGCGCAAAGGGGTCGGCCACGGCAAGCGGGTCGGGAGTGGCAGCACGAGGTGCCGGCTGCTGCTGCGGCATGGCAGCGGGGTGCTGCTGCGGGGCGGCAAACTGCTGCTGGCCGGCGCGCGGGGCGCTGGCGGCACGGCTCGCGGCCGAGTTGTTCTGGCCCAGGCCGTTTTGGTAGGCGCGCTCTTCCTCGTACAGGCGACCGAGCGTAGGGGTATCGACGTTCTCGGCAAAGACCGAGAACTTGCCGCCGCGCAGCTGCGGGTCGATCATAAAGCGAACGAGGGGCTCGCCGACAAAGACGTAGCGGCGCTTTTCGGCCTGCGCTTTCACAAACTCGCGGACCTCGCGCGAAAGCTCGGGATAGAACGGGGCGAGCATGGGATCGTCGTCGGCGGCAATCAAGATGGTATAGAGCGCCGGCGCGGTGTTGACGCCGTTGATCACCAGAGTCTGATCCTCCATGTCGCGAGCGGCCTGCTTGGCAAGCTTCTTAAAGGAGAACGGGGCACGGGTGGCACCGAAGATGCCGGCCACGTGGTCCTCGAAGATGCTCAGGAAGTTCACGAAAGATCAC
>URMO01000020.1 GCA_900549085.1 uncultured Collinsella sp. | reverse complement strand
CGCCTCCGACCGGGTGACGGCCTCCGATGAGTCGGCTTTCGAACTGGCGGGCCATCTCTACGTGAATAGCGTCGTTGCGCTGGCGGGCATTAACGCTACGGGCAAGACAACAGCACTGAACCTGCTGGAGCTCGCCTACCGCATTGTTGACGGCTCTCCGGCGCGCGGCGGCGGGCTCCCATCAACGTTCCCCGCCGCGTTCGACGGCCCGTCCAAGCTCAAGTGCGTCATATGGCACGCAGATCGTCTTTACTTGCTCGAGTCGGTGCTGCAGACTGTCGAAGGAGGCGACGACGGTCCCGAGCTGACGTTCTCCGATGAGGTGATTTCTTCGCTGCCAGCCAAGGCCCTCAAGCGCTCGACCCTGGCATCCTGGGCCGAAATCGAGAAATTCGCGTCCCCGCTGTGCGACCGTGCTCAGATGCCGGACTCTTGGGCGGCGCTTACGCCGCCTGACGTTTCCGTCGCAGCCGCTGTGCTCGCCAAGGACTTCGGCCATCGCATCCGAGCGATAGCATTGCGCGACGGTGGCTTCCGCCTCACTGAGCAATTCAACGGTCTCGACGACGTGCTTCGTGTTTTCGACTCTGGCATCGAGCACCTCGAGGTCCGGGACTCCGGTCGCGCCTTCGTACTAACGTTTACAGGTCGCGAGCCCATCACGATCTCCGAGCGGGGGCTCACCGAGGTACTCTCCTCCGGCACTGTACGTGGCCTAGGGCTGGTGCAGCGCGCAATGAGGGTCCTGCGCTCCGGCGGCTACCTTTTAGTCGACGAGGTGGAGAACCACCTTAACCGCCAACTGGTTAACGTCGTGCTTGATCTGTTTGCCGCCCGCGGGACCAACCCCAACGGCGCGACGCTGGTTTTCACGACTCACTACCCGCAGCTCCTCGATCACGTGCACCGCAAGGACAACGTGTTCTTTCTCGCCCGACGCAACAGCGGTGCGCGCGTGGTGAAGTACGCCGACCGTGTGAAGCGCATTGAGAACAAGAAGTCGGAGGTATTTGCCTCGAACTTTGTGAAGGGAACTGCTCCGCGCTACGCCGACGTACGCGCGCTTAAGGAGCTCGTCGCAGGGGAGGTGTCCGGTGAGCAGTGACAACGGTTTTCGCTTTGCGGGATATCATCCGATCATCTCCTGCGAGGGAACAGCGGAACAGGTGGCCGTGGACATTCTCCTCGAGGCGGATGCGCTCGTCTTTTCAGAGGCCGACGTCGTGGACGTCACCCGCCTGCGCAAAGCCTCCGATATCCAAGATAACTACCTCAACTTAGACTATGACTGGCCAGTCTGCATCGTCAGGGTGCTGGACTCGAGGAAAGAACGCTTCAAACTCGGCAACCTGTACGCCGGCCGCTTCCCGGTGGTTAGCTACGTGACCCATCCCGAGATAGAGGTGCTGGCCATTATTCGAGAGGGCTCGTGGAGACGCTGGCACGGCGGACGCATGAAACCGAGCGACTTCTGCAAACAGGAGCTCGACATGCACGAGGTAAAGAGGGAAGGCTTCCTCAAAAGTTATTGGGATGCCGATTCGCTTACGGCAGCCGCCAGGGAATACAAGCGACTTTCGAAGATCCCCAAGGGCGAGTTGTGCCTGGCAGACCTCATCCGGTAAAGGCTTGCAGCCACCGCAGTCCCCATAACGCTTCCCAAGACTACCGGCTGCCGCTTGATTGCCCTTTTCTCGGCGCTTTTCTTGCCGTGCACAACACAGCCATAACGCCCATTTCCGGAAGTGCGGGGAAAAATCGCAACCAGCCGAGCACAAACCAAATTTTGGCGTCAAAACCGCAGCTCACGAAAGGGTATAACCGGGGTCTGCTTGGCGGAACTCGGTCTTTCCCCGCACTTCCGAACTCGGAGAGTCTTAGAAGCCAGTATTGAATATCGGCAGCCACTTGCCGAAAATCCATTTGAGGGAATCCGTATCGTCGATATCATTCGAGAGGGGATGACGGACGATGATCCACGCCTACAGTGAGATGTATCTCGAGGATGCCATGAGAACACTAGGCGAGGCGGTCGATTTTGCCCTCTGTGACCAAGGGCTGACTCCAGCCGAGTTGACGGCGATCCTGTCGAACGCTTTTGAGATGAAACAGTTTGAGCGCGGTATGCCTCGCGTCGTCTGCGGCATGGCGGGCGACGAGCTCGCGCGCGATATTATTGCCCATGCGGGACTGACCCACGTCGAATGCAGGGAGACCTATCCGTTCGACCGTTCGCCTCAGTATTGGACGGGCTGGGTTTTAGCCTATGCGCAATGGATGTGCAGCTTGGGCTTTAATGAGCTACTCGAAGTCGCCCCGCTCGATTGGATAATCGGTTCGTACCATCCGCTTCACGAGGCCTCCGAAGACAAATTCGCCCAGATTGTCATTGATAAATGGAACAACGCCCAGGCAGACAAAAAGGGCCTCAAAGCGGCACGAAAGGCGGCCGGACTAACGCAAAAACAGCTCGCCGCCCAATCGGGGGTTAAACTTCGCGCCATACAACTCTACGAGCAGAACCAGCTCGACCTACGCCGTGCCTCGGTCTCCTCGGCACTGGCGCTCGCAAATGCCCTAAACTGCACTATTGAAGACCTCGTCTGGCAGCCGATCGCCCTGGAGTACGACTCGCGGGCTATTTCGTCTGTAAAGCTATAGAGGAGTCAGACATGCCTTGGAGCTATGTTCAACAAGATGACGGCGCTGATTGCGTTGCTCAAGAAGATCAATCAACTGCGCATGTGGCAAATTCAGCATCACCGATTTTGCTCGACGGCGCCACGTCAATCGACGAAGCTGTTCGGCTGACCATTGAGGGCATGCCCAACGCGCTCAGGCTCTTGGAGAACTCATGATGGCGGCTATGCAGCGGAGCGCTCATCCGTTCGCGCCGCTCGTGCTCGATGATACCGGTTCGCTTGAAGCTATGGCCGCGGCCGTGATGCGCCTGCACAGCACGCTGATGACGGTCGGGCGCTGCTATACGACCGACGCCGCGGGCGACCGGGCCGCGCTTGAGCTTGGACGCGTCGAGTCCGTGCTTGCGGGTGCATTCTGTACGATATTCGGTCAATCGCCGGCCGATCGCTTCGCAGACATCTTTGACCAGGTCACCTACGTGGCCGAGCACATGGTCAAGGACCACATCTTTGAAGACGGCAACAAACGCACCAGCCTTGTCTTTGCGTTGTCCGTCTTAGGGTTCGCCGGCACTCCGGTCGTGCTGTCCGACAGCCCCGAGCCAAATGACAACCAGTACTACGCCTGGATCCAGGACCTCGTTTCCAGTCGCCGCACGAACAGCGAGCTAGCCGAAGAGCTGCGCTGCGGTTACGTTGCGGGCACGGACGACCCATCGCACGTATAGAATCTAAGCATCCGCACGCCAGCTATTGAATGGATAGGACACCACATGGAAATCCCCAGCACCCTGTGCAGCAATGTGTACGAGTTTGCGTTTTGCCCCGAGCCCTGTTACGACCGCCTAGTCGACCTCGCCGATCCCGAGGACTGGGGTCCTAGCAACCGCATCCTCAAAAACTACCTGTCGTTTTCGTTTAGCCGCGCGGTATTTTTGACCGAGCGCGACGTGGACCAGACCGCGCCGTCCAACCTGCCGCTGGTATTCGATGGCGACCGCTGCCTGTTTAACACCGGCCTGTACACGCGCCGTTACGAGACCATCTACGGTCTGTTTGAGCCCAACACCAAGCCCGATGCGCGGCAGCGCTGGTTTTTGAAGGGTTTCTTTAAGGAAAGCGACCCTATGCTGGTCTCATTTGAGTACCTGCCGTGCCGCGTACGCTTTGCCGAGGACCCCTCCGAGCTCGTCTTTGACTACCGCCTGCCCATTCGCTCCAACATCGACCATATTCTGGGCGACGAGGAGAACCTGACGCGCATCCCCGCCAGCCTGATGGGGGAGGACAACTCGCTGCTGCTGCGCCGCGCCTTTGAGGGCGCCGTCGTCGAGGCCGCCCGCCGCGCCGCAGCCAACTACACGCTCGCGGTGCCGCAGTTCTATGGCGGCCGGATCCAGCTGCTGCTGCCGCTATGCCTAACCGGCGACAAGCCCGAGCTGGCGCTGACCATTCAGCGCGAGGACGGCTTTTACGCCGCGCGTACCTGTCTCACGCTCGACATGGCCTACAACAACGCGCGACTTATCTGCCGCCCCGAGACCTCGTGGATCAAGCGATAAAGGGTGGTTTAGCTGCTGGTTTGTCGGCTGCCCTGATTGCGGTGACGAGGTCTGCGCCCACGATTACGTCAACGATTTTAAAATCGGGGGCAAAAAGTTCTTGGTAAACCACGCGCGGCTATGATAGTATCTCTTTTGCCGAAAGGCGACGGGCGATTGGCTCAGGGGTAGAGCATATCCTTCACACGGATGGGGTCACAAGTTCGAATCTTGTATCGCCCACCATCAAAAGCACAGGTCAGAGGTGTTAAGCCTCTGGCCTTTTTCTTTTTGACACCAAGGGTGACACCAAAACTGACACCAAAAACAAATCGTAGTCGTCTATGGCGCCATTTTTTATCGCATCCTTTTTGCTGACGCCATTGCCCGTTTTGTATAAAACGCATGCGTATTTTCATTGAATTCCCCCTGTGATCCGAGCACAAATGTGGAGATAGGGACCACATGCCCAAAGCGCCTTCCAGCGGATTTCTATCACACGGTGGTTTTTCGGCAGAACTCGTCAAGCTTTTGGTTTGCTTCCGGTACTTACCCGCATGATGTCCCGGTAGATAATCGGCCATGCCCGCAATCCGCACGATCAACGGCCGATACCAGGGGAGGCACAAATGGACGAAATCGTCTGCGCAAACACAGCATTCCGCTACTGGCGCTGCCCACCGCAGGTGCGCAACCTCTACCCGCACCTACCCAACTCCGAAGACGGCTGGCGAGCTCTATCCCAATCGCCCTTTGTAGTCGACGTCCTCAAGACGCCAATCATCACAGCAGCATCAACACGAAGTAACCTGCATTCCGAGACAAGACGGACCATCCGATGGAACAGCGCCTATACAGAGAAGGTTTCCATCGACACGGGTATGGGCTTTAGCGTCACAGACCCTCTTAATACGTTATTCACCATGACTCGAAGCGTGTCTTCATGCGACCTGGTTCTGGCTATGTACGAGTTCTACGGATGGTTCTCGGTTTTTAAACCATCGCCCGCGGTCGACATAGCACTTGAGCAGACAAAATCAGAAGAAGAGCAGTACACCACAGAAAGTTTGTTTGAACTAGACGAAACTCAAGATGAGATCCCATGGAAGCGAGTCCATGCTCGGGCGCACCAGAAGGACAGCAAGAATGATCAAAGTGAGCAGCAGGATAACGGATCCGGAAATACAGCTAGCGGAAAGGGCACATCGCTCTGGATGAGAAAGCCTCTTATTGAAATAGAAGAACTGCATAGATTTGCAGCGAAGGTTAAAGGCGAGATGTGGGGAAAGCAATTCTACGAAGCCGCACGGCAGGTAATGGGTATCGCTGCATCCCCGCTAGAAGTTGCTGGAATCATGTTACTGAGTCATCCGAGGCGTGCCGGCGGAGCGGAGTTTAAAAACATATTCGTCAACGACTTAACACCGCTGTCGAATTCAGCTCGGAAAATCGCAGGTCAGAAAATCTGTTACGGCGATATCGTCATCGTAAATCCAATAACAATGAAGGCTGTGATTATCGAACTTCAAGGAGAGGTTATCCATGGATCGGGCGCCGTGCTTGACCACGATGCCACCCGAATGACAGCATTGCAAAGCATGGGATACGACGTATTTCTTGTAACCCATGACATGCTCAATGATCACGATCAGCTTGATGCCATCATTCACAGTGTGTGTGAGCGATTAGAGTTGCGCTACAAGCCAAAAACCGAGGCGATGAGATGCGCTGAGACCAGATTGCGGGCCAACGTTCTGTGCAATTGGCTCGGTATTGGTAAGTAATAATGGCCAAGTGGGCATTTTTAATACTTTATATGCTGTCAGTAATTAAGTGCCATTTTAAAACCATGCCGGTTTACTACGTTGGATTGAGGGTGACTGAACACACTGATTTCGCCGCTCGTAAAACCGCAGGTAGATTGCCTGCCCGTTTTGCGAAAGTAGGCGTGAGGTCGGAAATCCGGGAATCGGCGTAGTAAACCGGTCTGTTTATGGAGCGACCAGCTGGGGCGAGCTACGCACGGTTCCGTAAATTGGCCCGAAGGCGTGCGGAAGGGCTCATGCCCACGGATGCACCGCGGATCGCTTTGGTCTGGCCGGCGGCGTCTGGGGCGACATGCCGAGCCCTGCAAAGGAAGGCGGCGGGCTTGCCGCCGCCCACGGGGCTCGCCCCGCGGGCTATGTCGGGCATCGTGTGTCTCTTTGGCCCCGCTCCCGTTCAACGCGCCGCAAAATATTTTCCAAAATTGTCCTTGCATCGCCGTCCGAGTTCCCGTATAGTACTTCTTCGCACGGGGGCGTAGCTCAGCTGGGAGAGCGCTTGACTGGCAGTCAAGAGGTCAGGGGTTCGATCCCCCTCGTCTCCACCCGATCATTGAATGAGGTTCCAACGCAAGTTGGGGCCTTTTTTCATATCTATAGATTTAGGTCATGTGTTGACTGGGTAGCATCTTGGCGACATGCCCATTGTTAATTACGAATATGAATGTTGATGACTTTGCGTCTCTAGATGGCAAAGCTAGTCAGCAGCGCCATTAGCAAAGAGGCCGGGCGTAATGCCCGGCCTCGAAATACTCTGGTGGGCCCTCCGGGATTCGAACCCAGAACCCAGGGATTATGAGTCCCCTGCGCTAACCGTTGCGCCAAGAGCCCTTATGAACGGTGAATGCAATTCTAACAAAGCCAACTCAGGCCCAATTTCTTCGCTTCACGTCGTGAAATACTACCATGCACGAGGAAGTCGCACAACGCAAGATCAAATCCGATGTTAAACAACAGCTAATCTAGGCGCGTCGCGGAAAAGACGTGTTTTAGAAAAAGTTAAGGCCATTAATTCAGGGCTCCAACACATTTAACTGTGAAATCAACCTGATGCCATTTCAAAACCATGCCGGTTTACTACGACGGATCGGCGACCCCTGAGCACCGTGTGTTCTCCGTTTGCAAAACCGCAGGTAAGAAGCCTGCCGGTTACGCCAAAAGGCGTGTGTGGTCGGACATTCCTGATTCATCGTAGTAAACTGGCATGGTTCTGAAGCGCAGGGGAGGGGCACTTCGTAATAAGACCCGATAATGGGACTGGCGGTGCACGGAAAACCCTGTTGCACGGGGAGAGTCGTGTTCCGCGCGCCAAGTCGGCCGGCGCACGGACCGTGCGTGGGCCGCTGCCCCCGCGGGCATCGCGGGCCCCTCGGCCCTGAGCGGGCCCGTGCGCCCACGCGTGCGCGCCGGGGCCCGCGAAAGTTTTTCCAAAATTGTCCTTGCATCGCCGTCCGAGTTCCCGTATAGTACTTTTCTGCACGGGGGCGTAGCTCAGCTGGGAGAGCGCTTGACTGGCAGTCAAGAGGTCAGGGGTTCGATCCCCCTCGTCTCCACCCGAGCATTGAATGAGGCTCCAACGCAAGTTGGGGCCTTTTTTCATATAGGCACACAAGATCAAAGGCGGCACCATGATCCTCCTGGTCGACAAGATCGAAAAAAGCTTCGGCGCGCGCGTCCTCTTTAGCGGCGCGTCCTTCCAGATCAACCCCGGCGAGCGCTTTGCGCTCGTGGGCCCCAACGGCGCCGGTAAAACCACCATGCTCAAGATCATTATGGGTATCGACAGCCCGGACGCCGGCCAGGTCCAGTACGCCAAGGACTGCCAGGTGGGCTACCTCGAGCAGGAAACCAACCTGGAGCAAAAGGACACCACCATCCTCGCAGAGGTCATGGCGGCGGCCAAGGAAATCCGCCGCATGGGCGAGCGCGCCAACGAGCTGCAGGCCCAAATCACCGAGCTCTCCGAACAGGGCAAGGACATCGACGCACTCCTGAACGAGTACGGCCAGGTCCAGGACCGCTTTGAGCACCTGGGCGGCTATGAACTCGAGAGCAACGCCCGCAAGATCCTGTCCGGCCTGGGCTTTAAGGTCACCGACTTTGAGCGCCCGTGCTCCGAGTTCTCCGGCGGCTGGCAGATGCGTATCGCGCTCGCCAAGCTCTTCCTGCGCCACCCCGACCTGCTGCTGCTCGACGAGCCCACCAACCACCTAGACCTCGAGAGCGTCCAGTGGCTGCGCGGCTTTATTGCCAACTACGACGGCGCCGTGCTCATCGTCAGCCACGACCGCGCCTTCATGGACGCCTGCGTCGACCACGTCGCCGCGCTCGAGAACCGCCGCGTGACCACCTACACCGGCAACTACAGCAGTTACCTCAAGCAGCGCGAGGACAATCTGGAGCAGATGCGCGCCAAGCGCGCCGCCCAGGAGCGCGACATCGCCCACATGCAGGTCTTCGTCGACAAGTTCCGCTACAAGCCCACCAAGGCCGCCCAGGCGCAGGAACGCATCCGCAAGATCGAGCAGATCAAAAAGGAGCTCGTCATCCTGCCCGAGGGTCACAAGCACATCGACTTTAAGTTCCCCGACCCGCCGCGCTCGGGCGACATGGTCGTGGGCCTGGAGGGTGTGTCCAAGTCCTACGGCAACAAGCACATCTACAGCGATATCGACCTCAAACTCTACCGCGGCGAGCACGTGGCGCTCGTCGGCCCCAACGGCGCCGGCAAGTCCACGCTCATGAAAATCCTCGCCGGCCTGGAGCCGCCCACCACCGGCACGCGCGACCTGGGCACCAACGTGGGTGTGGCCTACTATGCCCAGCACGCGCTCGAGGGCATGACCGAGTCCAACACCGTCCTGCAAGAGATCGACACTGTCACGCCCAAGTGGACCGTACCGCAGCAGCGCAGCCTGCTGGGCGCCTTCCTGTTTAGCGACAACGATTCCATCGAGAAGCAGGTTCGAGTTCTCTCCGGCGGCGAAAAGGCGCGTCTGGCCCTGGCCAAGATGCTCGTGGCGCCCGAGGCGCTCCTGTGCCTAGACGAGCCCACCAACCACTTGGACATCGACTCGGTGGACATGCTCGAGAACGCTCTGCAAAACTTCCCCGGTACCATTGTGCTGATCAGCCACGACGAGCACTTGGTGCGCGCTGTGGCCAACCGCATCATCGACATCCGCGACGGCAAGGTCACGGTCTACGATGGCGACTACGACTACTACCTCTTCAAACGCGAGGACCTCGCTGCCCGCGCCGCCGCCGAGGCGGCAGGGGAGAGCGCACCTGCCGCGGCCAAGTCCACCAAAGCCAACGCCGCCCAGGACAGCAGCCCCGCCGCGGCACCCAAGCCGGGCGAGGGCAAAAAGACCAAGGAGCAAAAGCGCGCTGAGGCACAGGCCCGCGCCGCGCTCAACAAAAAGCTCAAGGGCGTGCGCAACCAGCTCAAGAAGATCGAGACAGAGCTGGACAAAAAGCGTGCCCGCTATGATGAGCTTATGGAATTGATGGCAAGCGAAGAGCTTTATGCCGATCAGGACAAGTTCAACGCCGCGCTGGGGGAATATAACGGTCTTAAGCAAGAGCTGCCCAAGCTCGAGGACGAATGGCTGGAGCTTTCCACCCAGATCGAAGAGGAGACCGCGCGTGAACTCTCGTAAAGCCACCGCCGTGGCGATGAGCATCATAGCCATCGCTTGTCGCATCTGCGGCATCTTTATGAGCGCGATGACCGTGCTGCTGTGCTTCAGCGGCCTCACCGCCAAGCTGCAGATCGTGGGCTTTGTCGTTGAGCTTTCGCGCGCCCTGCCGAGCGCCATCGCCGGCTACGGCGTTATCACCTCGCCCTTTGGCGGTGTCTTCCGCTTGGATTACGCCATCGTGGCCGTCATCCTGTTTGTGGCCGACTACCTGCTCACGCGTGCCTCGCGCCGCGTCCGCTAGGGGGTCGACATGTCCAGCAGCTACTTTATGAACCTGCTCGCGAGCGCTGTCGCCGTCATCGTTGGCATCGTCATCCACGAGAGTGCGCACGCCGCCGCGGCCTGGGCGCTCGGCGACAAAACGGCGCGCTCGCGCGGCCGCGTCTCGCTCAACCCGCTCAACCACATCGACCCGTTCGGCACCGTCATCTTGCCGCTGCTGATGCTTGCCGCCGGCGGTCCGGTGTTCGCCTTCGCCAAGCCCGTGCCCGTCTACCTCAACAACCTCAAGCACCCCAAGCGCGACGAGGTCCTGGTGAGCGCGGCCGGTCCTGTATCGAACATCGCGCTCGCGTGTCTCGCAGCCGCCCTCATGCACGCGACATACGGCAACCTCTACACCAGCATGTCCTTTGCTGTGGCTTCCCAAATCATGAACTTCGGTGCCACCTTTATTGTGGTCAACCTGTCGCTCGCGTTCTTTAACCTCATTCCGATTCCGCCACTCGACGGCTCGTCGATCATCGTGCCGTTCCTCAAAGGCAAAGCGCTCTCTAACTACTACCGCCTGCAGCAATACGCCATGCCCATCCTCATCCTGGTGCTGTACCTGTTGCCTATGTGGACCGGCATCGACGTGATTGGACGGTATTTCGACGTTACCGTGTATCCGCTGGCCGAGTGGCTGCTCAACTTCGCAATCGCCGGCATCTAAGGTAAACTTACAGGTCGACCGTGCAAAACGGTCGCAACATGCACCCAAACCGCGCCGCGAAGGCGCCGTCAAAGGAGGTCGAAGATGTCGTATCGCGTGTCGACGCAGGTCTACAGCGGACCGTTCGACCTGCTGCTGCAGCTGGTAACCCGCCAAAAAGTTGATATCGGCGCCATCTCGATCAGCGAGGTGGCCGAGCAATACCTTGCCGAGGCTGAGCGCATCGAGGCGCTGGACCTGGACGTGGCGAGCGACTTTTTGCTGGTCGCGGCAACCCTTTTGGATATCAAGGCCGCCTCGCTGGTGCCCCAGGAAGCCCCGCGCAAGACAGATGACGATGATGAGGACGACGATGACCTCGAGGAACTCGGTGCGCTCGACGGCGACGCCCTGCGCGAGGTCCTGATTCAGCGACTGATCGCCTACAAGCAGTTTAAGGGCGCGGCGGCAGCCCTTGGCGCGCGTATGCAGGCCGAGAGCCGCATGCATCCTCGCGTGGCCGGCCCCGACCCCGAGTTTCTGGGCCTTATGCCCGACTACCTGGCCGGCATCACCCTGCGCGGCCTCGCCGTCATCTGCGCCGACCTGGACGGCAAGCGCCAGACCTTCCTGCTTGAGGCCGAGCACGTGGCACCGCATCGCGTGCCGCTCGACTTGACGGTGGCCTCGGTCGACCGCTTTACCATGGCGCACCAAAGCTGCACCTTCCGCGAGCTGCTGGACGGCGACGCCACCACCGAGCAGCTCGTCGTCACCTTCCTGGCCATGCTCGAACTCGCCAAACGCGGCTCGCTTACGCTGAGCCAGGACGAGATCTTTGGAACCATTCAAATCAACCGCGTCGAGGGCGCCGAGGCATACGTGCCCGGCGAGGGCCCCGAGCTCACCGAATAGGAGCGGCAACTATGTCAACCCTTTCCACGCTGGAGGCAAACAGCCTCAAAGGCGCCCTCGAGGCGCTGCTGCTGGTGTCGAGCGACCCCGTGAGCGCACCCGCGCTGGCAGGCGCGCTGGATATCGCCCCGGGCGAGTGCGCGTCGCTTTTGGCCGAGCTCAAGGTTGAGTATGAGGATGCCAACCGCGGCTTTCAGCTGCGCGAGGTCGCCGGCGGCTGGCGCCTGTTTACACACCCCGCCTACCACGATGTGGTCGAGGCCTACGTGCTGAGCTGGGACACGCAAAAGCTGTCGCAGGCGGCGCTCGAGACCTTGGCCGTCATCGCCTACCACCAGCCCGTCACACGCGAGGTGGTCAAGGGCATCCGCGGCGTCAACTCCGACGGCGTCATCGCGTCGCTCGTGGACAAGGGCCTGGTGCGCGAGCTCGGCCGCGACCCCGAACGCGGTCAGGCCATCATCTACGGCACGACCAACGCCTTTTTGGAAAAGTTCGGCCTGCGCTCCACTCGCGACCTGCCCGATCTGGAGCAGTTTGCGCCCGACGAGCAGTCGCGCCAGTTTATCCGCGAGCGCCTAAGCGGCCGCAGCATTCAGTCAACGCTCGAGGAGCAGGCCGAGGACCTGGACGAAGAGCGCGAACTGATCGATACCGATGTTGAGGACACCGATGGCGATGAGCTTCTGCCCACCGGTAACACCTCGGAGGATTTGCATGACGAGGACTAACGAAGCAGGGGAGACGCGCACCTCACGTGCCGCGGGCGTCACAACGCCCGCAGGCGACGCCCAGCCCGTCTACCCGCACACCATGCGCCTGCAGCGCTTTTTGGCGCGCGCGGGCGTAGCGAGCCGCCGCGGCTCGGAGGACCTGATGACTGCCGGTCGCGTGACCGTAAACGGCCGGGTCGCAACCGAGCTGGGGACCAAGGTCGACGTCGACCGCGATCACATCGAAGTCGATGGCATGCCCGTCAAGCTCAACCAAGGTTCCGTGTACCTGATGCTCTACAAGCCGACAGGCTACCTCACCACCATGAGCGATCCGCAGGAGCGCCCTTGCGTGGCCGATCTGGTCCCGCGCGACCGCTTTCCGGGGCTCTTCCCGGTGGGTCGCCTGGACCGCGACACCACGGGCCTTTTGCTCTTTACCACCGACGGCGACCTGTCGCAGGACCTGCTGCACCCCAGCAAGCATGTCTACAAGACCTACCAGGCGCTCGTGGACGGCCACCTGACCGATCGCGACTTGGAACCACTCCGTCACGGCATCGAGCTCGATGACGGCCTGTGCCAGCCGGCGATCTGCCGTGTCATCAACGCGCGCGAGGCCGAGGCCGTGGCCCCGCAGGGTGTGAAGCCTGGGACCACCGCAGTTGAGATCATCATCCGCGAGGGCCGCAAGAACCAAGTCAAGCGCATGCTGAGCAAGATCCGCCACCCGGTGATCCGCCTGCACCGCTGTAACTTTGCCGGCTTGGAGCTCAAGGACGTGGCCAAGGGCTCGTGGCGCGAGCTCACCGACCGCGAGGTGCAGATTCTCAAGGACGGCGGCATCCCGCCCAAGCAGGCCAGCTCCAAACGCGGCGCCGCGCCGGCGACTAACACCGCTAGTCGCACGCGTCACCACGGCAGCCACGGCTCCGCGCCCAAGCGCAACACCTACCGCGAGCGCTACACGAGCTAGACAACCCGCCAAGCCGCAGCTCCCGCGTCCCATACCAGCACGTCAACCACCGAAAGGAAGCATTGCATGATCGTCGCCATCGACGGCCCCGCCGGTTCCGGCAAGTCTACCATCGCCAAGGAGATCGCCCGCCAGCTGGGCTTTAACAAGCTCGACACGGGCGCCATGTATCGCGCCGTCACCTTCGCCGCACTCGACCGCGGCATCGACCTGGACGACGAGGCGGCCATCGACGCCCTCGCCGAGCAGATCGAGATTCGCTTTACCAACGGCACCGGCGAGGACACGCGCCTGACCATCGACGGCCAGGACGCATCGGCTGCCATCCGCACCCCGCAGGTCGACGCCAACGTGTCCAAGGTCTCGGCCTACCCGGGCGTGCGCGCCGCCATGCTCATCCACCAACGCCGCGCCGCCGAGGACCGCGACATCGTCGCCGAGGGCCGTGACATCGGCACCGTCGTATTCCCCAACGCGCAGGTCAAGGTGTTCCTGACCGCCGACCCGCGCGAACGCGCCCGTCGCCGCGTGCTGCAGCGCCACCAAAACGATGCCCAGCCGCTTACCACCGAGCAGCTCGAGGCCGAGGTCGACGAGACCCTCGACGCCCTCAAGCAGCGCGATAAGCTCGACAGCAGCCGCGAGGTCGCGCCGCTCGTTCCCGCCGAGGACGCCGTGCACGTCGACTCCACCGCCCACACCATCGACGAGGTCGTCTCGATCATCGAGGGCCTCATCAACCAAAGGAGGTAGCCCATGCGCCTGTTTAAGCAGACGCCCGAGGATTACTACAACGCCCCCTACGCCGAGTTCCCGGCGCTCATCCGCGGCACCGTCGCCGTGGTCATGGGCATCCTGTGGGCCTTCTCCAAGCTCATGTGGCGCTGGAAGGTCGAGGACAGCGACCTGCTGTTTGAGCGCCAGGAAGGCCGCGGCAGCGTGGTCATCTGCAACCACACCTCGATGGCCGAACTCCTGGCCGTGGAGACGGCGTTATTCTTTGGCGGCCGCCGCATTCGCCCCATCTTTAAATCCGAGTTTGCCAAGAGCAAGATCGTGCGCTGGGCCTTTAGCCGTGTGGGCGGTATTCCCGTCGAGCGCGGCACCGCCGACATGAAGTGCCTGCGTGCCGCTCAGCATGCGTTGCAACGCGGCGAGGACGTCTTGATCTTCCCCGAGGGCACGCGCATCCGCTCGCGCGAGATTAAGCCCGAGGTCCACGGCGGCTTTGCGCTCATTGCCCAGATGGGCAAGGCGCCCGTCAACCCACTCGCCATTTGTGGCTGGTCCGACATCACGCCTAAGGGCAAAAAGCTCATGCGTCCTAAAAAGTGCTGGATCCGTGCCGGCAAGGCCATCTCGCTATCCGATGCACCGGCCGAGCTCAAGCGCAAGGAGCGCCTGGCATGGTTTGAGTCCGAGGCCATGAACCGTGTCTACACCATGCGCGACGACCTGTGCGCCGAGCATCCGGGCAGGTTCTAGCCATGGGCGAGTATGTCATGAACACTGCCGAGGCTGTGACCGGCAAGGCAGACGCCCCCACCATCGAAATCGCCGCCCACGCTGGCACCTGCTACGGCGTGCAGCGTGCGCTCGATATGGCCCTGGCGGCCGCCCCGCAGGCGGGGGAGAACGCTCAGGTCCACACCCTGGGCCCGCTCATCCATAATCCCATCGTGGTGCGCGAGCTTTCCGAGGCAGGCGTCGGTCTGGCCGAGACCCTAGACGACGCCGCATCGGGCACCGTGATCATCCGCGCGCACGGCGTGGTGCCGCAGGTGATCGAGGCCGCTCGCGAGCGCGGTCTCGACGTAGTCGATGCCACCTGCCCCTACGTGAAAAAAGTCCACGTGGCGGCGGAGCGCCTGGTACGCGAGGGCTACCGCGTGATTGTCGTGGGCGAGCCGGGCCACCCCGAGGTTGAGGGCATCCTGGGCCATGCCGGCGATGACGCTCAAGTCGTGAGCTGCGCCGCCGATGCGGACGCGCTGCCGCTCAAGGGCAAGGTGGGCCTGGTCGTACAGACCACCCAAACCGCGCAGAACCTGGCCGAGGTCGTGGCCGCCATCACCCCGCGCGTGCAGGAATTGCGTGTAATCAACACGATCTGCGCCGCCACGAGTGAGCGACAGCAGGCAGCAGCCGCACTTGCCAACCGCTGCGACTGTATGGTCGTGGTTGGCGGCAAGAACTCGGGCAACACCCGCCGCTTGGCGCAGATTTGCACAAACGCCTGCGAGCGTACGTATCACATCGAGGAAGCTTCCGAGCTTCAGGCCGCGTGGTTTACCGACGCACGCCACATCGGCATCACCGCCGGAGCCTCTACCCCACAAGAACACATCGAGCGCGCCGTCGAGCGCATCAAGGAGCTTTGCCGCTAATCATGGACCAGACCGTACCCGCATACGCCGCCGAGGTGGCCGATTACGGGCGCAGCCGCGACCCCGAGCCGGGTGAGGGCGCGCTCGTTAAAAACGTGCGCCCCGAATCGCCCGCATGGGATGTGGGTATCGAGCCGGGCATGCGCGTGCTCACGGTCAACGGCGAGCAGCTGACCGATATGATCGTGTGGCTCTGGGAGGCAGATGACGACACTGTCGAGCTGGAGGTATTCGACCCGCGCGACGACACCGTCACCCCCGTCGAGCTTGACCGCTTTCCCGGCGAGGACTGGGGTCTGGAGTTCGATGGCCCCATCTTCGATGGCATGCGTACCTGCGTAAACGCCTGCGTGTTCTGCTTTATGACCATGCTGCCCAAGGGCGGTCGCTCCACGCTCTACATTCGCGATGATGACTACCGCTTGAGCTTTTTGCAGGGCAACTTTGTCACGCTCACGAACCTCACCGACGAAGATGTTCAAAACGTCATCCAACGCAACATGAGCCCCATGAACGTGTCGGTCCACGCCGTGAGCCCCGACATCCGTCGCCGCATGATGGGCCGCAACGCCCAGCGCGGCATGGACGTGCTCGAGGCCATCATGGCCGCCGGCATCGAGATTCACGCGCAGATCGTGCTGTGCCCCGGCATGAACGACGGCGAGGAGCTGGAAAAGACTCTGCGCTTTTGCGAGGAGCACGAGCAAATCACGAGCCTGGGCATTGTGCCGCTTGGATTTACCAAGCATCAGAACCGTTTTAGCTGGTCCTACAGTGACAAGCCCGAGCTGGCGCGCGAGACTATCGCCATGATCCGGCCCTTCCAGGACCGTGCCTTCGAGCGCTTTGGCCGCCATACCTTCCAGATGAGCGACGAGTTCTACCTGGATGCCGGCATCGAGCCGCCTGAGGCGGACTTTTACGACGGCTACCCGCAGTACTACGACGGTATCGGAATGATCCGCTCCTATCTGGACGAGACCGACAACGTGCTCGCCGCCGATGCCGAGCGCCTGCGCCGCGTTCGCGAGGCAATCGCCGCCCGTGGCCAGCGCCTGCTGTGCCTCTCGGGCGCCAGCGCGCGCGACACCGTGGCCCGCTTTGTGGAATCGCCGCACGGCCTTGCCGGCTCCGTCACGGCCATCAAAAACCGCTACTTTGGCGGCAACGTGGACGTGACCGGCCTCATCGTTGCCTGCGACATCTTGGAGCAGCTGCCGCAGGACCTGTCAGGGGTTATGCTCTTTGTGCCTAAGCTCATGTTCAACGCCGACGGCATGACCCTTGACGAGTATCATCGTGACGAATTACTCGCAAGCCTTACCGGTCGCGGCGCCGAGGTTCATGTGGTATCGACCATGCCGCATGAGCTGCTCGATACCCTGGAGCACATCCTTGGCATAACGCCCGCCAATTCAACTATTCCCACTGACCCTACCCATTAAAGGAGAGCAGATGAAACCTATCGTCGCCGTCGTCGGACGCCCCAACGTGGGCAAGTCCACGCTCGTTAACCGCCTGGCCCAGACCTCGGACGCCATCGTCCACGAGTCCCGCGGCGTCACGCGTGACCGCTCGTATCACACGGCCGATTGGAACGGCCGCGAGTTCACCATCGTCGACACGGGCGGCATCGAGCCGCTCAAGAGCGACGACGTCTTTGCCACATCCATCCGTGACCAGGCCCTTGCCGCCGCCGAGGAAGCCGCCGTCATCCTGTTTGTGGTCGACGGCCGCACCGGCGTCACCGAGGAGGACGAGTCGGTCGCCCGCATGCTCAAGCGCTGCGACAAGCCGGTCTTTCTGCTGGTGAACAAGCTTGACAACCCCGATCGCGAGAATGACAACATTTGGGAGTTCTATTCCCTCGGCATCGGTGAGCCCGCGCCGCTCTCGGCCCTGCACGGCCACGGCACGGGCGACCTGCTCGACGACATCGTGGCCCTGTTGCCCGAGGAGGAGGACGAAGTCGCCGACGAGTTCCCCGATGCGCTGAACGTGGCCATCATCGGCCGCCCCAACGCCGGTAAGTCCTCGCTGTTCAACCGCATCCTGGGCGCCGACCGCTCCATCGTGTCCAACATCGCCGGCACCACGCGCGATGCCATCGACACCGTCGTCGAGCGCGACGGCAAGCACTACCGCATGGTCGACACCGCGGGCATTCGCAAGAAGAGCACCGTGTACGAGAATATCGAGTACTACTCCATGGTCCGCGGCCTGCGCGCCATCGACCGTGCCGACGTGGCGTTGCTCGTCGTCGACGCCTCCGTGGGCGTCACCGAGCAGGACCAGAAGGTCATGGGCTTGGCCATCGAGCGCGGCTGCGCCATCGTGGTGTTGCTCAACAAGTGGGACCTGCTCGACGACGACCGCAAGCGCGAGGCCTGCATGGAGACCGTAAACCGCCGTCTGGGCGTCATGGCTCCCTGGGCCCAGTACCTGCGCATCTCGGCCCTGACTGGCCGCAGCGTCGAGAAGATCTGGTCGATGGTCGACGCCGCTGAGAAGACGCGTTCGCAAAAGATCACTACCTCGCGCCTCAACACGTTCCTCACCGACCTGCGCGAGTTTGGCCATACCGTGGTGGACGGCAAGCGTCGCCTGCGCATGCACTACGTGACCCAGACGGGCGTCAACCCGCCGACGTTTACGTTCTTCGTCAACCACAGCGACCTGGTCAACGACACCTATCAGCGCTACGTGGAGAACCGTATGCGCTCGACCTTCGATTTTTCCGGCACGCCCATTCGACTCTTCTTTAGGAAGAAGGAGCAAAAGGATGCATAATCCGATTCTGCTGACCGCCATCTGCGCCGTGGTCTCGTTCTTTATCGGAGCGATTCCGTTTGGCCTGATCCTGGGCCGCGTGTTCAACCACACCGACATTCGCAAGGCGGGATCCGGCAACATCGGCACCACCAACGCCCTGCGCGTAGCCGGCCCCAAGGTGGCCGCGCTCACGCTGCTGCTCGACTGCCTTAAGGGCGCTATCTGCGTCCTTATCGCCCGTCCGCTTATCGCGGGCGTGGGCTATGGCTTCCCTGTGAGCATCATGGCGCCTGGAGCCCCCGGCGACTGGATGCTCGGCATCATTTGCTTGGCGGCCGTATGGGGCCACATCTTCTCGCCCTACCTCAACTTCCACGGCGGCAAGGGTATTGCCGTGGGCTTGGGCGTCATCCTCGCCTGGTACTGGCCCATCGGACTGTCGCTGCTGGGCATGTTTATCGTGGCCGTCGCCATCACCAAGTTCGTGTCGGTGGGCTCGCTTGCCGCGGCCATCGGCCTTCCCATCGCCGTCTGCGCGGTCTTTCCGTACGGCAGCCTGGGTCTCAAATTTTGCATGGCGCTGATCGGCATCACCGTGGTGTGGGCCCATCGTGCGAACATCAAAAAGCTCATGACGGGCAAGGAGTCCAAGCTCTCGTTTACCAAGCGCGTCACCGAGCCCGACGATAAGTAGGAGAGAGTCATGAATGTTGCGCTGATTGGCTCCGGCTCCTGGGGAACCGCCGTCGCCGGCCTTGCCGCCGCTCGAGCCGAGCGCGTGACCATGTGGGCCCATAGTGAGCAGACGGCTGCCGGCATCAACGGCGAGCACCGCAATCCCCGGTATCTGGTGGACTACGAGCTGCCCGACAACGTCGTCGCCACCACGGACCTTTCGCAGGCACTCGAGGGCGCCGATGCCATCATCTTTGCCGTGCCCTCCACGCACCTGCGCAGTGTATGCCATCAGGCAGCACCCTTCATCGCCACCGACACCCCGGTGCTCTGCCTCACCAAGGGCATTGAGCCCGAGTCCGGCCTGCTCATGAGCGAGGTCATTGCCAGCGAGATCGGCAACGAGGCACGCGTGGCGGCGCTCTCGGGTCCCAACCATGCCGAGGAGATCTGCCGCGGCGGTCTTTCTGCCGCCGTCATCGCCAGCGAAGACCCACAGATAGGGGAGACCTTTAAGGACCTACTCCTATCCACGGCCTTCCGCATCTACCTGTCGCAGGACATGACCGGCGTCGAGGTTTGCGGCGCCATGAAAAACGTCATCGCCATCGTGTGCGGCATTTCCGCCGGCTCCGGCGCGGGTGACAACACGCTCGCCCTTATCATGACGCGCGGCCTGGCCGAGATCAGCCGCCTGGTGCACGCCCGCGGCGGGCAGGCCATGACCTGCATGGGCCTTGCCGGCATGGGCGACCTCATCGCCACTTGCACCTCGGAGCATTCGCGCAACCGCACCTTTGGCTACGAATTTGCCCACGGCGTGTCGCTCGACGAGTACCAGGCACGCACGCACATGGTGGTCGAGGGCGCCGTTGCGGCCCGCAGCGTCAGCGAACTCGCCCGTTCACTGGGCGTAGACATTCCGCTCACCTTTGCCGTGGATCAAACGCTCTACAACGGTGTTACTTTGGATAGGGCGCTCGAAATTCTCACCGACCGCGTACCCTCCCAAGAGTTCTACGGACTTACCGACTAGCGCAGAAAGGCTGCAACCATGGGTTCCATTAAAATCGCTCCGTCCGTCCTTTCGGCCGACATGGCCAACCTCAAGGGCGAGCTCGACAAGATCGCCGGCGCCGACTACGTGCACTTTGACGTCATGGACGGTCACTTTACCGGCAACCTCACCTTTGGCGTTGATATCCTCAAGGCCGTCAAGCGCTCAACTGACGTGCCGGTCGACGCGCACCTGATGGTGTCGAATCCCGACGAGACCGTCGATTGGTATGCCGATGCCGGTGCCGATATGATCACCGTGCACTACGAAGCCTCCACGCACCTGCACCGCACGCTCACGCATCTGCAGCAGCGCGGTGTCAAGGCCGGTGTGGTGCTCAATCCCGCAACGCCCGTCTGCGTGCTCGAGAGCATCATCGACGTCGTCGATATGGTGCTGCTGATGAGCGTGAACCCCGGCTTTGGCGGCCAGAGCTTTATCCCGGGCACCATCGCTAAGCTCCACGAGCTCAAGGCGATGTGCGAGCGTCACGGCGTTTCGCCCCTCATCGAGGTCGACGGCGGCATCTCTTCCAAGAACATTGCCGAGGTCGTCAAGGCCGGCGCCAACGTGCTCGTTGCCGGCTCCGCCGTATTTAAGTCCGAAGATCCCGCCGCCGAGGTTGCGCTGCTGCAGAAGCTGGGCAACGAGGCCGCACAGGAGGCATAAACCCTTATGACCGCAGGTCAAAACCGCATACCCGTGAATCTTGACTTCGCCGCCTCGACGCCTATGCGCGCCGAGGCGCTCCTTGCGCAGCGCGAGTACGACGACAGCGAGCTTGCCGGCGTCAACCCCAACTCGCTGCATTCGCTCGGCCGCAAGGCTGCCGCGCGTCTGGAGGTTGCACGTCGCGAGATCGCCCGCAGCTTTGGCGCGCGCGTCCGCCCGTCCGAGATTGTACTGACCAACGGCGGCACCGAAGCCAACCAGCTGGCGCTGCTCGGTCTTGCCGAGGGCGCTCGTCAGCGCGATCGCAAGCGCGATCGTGTAATCGTTTCGGCCATCGAGCACGATTCGATTCTGGACAACCTGCCGTTGCTGCGTGCCGCCGGCTTTACCGTCGACCTGGTGCAGCCCTGCCGCATGGGCTACATTGAGCCTGCCACGCTTGTCGAGCTGCTAGGCGACGACGTGGCGCTCGTGAGCATCATGGTTGCCAACAACGAGACCGGCGTGGTGCAGCCCATCCGCGAGCTTGCCGCGGCCACGCATACCGTTGGCGCCCTGTTCCACACCGATGCCATCCAGGGGTATCTGCATATTCCGCTCGATGTCACCGAGCTGGGCGTCGACGCCATGTCCGTCGCAGCCCACAAGATTGGCGGTCCCGTGGCATCTGGCGCACTCTACCTTAAGAGCCGCACGCCGCTGCGCCCGCGCATCTTTGGCGGCGGACAGGAGGCCGGTCGTCGTGCCGGCACGCAAGACCTGCGAACGCAGCTCGCCTTTGCCGCTGCCGCCTCGTCTCTGACGCCCCATGTGGCTCAGGAGCGCGCGAAGCTGCAAGCCCTTTCCGACAAGCTCTACGCCACGCTTACGGCCAACCAGCGCATTCACGCCACCATGGGCGACTACGCACAGGCCGATCGCCTGCCGGGCATGGTGTCGATCTACGTTGATGGCATGGACTCCGAGGAGCTCATCGTCAAGCTCGATGCCGCCGGCTTTGAGGTTTCGGCCGGCTCGGCGTGCTCGAGCGGCAGCATGGACCCGAGCCATGTGCTCAGCGCCATGGGCATTGGTCGCGAGCAGGCACTAGGTGCACTGCGCATTTCCTTTGACGACCGCGTGAATCCGGACGATCTGGACGAGTTTGCCCAGACGCTGCTCTCGATCGCAGGTGCCGCATGATCGTCGCCGAGCTCGAGCGCGCGCTACTGGCACGCTATCCCAAGACGGACACCGAGCCCTGGGACCACGTAGGACTCTCCGTTGGCGATCCGGCCGCGGAGATCACCGGCGTTGCCTGCGCACTCGATGCGACTGAAGCTAATGTTCGCCGCGCCCAAGAAGCAAGCGCCAACGTGCTGCTGACGCATCATCCCATATACATCAAGGCACCCGAGGCCTTTTGTCCGGCGGATGCCACACGTCCCCAATGCAGCGCGGCGCTCTACGAGGCAGCGCGTTGCGGCGTGAGCATCATATCGCTCCACACCAACCTGGACCGCTCGCACGAAGCCCGTGTCCGCCTGAGCAAGCTGCTGGGTGCTGCACCCGTAAGCTCACTGGAGCACGTGGACGACCCCGAAGCCACCGGCCTGGGCGCGCTTGCAACGCTCAACGACCCGTATACGCTGCGCGATCTTGCCGCCCGTTCTGCCACGGCCTTCGGAAGCGACCCGCGCGTATGGGGCGATGCCGAGCGCCCGTGCCGCACCGTCGCCATTCTGGGCGGCTCCCTGGGCGACTTTGGCGAGCTCGCCATCGCCGCGGGTGCGGATGTCGTCGTGACGGGCGAGGCGGGCTATCACGTGGCGCAGGACCTCGCTCTGCGCGGTCTGGGCGTCATCTTGCTCGGCCACGACCGCTCCGAGGAGCCGTTCGTTGATATATTGATGAACTCTGCAGTTGACGCCGGGGTCAACCCCCGTCATGCGATTAAAATACTGAACCCTTGCCAATGGTGGACTGTGACAAAAGGAGAGAACTTATGAGCGCCGGCGCTACGCTACTCAAGCTGCAACAGATCGATTTGGAGCTCGCCCGCAACAAGAGCGAACTTGCCAATATGCCGGAGCTCAAGGAGCTCGCTTCCAAGCGCAAGACCTATGTGAAGCTCAAGTCCGAGATGACCAAGCTCTACGCCCAGCGCAAGGATCTGGACATTGAGCTCGACGATCTCAACACCACCGAGATCCAGACCAATAACGCCATCGAGGCCGCTAAGAAGCGCCACGTTGACGGCTCCGACTACCGCGAGGTACAGGACCTGGAAAACGAGCTCGCCACCCTGGCCAAGCGCCTGGACAAGATTGAGCACACCCGCAAGGATGTCGTTGTCGCCCATAAGGAGGCGCTCGACCGCGAGACCCGCGCGCAGGCCATCATCGCCAAGTTCGAGGAGGGCGTGAAGGCCGATACCAACGCCGCCCGCGCCAAGGCTGCCGACCTGCAGGCTCAGATCGAAGCCGCCACTAAGGAGCGCACCGCTCTTGCCGCCACGCTGCCGGCCGACGTGCTCACCGACTACGAGCGTCTGCTCAAGCAGTTCCGCGGCTTGGCCGTCGAGACCATCCAGGGCAACATCCCCACGGTCTGCCACACCGCGCTGCAGGCATCGTCCATGAGCGACCTCAACCACGACGGTAGCGAGATTACGCACTGTCCGTACTGCCACCGCCTCCTGGTGCTCCCGAGCAAGGAAGCCTAGCGATGACGGCGGCATCCAACAATTCAATGCAACTTGAGGGAAAAACGATCCTGCTGGGCATTACCGGCGGGATCGCCGCCTATAAGTCGTGCAATATCGTGCGCCTGCTGCAAAAGCGCGGCGCACGTGTCAAAGTCGTTATGAGCGAGCATGCCACGGAGTTCGTGGGCCCGCTCACGTTCCGCGCGCTCACCAATGAGCCGGTCGCGGTTGGGCTATTCGACGACCCGTCTGACCCCATCCACCATATCTCGCTTGCGCAGGAGCCCGATCTGGTGGTCGTGGCGCCCGCGACGGCCAATATCATCGCCAAGATGGCCAACGGCATCGCCGATGACCTTATTTCCACCACGCTGCTTGCGACGCCGCGACCCATCGTGATCGCACCCGCTATGAACAACGGCATGTGGAAGGCGCCGGCGACGCAGGCCAACATGGCCACGCTGCGCGAGCGCGGTGCCCATGTTGTGGGACCCGGCAGCGGCTACCTTGCCTGCGGCGACGTGGACACGGGACGCATGAGCGAGCCCGAGGACATCGTCGAGGCTGTATGTGAGGTGCTCAAACCCGTGCCTCAGGACCTGGCAGGCAAGCGCGTCGTCATCACTGCCGGCCCCACGCACGAACCAATCGACCCCGTGCGCTTCATCGGCAACCGGTCGTCGGGCAAGATGGGCATCGCCCTAGCGGGGGAGGCCGCTCGCCGCGGCGCTGCGGTCACGCTTGTGCTGGGCCCGACATCGCTCGATGTTCCCCGCGGCGTGGAGTGCGTGCGCGTGCAGACCGCCGCTGAAATGCTGCAGGCGGCTCTGGGCGCCTTTCAGACGGCCGATGCAGCCATTTGCGCGGCCGCCGTCGCCGACTACACCCCCGCAGCCCCTGCCGACCATAAGCTCAAAAAGGCCAACGAACGATTGGATCACATCGAACTGGTCGAGACGGTCGATATCTTGGCCGAGCTTTCGCGCCAAAAGGGGGAGCGGTGCGTGATCGGCTTTGCGGCTGAGACCGATAACGTCGTGGAGTACGCTCGGCGAAAGCTCGCCCGCAAGGGTTGCGACGCCATTATCGCCAACGATGTCTCGCGCGCCGATTCGGGCTTTGGAACCGATACCAACAAGGCCTGGATCGTGAGCACAGCGGGTACGCAAGAACTTCCCGTTCTAACAAAACCCCAGCTCGCGGATACAATTTTGGACTTGCTTCAAAATTTGTAAAAAAGTTCTTGCACAAGGGCAAAGTTTCGGGTTAATATACTCCCTGTTGCGAGCGAGAGCAGCGCAACAAACAAAAGCTTCGGGACGTGGCGCAGCTTGGTAGCGCACTTGACTGGGGGTCAAGGGGTCGCTGGTTCGAATCCAGTCGTCCCGACCAGAAGTTTGCAGGTCAGGCACCTAGTGCCTGACCTTTTTTGTTTTAAGCAATTGTTTAATTTTCAGTAAGCAATAGGGTGCCAAAAATCTACCTACGCGATAATCGCCTTTTGCGGCTACTTGCGCGTTTTGCACGCGCTTGAGCCGATTTATTAACGCGATATGAATCTACATACGCGTAGCTGGTATACAGCCGAATACAGGCTGTATTTATCGCGGCGATTTACGTAGATATAGCGACTGTAACGAACAAGCGTGTCGCTGTATTTATTCCAGTAGTTCACTTGATCGGTGGACAAGTGGGCTGTTGCAACGAAACGCCAAGCGGGATGGGCTCTATACGAGGATGCCGCAGGAGTAATGGCGGGGGAGTGCGGCAGGCGCTCTGAGAGCCGCTGTGTGACCCCATTTCTCCTCAAACCGATAACCTATGCCACAAACATCAAACCGTTCGAGTAACCGCCAAAAGAAAAGCCCGCACAGGCCGTGCGGGCTTAACAGATGAATCTAGAAGCACCAAGCTGGGCAGACGCGATTCGAGTTCGTCGCGACGTAGTTGTACGACGGATCGCCGTTGCTGTTGACATAGAGGAAGAGCGCAGAGGCGCTCGGATTCAAGGAACACTCCCACCAAGCGACGCCAACACTCAGGCAATCGTTACCCGAATAATTGTTCGTCACCTTACCCTTGAAGGCCTCGTACTGGGTTCCTTCGTTTCCGATCCAAGAATAACCAGACCAGCCGCTATAAGGGGTCTCGACGATTTCGGAATAACTGAGCATGAACAGCTTGTCCGAGGTCGCCGTCACGGCGGCATTCTTGTCGGTTCCATCAACGTTGTTCGTCAGCTTCCTGACCGGCTTCACCTTGGATTGGAAATCGGAGGGCATCAGGTTCCAGATCTCGCCGGAGTTCATCTTCGCGCGGAGTTCCGACTTCTCCCAGCCACCGGCATTGGTGTTGGTGGCGTTCACGCGAGATTTGATACCCGTCGAGGCGGCGAGGAACGTCAGGCCCGTCTTGCCGCTACCATCGGCCAAGTCATCGTGGTTGATGCCGATAATCTTGTACTCGAGCGTCTGACCATCGGTGAGCTTCATCGAGAACTTCGTCCCTGCATTCATCGCGGCCTCCGCCTTGGCGAAGGCGGACGATGCCTCGCCCTTCGCGGCGATGTCCTCGGCCACGGCCTTCTGCTCTTCGAGGGTCCAGTCCTTCGCGTCCTTGGCGATAGCCGCCTGGACGGTCGCGGAATCGGTACCTGCAGACCCTCCGCCGGATGCGCCTCCCTCGACGCCGCCAACCGTCCCATTGTTCACCGTGTTGCCGACCAGGTTGAACTGGTTGCGGATGGCTCCGGCCACGCCGGGTCCCGCGAACACGATCACCAGGCCGATGACCGCGATGATCAGGACGTACTCGATGATTCCTTGGCCTCCGGAGGCGGATACCTCTAGGAGATACCCCCCCCCCGGAGGTTCTGCGCCGCTGCATGCATATGCGACACTCCCTTCGCTCAGGGTGAATAGAAACGAGCTGAGCGTAGGGTTATCGCGGGAATCTGTCTTTGTCTTGCCGCTGCGGCATCTTGACTATTGCCATGCCTTGGGAAGGATTACGCCGGGTACGTTCTTGTTGGAGTCGCTATGCAGTGTATTCGGGCTGATGTTCCAGTCGGAACAATCCAGATGGAAACTCCGGCACTGCTCGGACATTCCCGTTAAGTCACATACAGCACTGAAATCGCACTTGGCACCGAGACCAGTTACGTCCACATCCGCGTCCGGAACGAATCGAAGCGGCATCCCGTTTCAAAACGTATGCGTTTCACCATGAGAGAGGGATCTGTCATGAGCTGGAAACCGAGAAAATGCATTATCGCCTTACTGACTTTGGCGACTCTGACGTGTTTCGCCGCCTTAATCGTCGTCAATATCAAACCGCAACACAATGCTTATCCCTCATCTTTGTCCATTAAAATGGGACAGGATTTCAGCCTCGGTCCATGAAGGAGACTTTCCCATATACATAGATTAAGATAATACCGTGTATGACGAATATGAACTTGAGCATATTCCGTCCGTATTCATACTGGATGATCAAGGAAACATCATCGGCTTATCCGAAGGAGAGGAAGAACCTCTTGCCTTATTAAAGAAATACGCCGAATGCAACGGATATAAAGCGGAAGGAGGCGACATCGAGTAACTATCAAAGGCCAGATTAAGGAGCCAGCCATGAAGAAATGCCTGCCCCCATCGTCTCAGCAGCTCTTTGCCTCTCCCTTGTCATGACACCATTTGTGCCCGTTGCGGCAGCCTATGCCGACGAGGGATCTCCCGCCGAGAGCAGCGAGATCTACGTCGGAGACAACTACGACGAAAATTACGATATATCCCTTTTGAGCGCGGACGCTGCACGGATTCATATTCCAAGGCGTGGTGCGATTCTCACGGATCTGCAAATAACCGCCCCGTCCCTCACAAGGTCAAGCTGAACGCGAAGGAGGAGGCTTGCCTGCGCGATCTCTAGCTTGCTGGCACCGCTGAAGTTATCGCCGGTCTCGTGACAACCGGTCCTAGCGGCGGCTTTTTTTGCAACCGCAATGACATCGTACCGACTTTTCACTTGCATGTTCTGAAAGGAAGTTGCCATGTTGTCGCAAAATCAATCGAGATACTTGACCACAATCGGCTTTGCCCTGCTTGCATTACTCTTTGCTAGCGACCTTTTGCTGAAACCGCCCAAGGAACTCGTTTTGCTTGCCATAGACTGCATTTCCGCCCTTTACTTTACGGCAACCCTATTCGTCGGACTAAAGGAGAGGAAAAAAGGCGCAGTCGCCGCATCCGCCGTATGCTTGATCATAACCATTGCCTCATTCTTTATCTGACACATTGGTGATCTAGGGGCGATATCGTAGGAATACGACCGGGAGAGCCGGGACCAGATTGCCCGGGTTGCCCAGTCGGCTCGCGCGACGGCGCGGCGGTTCCACAGAAAGCTCTCCGGACTTCACACTGTTTCTGATCGCATTGTAGACAGCCATCTCGTCTTCGCTGTCGGCGAGCACGCGGTGTGCGTCGTCGTTTTGGATGTCCAGTAAATCTCGAAGGTCCTCCATGCACCAGCGTCCGAGATTTGGCCATGCGCGTTGCGCGAGCTGATAAGTGTCGATTGCGATGTTGTAGTTAAAGTCCAGGCCAAAGCCGTCCCAGGCAGAACGGCTTTGTTTCCTTGATTATCAACTTCATCCGGACACTTCCCGCATTCATCCGTGTGTGTACGGATGAATGCGGGGTTCAATACCCCGGCGGCCTGATCGGCAGACCGCCGGGAACTCTCACTCCTCGATAAAAGCCGGCACTCGGTTAGTCCTGCGCATCTTGAAATCGCCAGTCTCGTGGGAGACGTAGAGAATGCCGTCCATCCCATCTCGCGATGCATATGAAAGGTGAACAGAACCGCAAT
>URMO01000019.1 GCA_900549085.1 uncultured Collinsella sp. | reverse complement strand
TATCGCCAACGGCGATATCGCCAAGAAGATGGGTTTGTCGGCGAACAAAGTTGGGTCATATCGCAAGCGTCTGATCGATGCGGGGTTGATTGAGCCCGCGGGCTATGGCTGTGTTTCGTTTGCAATTCCGTACATGCGCGATTATCTGTTGGAGACCGTTCGAGAGGACTAATAAAGAATGGGCTGTCCGCGCTGTCGCTGGGGCCGTCCTTGTATCTTTGTCTCAATCTGTAACATCTGGAGGGGATTACGGCCTGCAGATGTTACAGATTGAGATGATTGACTGAGACGTTTACTGGTAAAAGAGAGGTAAAAGAGGAAACGCCTCAAAATTCCCCTTGCCCAACTTCGGCTGTTTGGTTACTATAGAACGGCTGTTACGGAGAGCTGACCGAGAGGCCGAAGGTGCTCGCCTGCTAAGCGAGTATGCCCCAAAAGGGCATCTGGGGTTCGAATCCCCAGCTCTCCGCCAGTATGACTTTGAAGAAGGGTCCCATTTGGGGCCCTTTTTTATTATCAAGAATGGCGGCTGGGGATTCGAACCCTCAAAAAAGGAGGCGTCCTTTCGGACACCTCCTTTCAGCGAGCGTATTGTTCTTCGACCCTACACCTCGGGTGCCTTGGCTACGGTCTCGCTTTCTGCCGTAAGTGGGCGGTTGTCGATGCGGCGGCCCAGGCGGTCGAGTTTTACAAGGAGCCACTCAATGGGATTCGGTCCCGAGCCTTCCTCGTCGGCAACCAAATCCATGACGGCGATCTTGGTGCCGTCTTGCTTGAGCGTCACGCTACCCACCTTGTCGCCCACATGTACCGTGCCCGAAAGGTCATCATAGGTAACCTTCTCGGTCACCTCTCCGGCAAGCGCAAAGACGGTCGCCTGAGCTGCGGGATCGGCGAGCGTGGCATCGATCGTCTTGTCCGTCCAGTCGGTCTGGCTGATGCGCGCGATGAGCGGATTGCCGTTGGCGGTCTTTTCCTGCGTGTTGGCGATCGCAACCGTCACCTTGTGGCCGTAGTACCAGTTGGCAAGGGCGGCCGTGTCGGCAAAGCGCTGGTCGGTGGTGCTGGAGTTCAAAACGACGGTGTAGGTCTCGTCGCCATCGCGGTTGTAGGCTCCCGTAAAGCAATAGCCGGCATCGTCGGTGGTGCCGGTCTTACCGCCGATATTGCCGTCCTGCCCCAGCAGCTCATTGTGCGTATCCATGGAATGCGAATGGTCGGAACCGTCGGCGCCCGTAACCTCAATCCAGGAATCATCGCTCGCCACGATTTCGCGGAACGTGTCGTTCTTCATTGCCTCCTGCATCATCAGGGCTACATCGTGCGCGGTGGAGTGCATGTTACCGGCCCACTCATCAAAGTCCAGACCGTGCGGATTCTCAAAAAGCGTTCCCGTGCAGCCGAGCTCTTGAGCGCGTTCGTTCATGGCCTTTACAAAGGTGGCCACGGCGTCCTTGGTCTTGGGGTCGATCTTTTTGCCCACGTGCTCGGCAAGCGCGATGGCGGCATCGTTGCCCGAGGGGATCATCAGGCCGCGCAGAGCTTGCTCCACGGTGAGCTCGTCGCCTTCGATCAGACCGGCGGTCGAGTTGCCTACGGTGGCGGCAGCATTGCTCACCGTGACCTTCTCGTCCATCTTGCAGTTCTCGATGGTCAGGATTGCGGTCATGACCTTGGTAATTGAGGCGATCTTGACCTGCTCGTCGGCGCTGCGGGCGTAATAGACGGAACCGTCCTTGCTCATGACGATGGCGTTGGTCGCATCGATATCGGGCAGATTATCGGCCGTGATGCCGCGGGCGTCGGCGGTCTTGCCGCAAACGATATCGGTCGTAAGCACCTGGGCGTTGGCGATAGACGGCGCACCGGCAGCAAGGGCGAGAGCGCAGGCAATGCCGGCGGTCAGTTGCGCGGAGCGCTTTACAAGAGAACTAAGGGTCTTCACAGATTTCGCTTTCGACGGGATGGTCTCTTCAGAGTTCAAAGTATATCGTTTACCGGCACGGACAATCAGCGCGCGGGCGTGCGCGGCCCATGTCTGCGCCCGAACGGACACATAGGTGCTTAAGGTCGACTTAATCGCCCGCGCTTGTTGTGTGTGGCGCGTGCTGCCTCGGGCATAATGGAGCGCGAGAGGAGCACGCATGAACGAGCGCATTTTGGTAGTCGATGACGAGAAGGCCATCGCCGACCTGGTCGGTATCTACCTTACAAAAGAGGGTTTTGATGTTCAGATTGCCTATAGCGGAGCGGATGCTGCCAAGGCGATTTTAGAGCAGGAGTTCGATCTGGCGCTGCTGGACGTCATGCTGCCCGATATCGATGGCTTTGAGCTGCTGCGCACCATCCGCGCTGGCCATACCTATCCCGTTATTATGCTGACGGCGCGCGATGCCCAGCAGGATAAGATCGAGGGCCTCTCGTTGGGCGCCGACGATTACGTGGTCAAGCCGTTCCGTCCGCTGGAGCTCATAGCGCGCGTTCACGCTCAACTCCGTCGTTACACCAGCTACGGCAGCCGCGCACAGGCGGTCGAGTCGCCGACCATCCAACTCGATGGCCTCGAGATCAACCGCGACGCTCGTTGTGTGACGGTGGACAGTGCGCCGGTGCGCCTCACGCCCATCGAGTATTCCATCTTGCTGTATCTGGTCGAGCATCGTGGCAGCGTGGTGGCCGTGGGGGACCTGTTCCGCGCGGTGTGGAACGAGGACTTTATGCCCGGCTCCAACAATACGGTGATGGTGCACATCCGCCATCTGCGCGAAAAGATCGGCGACGATGCTCAAAAGCCGCGCTTTATCAAAAACGTCTGGGGCGTCGGCTACATAATCGAATAACGCCTTTGATGGTGGGGAAGTGGATATGACAAAAGACGATAGGCGGGTATTCGAGGTGCCCGATCGACTCTTTGAATACATAAGGGCGGTCGTTGACAACCGCGCGCTTGCGACGGTGCTGCTCTTTTTGCTGAGTCTGCTGCTCATTGGCATTGACAATATCGTTGGCATCCTGACAGTTCTGCTTATTGGCTTCTTGTTGATCGATCGATTTGAAATCGTTCGCCGCTGCGTGGTAATCGGCGGTGCCGCATGGACGATTACGCTGGCGATCGGGGCCATGGCGCTTGGCGGTATTGGCGAGCCCGTGTTCTTTGACGCCGCTTTTGTATTCAACATGCTTGGCTTTGTGCTGGCGCTTGCCGTGTGCGTCCTGTTCTTTTGCGGACGTGCCCTGTATTACCAGGGCTATGAACAGGGCGAGCAGCATGCCGACCGCGTGATCGCCGCCCGTATTCGGGATCGTCTGATCGATAACCCCGACACGTGGGGTACCATCGACGGCGACTTTCTCGAGGTCGAAGGTGCGCTCAACCGGGCGCGCGATTGCGAGCGTAAGGTTCAACAAGCCTTGCGCGACGAATCGCATCGCAAAGATGACCTGGTTACGTATCTGGCGCACGATCTGCGCACGCCGCTTGCCAGCGTGGTGGGCTATCTTTCGCTCCTGCAGGAGGCTCCCGATTTGCCGCTTGAGCAGCGTGCACGCTTTACGGGCGTGGCGCTCGACAAGGCCCATCGGCTCGACGCTCTCATCGAGGAGTTCTTTGACATCACGCGTTTCGATTTCCACGATATCGTGCTTACCCGCGCCTACGTCGATCTGGGGCTATTGCTGGCGCAGGTGGCCGACGAGTTCTATCCCATTCTCAACGAACAGCACAAGGAGGCCCAGGTTGATATCTGCGAGGACCTGACGGTGCTCGTGGACGGCGACAAGATGGCTCGCGTATTCAACAACATCATGAAAAACGCCGTTGCCTATAGCTATGAAGGCTCGACGATCACGATTGAGGCCAGGCGTTTGGGCGACGGTGGCGTACGCGTACGGTTTGTAAACCAAGGCGATCCGATCCCTGAGCCAAAGCTCAAGGTGATCTTTGAGAAGTTCTATCGCCTGGATGCAGCGCGTGCGACCAATCGCGGCGGTGCTGGGCTGGGCCTCGCCATCGCCAAGGAGATTGTATGCGCGCATGGCGGTACCATCGCGTGCGAATCGACGCCCGAGCATACCGTCTTTACCATCGAGCTGCCCGCCGCGTAGCGTAGGCGCCTTTACAAACACCTGACAATGCGTTCACGTGCATATGAGCCGCGATTTCTACTATCGATACTGCTGAATTGATATCGATGTGGAGGTATGCGGTATGACGGCTGCTGCGACTGTAGAGCCCACGGAGCCCGAGGAGCTAATGGAGGCGCAAGCCGAGGCTGCGCACGAGCGCGAAGTCGGGGACGCGACTCGTCCCACGGCGCAGGATCTTGCCGCCTCGCCGACACGCATCGACGTCGAGGGCCTCGACCTGTTCTATGGCGACCATCACGCGCTCAAGGACGTGTCCATCAAGATCCGCGACAAGCAGATTACCTCGTTTATCGGTCCTTCGGGCTGCGGCAAGTCAACGCTGCTGCGTTGCTTTAACCGCATGAACGACGGCATCAAGGACTGTCGCATCGAGGGCAAGATCGCACTCGACGGCCAGGATATCCTGGGCGACTACGACATCTGCCGCCTGCGTCAGCGTGTGGGCATGGTGTTTCAGCGCCCTAACCCGTTTCCCATGAGCATCTACGACAACGTCGCGTATGGCCCGCGCGGCATGGGTGTGCGCGACCGCGCCGTGCTGGATGAGCTGGTCGAGGACTCTCTTCGTCGCGCTGCACTATGGGATGAGGTCAAGGACAAACTCAAAGAGTCGGGGCTGGGCCTTTCGGGCGGGCAGCAGCAGCGCCTGTGCATCGCCCGCGCGCTTGCCGTGCAACCCGATATTCTGCTGATGGACGAGCCCACGAGCGCTCTCGATCCCGTATCGACGCTGGTGGTTGAGCAGCTGGCCTGCGAGCTCAAAGAGACCTGCACGCTCGTGGTCGTTACGCACAATATGCAGCAGGCGGCGCGCATCTCCGACTCGGTCGCGTTTTTCTTGCTGGGTGAGTTAGTGGAGCACGCGCCCGCCGCTCAGCTCTTCAAAAATCCCACCGACCCGCGCACGGCGGATTATTTAACGGGACGTTTTGGCTGATACCATCTAGTAAAGGTACCTTTAGGGTTAAGATGCGGTCATGCCGGCCGCAAAGGGGTTCAACATGATCTATTACGTCGAGGACGATGACAACATCAGGGATTTGACGGTCTATGCACTGCGCAAGCAGGGAATCGAGGCCGAAGGCTTTTCGTGCGATGGCGAGTTTAAGGCCGCCGTGGCGCGACGGGTACCCGATGCCGTCCTGCTCGACATCATGCTGCCCGATACCGACGGTTTGGCAATTATGCGTCGCCTGCGCGCCGACCGCCTGACGGCGACGGTGCCCATCATGATGCTCACCGCCAAAGATACCGAGCTCGATAAGGTGATGGCGCTCGATGGCGGTGCCGACGATTATCTGACTAAGCCGTTTTCGCTCATGGAGCTTGCCAGCCGTTGCCGTGCGCTGCTGCGCCGCGGCGGTATGGTCAAGCAGGTGAGTGATGTGCTCAGCGTGGGCGATATCGTGCTTTCGCCCAGCCATCGCGAGGTGACCGTTGCCGGTGAGCCACTCAAGCTTACTTTGCGCGAGTTCGATTTGCTCGAGTATCTTATGCGCAAACCCGGTGTGGTCTTTACTCGCGAGTCGCTGCTGCAGAGCGTGTGGGGCTGGGACTTCGATGGCGGCTCGCGTACCGTCGACGTTCATGTGCAGACGCTTCGCCAAAAGCTCGGCGAGCGTGCCGGCGCTATCGAGACGGTGCGCGGCGTGGGCTATCGCCTGGCCGAGCCTTCCGCCGGTAGCGATGTCGAAGATGCCGGCATTGCAGACGCCGCAACGGAGGAGTAATCCGTGGTCTTTGCCCCTCAGGGAAAACACACGCTCTCGCATCGCGTGTTTGCGACGATATTTGTCTGCGCTATGTCCGTCATTTTGGCGTTTACAGTGCTGGGCGCGTTCTTTGTGCAAAACACCTTGGCAGATGCCACGAGTGCCAACCTTTCGCAAGAAACCGAGCTTATTGCCGCCGCCTTAAACGAGCAGAAGGAGCCCATCGCATTCTTGCGAAGCCTCGATCGCGAGGACCTTCGTATCACGCTGATCAACAGGGATGGATCGGTCGCCTATGACAACGAGGCGTCTCCTTCCATGCTGCCCAACCATGGCGATCGCCCCGAGGTCGTTGAGGCCCTTGAGAGCGGTTCGGGCTCCGCGGAGCGCTCGAGCACCACGCTCGACGAGATTATGCTCTATCGCGCCGTCGCCCTTGATAACGGTCAGGTCGTTCGTTTGGCGCAAGCCCAGCCTGGCGTCGCGGCGATTTTGCTTTCGCTTGTGGCGCCGATGCTGCTTATTGCGGCGGCGGGCGCGGTGCTCTCGTTTTTCCTTGCGCGCCGCGAATCCCGTGCCATCATTGCGCCGCTGCAGGAGGTCGATTTGGACCACCCGCGCCGTAGCTATGAACACGCCTACACCGAGATGGTTCCCATGCTCGAGCGCATTGAGTCGCAGCGCCAGGAGCTTAAACGCCAGATGGCTGTGCTGGCCGATAATGACCGCATGCGTCGCGAGTTCACGGCCAATATCACTCATGAGCTCAAGACCCCGCTTACCGCGATTTCGGGCTACGCCGAGCTTATTGCAAACGGCATGGTTGAGGGCGAGGATGACCTGCGCAACTTTGGCGGTCGCATCTATCGCGAGGCGGGCCGTCTAGCAGCGCTGGTAAACGACATCTTGACGTTGTCTAACCTGGACGAGGCCGAGCGCGCGACCGAGGGCGAGGCAGTGCCTATTGGTTCCACGGAACCCATTGAGCTCTCGCGCGCTATTACGACGGTGGAGCAGCGCCTTGAGCAGGTCGCCCGACAGTCGGACGTGACCATCGTGCGCAAGACGAAGCCCGTTGTGGTCGAAGGTGTGCCACGCCTGATCGACGAGCTGATTTATAACCTGGCCAGTAACGCTATTCGCTATAACCAGCCCGGTGGCACGGTTACGCTTCGATGTGGGACCAATGATGAGGGCCATCCGTACCTGACGGTTGCCGATACAGGTATCGGCATCGCGCCCGAGGAGCAGGACAAGGTGTTCGAGCGCTTCTATCGCGTGGACAAGAGCCGCTCCAAGGCACGTGGCGGAACAGGCTTGGGTCTGGCCATCGTTAAGCATGCCGCCGTGTATCACCATGCTTCGCTCGACCTATCGAGTGAGCTGGGTGTGGGGACTACCATCACGGTGACGTTTCCCGTACAGCAGGACGAATCATTTGCGTAGCAATGCAGCAAACGTGTTGTTTTGACGCCGCACTGGGGTTGCCGATGCGGCGTTATTATTGCGCAACATTGCCGTATGTGCTGTATCTTATGTATAGAGTTCGGACTTGGCAGAAAGATGCGATATGATACGAGCAGTTTTGTCGATATGAACTAGGGAAATGAAAGGCAAGCTGCATGACCCTTCTCGAACTGTTCCAGCTGCTTAAAAAGCACCTCAAGCTGGTCATCGCCCTTCCGGTGATTTGCGCGGTCGCCATGGGCATCGTGTCCTTCACCATGATGGACAACACCTACACCGCCACGACGAGCATGTACGTTCTCGCCAAGACCGACGATAGCAGTCAAATGAGCTACACCGATCTTTCGGCGAGCCAGATGCTTTCCAACGATATCGCCACGCTGCTCGATAGCGATAGCGTTAAGGGCGGTGCTGCCAAGGATCTGGGCCTCGCCGATCTCGGCGACTACAAGATTTCAGTCTCCTCCGAGACCACGACGCGCGTCATCACGCTTTCGGTGACGGGCACCGATGCCGAGGAGACGGCGGAGGTGGCAAGGGCCATGGCCAGCTCGGTTAGCACGGTCGCCCAGAATGTCGGTGCCGCTCAGAGCATCAACGTTATCGATAAGGCTAAGACCCCCGAATCCCCCAGTGGTCCCAAGCGCGCGCTGTACATCGCCGTCGCGTTCCTCGCCGGTATCTTTATCGCAATTGCCTATGTCGTTTTGGCAGATATGCTCAACACGCGCATCCGCGGTGTCGAAGAGGCAGAAGAGCTCCTTGGTATTCCCGTTGTCGGCCGAATTCCGGCTATGAAAGGTGGTAAATAGGCATGGCTAGGGCTAAGAACACCGATAAGCTCGTTGTGCAGAATGCCGCCAAGACCCTTCTGGCCAACATTCGCTTTGCGAGCGTGGATGACCCCATCCGCACCATTACCGTTACGTCCTCGATTCCCAACGAGGGTAAGTCTACGGTTGCCATCAACCTGGCCCAGGCTATCGCCACCAGCGGCAAGAGCGTTCTTCTGGTCGAGGGAGATATGCGTCGCAGGTCTCTTTCCGACATGCTTGGCGTCCGTTCGCATGGCGGACTCTACGCAGTCCTGTCCGAGCAGATTTCCATCGACCAGGCAATCGCCGAGACGGGTCAGAAGAACTTCTACTTCCTCGATGCGGAGCCTCATATTCCCAATCCTGCCGACATCATCGTGTCTCATCGTTTTGCCAAGCTGGTTAAGGCGCTGTCTGCCAAGTTCCAGTATGTCATTTTTGACGCTCCTCCGGTCGGCACCTTCATCGATGCTGCCGAGATCGCCAGCCTGACTGACGGCACGCTGTTTGTGGTGCGCGAAGACTTCACCAAGCGCGAGGAAGCGCTCAACGCCATCGCTCAGCTTAAGAAGTCCGAGAAGGTCAAGCTCATCGGTACCGTTATGAATTGCTGCGAGAGCGAGACCAGCGAATATTACTATTCTTACTACACCAAGGACGGTAAGAAGGTAAAGAACGGTTCCGCTGCTCAGGGTGCTTCTAAAAAGGGGATCTTTACCAACCGGGCAAACGTTTAGTTGATTAAGGCCGACCTATGCGCGACATTCATTGTCATATCTTGCCGGGTGTAGACGACGGTGCCGCCGATCTCGATGAGAGCCTGGCGATGCTTGCGGCTGCCAAACAGGCTGGCGTAACCAGAATTGTCTGCACCCCGCACTGCCGAGATCCCTATTTTGACTACGACAAGATGTGGGATGCCTTTGAGCTATTGCGGGATAACGCAGATGGTTTTCCGCTTCAGATGGGCTTTGAGGTCAACCACCGAAAGCTTGTCGAGCTGGGCATCGACGCCGCGGAATACCTGCATTTCGATGGCACCAATGAGTTCCTGCTTGAGCTTTCGACGCATGCTGATCCCTATGCGTTTAGAGAGTACGAGAGTACGATTTACGATTTGCAATGCCGCGGCTACCAGGTGATCATCGCTCATCCCGAGCGATATCGTGCTGTTCAAAAGGATGTGAGCGTGGCGGAGCGTCTGGTCGATATGGGTTGCAAGCTGCAGGCTTCGGCTGATTTTATTGCCGGCGGGCGTTTTGGTCGCGAGAAAAAGCCGGCGCAGCGCCTGTTTGACGAGGGCTTGTACAGCTTTATCGCAAGCGACGCCCACAATGTTCGCCACTACGATTGCCTGGCAAAGGCGCGGGCCAAGTTTAGCGTGCGGGGCGTTCATTTTCGCTAAAATCTGTCCCTAACGTTTGCTTTGATGGGAGGGGCGACCATGGATATTCAAATCAAGACGGGATGCTTTGAGGATGCGGCGCTGGTGCGCCGCGCCGTCTTTGTGGACGAACAGGGTTATGAAATCGAGTTCGACCAGATCGATGAGGCCTCGAGCTGCATTCATGTGACGCTGTATGTGGATGGTCAACTCGCCGGCTGCTCGCGCGTGTTTCCCGAGGAGCTGGAGCGCGCGGCAGATGCGGAAGCCCCGGTGTCGCCGGCATGTGACATGGACGAAGACGTTGCGGCGGGGGAGACCTACATTATGGGGCGCGTCGCCGTGCTGCCGGCTATGCGTCGTCGCGGACTGGCGAGTGTGATCGTCGAGGCCAGCGCTGCGTGTGCACGCGATGCCGGCGCTAAACTTATTAAGCTGCATGCGCAGGAATACGTGCTGCCGCTCTATGTAAAGGCGGGCTACACGCAAATTGCCCCGGTAGACTACGAAGACGAGGGACAGCCCCATGTCTGGATGGCCAAGCGCGTTGATGGCAGATAGGGACGTTCCTTTTCTGCCGGCAGTTGGGGCACTCCTTGGCAATTGGCGCATCAGAGCGCTCTGACATACAGTTTTTCGATTCCGTATGTATATATGCGCGCTAATGGGTTATAAAATCTAAGTCTGAACATAGCAGGTCTGCGATGCGGCTCGGGCAACCGGGCCGTTTTTGCGGACGGGGGTAGCGCGAAAGGACTGCACATGCGTCAATTTAAGACCGAGAGCAAAAAACTGCTCGACCTTATGATCAACTCCATCTACACCAATAAGGAAATCTTCCTGCGCGAGCTTATCTCTAACGCGAGCGACGCCGTCGACAAGCTCAACTTTAAGAGCCTGCAGGACCCGAGTGTCAAGCTCGATCAGGGCGACCTGGCTATTCGCGTCTCCTTTGATAAAGACGCCCGCACCATTACCATCTCGGATAACGGCATTGGCATGACCGCCGAGGAGCTCGAGCGCAACCTGGGCACCATCGCCCATTCCGGCTCCGAGGAGTTTAAGACCGAGAACGCCGAGCAGCAGGGCTCCGATGTGGACATTATCGGTCAGTTTGGCGTGGGCTTCTACTCGGCCTTTATGGTCGCCAGCCATGTGAAGGTCGTGAGCCGCGCCTATGGCGAGGATACCGCCCACGTTTGGGAGTCCGACGGTCTTGAGGGTTACACCATCGAGGATGGCGAGCGCGCCGAGCACGGTACCGATGTCATTCTGACGCTGCGTGAGAACGAGAAGCTCGACGCCGACGGCGAGGCCGAGACCTACGATCGCTTCCTGACCGAGTGGGGCCTCAAGAGCCTGATTCAGCAGTACAGCAACTATGTGCGCTACCCGATTCAGATGATGGTGAGCAAGAGCCGCCAGAAACCCAAGCCCGAGGACGCGCCGGATGATTACAAGCCCGAGTACGAGGACTACCAGGAGCTCGAGACCATCAACTCCATGACGCCAATCTGGAAGAAGCGCAGCTCCGACGTTGAACAGAAGGATTACAACGAGTTCTACAAGTCCACGTTCCACGACTTTGACGATCCGGCGCGCACCATCAGCTTCCATGCTGAGGGCACGCTCGAGTATGACGCCCTGCTGTTTGTGCCGGGCCGCGCGCCGTTCGATCTGTACAGTAAGGACTACGAGAAGGGCCTGGCGCTCTACAGCTCCAACGTGCTGATCATGGAGAAGTGCGACGACCTGCTGCCCGACTACTACAACTTTGTGCGCGGCGTCGTGGATTCCGCCGACGTGACGCTCAATATTTCGCGTGAGACGCTGCAGCAGAACCGTCAGCTCAAGGCCATCGCCAAGCGTGTGGAAAAGAAGATCACTGCCGACCTTGAGGATATGCGTGACAACGACCGCGAGGCCTACGAGAAGTTCTTTGAGAACTTTGGCCGCGGTCTTAAGTACGGCATCTACTCGAGCTATGGCATGAAGGCCGATGAGCTCGCCGACCTGCTGCTGTTCTGGTCTGCCAAGGAGCAGAAGATGATTACCCTGGCCGAGTATGCCAAGGGCATGCCCGAGGATCAGAAGGCCATTTACTACGCCGCCGGCGACTCGCGTGAGCGCTTGGCCAAGATGCCCGTGGTAAAGGGCGTGCTCGACCGCGGCTATGACGTGCTGCTGCTGACGCAGGATGTGGATGAGTTCACGTTCCAGGCCATGCGTGAGTACGTTGCCGCCGATATGCCCAAGATCTACGAGGACGATGCTGCCCGCGAGGCTGCCGAGAAGGCCGTTGCCGACGGTGCTGAGCCCGAGGTCGAGGATCGTCACTTGGAGCTCAAGAACGTCGCGACCGGTGATCTTGACCTGGCGACCGAGGACGAGAAGAAGGAGGCCGAGGACGCCACCAAGGAGAACGAGGACCTCTTTAGCGCCATGAAGGAGGCGCTCGACGACAAGGTCGAGAAGGTCGCCGTCTCTGCGCGCCTGACCGATGCTCCCGCGTGCATCACCACCGAGGGCCCGCTTTCGCTCGAGATGGAGAAGGTGCTCCAGAAGGGTCCCGAGGGCGCGCCCGACGGTATGCCCAAGAGCCAGCGCGTGCTCGAGCTCAACGCCAAGCACCCGGTCTTTGCCAAGCTCGTCGCTGCCCAGAAGGCGGGCGACACCGACAAGATCAAGCAGTACTCCGGCCTGCTCTATGACCAGGCCCTGCTGGTCGAGGGCATTCTACCCGAGGACCCCGTGGCCTTCGCGGCGGCTGTCTGCAACTTGATGTAGTTCGGGGATACGGCACCGTAACTAGATTAGAACGAGAGTGGATAATCTCCCACTTTTGGCTCGAATGCGGGCTTGAAGTGGGAGATTTTCCACTCTCGTTTCCTTTTGAATGATCCCTTGGGGACGGAGGAAAACGGATCACCGGATCAGACCGACCCCCTCGGTGATCCGTTTTCCTCCGTCCCCAAGGGATCCATTATTTGTCGGGGTTGTGGTTTTGCGACCTGCTGAAATTAAAGATACTGTACAACTGTACGCTAACTCATCTTCGTAGTATATTGCTACCCGCAAAACTCAATACCATTGTGCTCTGAGACGCTAAAGCGCCTACGTACAATGGTTGTCGATAGTACGATTTGATTCAACGACAGGATGGATGGTTCAAGCGTGAGTCTCGGCAGCAAACTATCCGATGCAAAGGTCTCCTTTGCGATATTTAAGCGCGACATTAAGCGACTGCTTGTGAACCCCGTCGCCTTGGTGGTTACCCTCGGCGTGTGCGTTATTCCCTCGCTGTATGCCTGGTACAACATCGTGGCCAACTGGGATCCGTACGGAAACACCCAGGGTATCAAGATTGCCATCGCCAACAACGATCAGGGCACCCAAAACGAACTGGTGGGTGAGCTCAACGCGGGCGACAAGGTTGTCGATCAGCTCAAGGAGAACGATCAGTTGGGCTGGACCTTCGTCGATTCGGCGGCCGATGCCAAGGAGGGCGTCGAGAGCGGTGAGTACTATGCGGCCATCGTAATCCCCAAGAACTTCTCGGATAACCTGGTTTCGATGCTCGACGGCAACTACCATCAGCCCAAGCTTACGTACTACGTCAATGAGAAGAAGAGCGCTATTGCGCCCAAGGTCACCGACACTGGCGCCAATACCATCGAGGAGCAGATCAACTCGGAATTTGTCTCTACGGTGGGCGAGACTGTTGCCGGAATCGCGAAAGATGCCGGAGTCGATTTAAAGGACAAAGCGACCCAGACCCAGGATTCGCTGGCTGGTTCGGTGTCCGAAGCGTCTGATACCCTGGGCGAAGTACGTGATTCCATCGGCGATATGAACACCGCCATCGACAAGACAAGCAGCTCGATTGCTTCGGCCGATGCTGCGTTGGCGGGCCTGCAGGGACAGGCGCCTTCGCTAACGCAGGCAATCGCTCAGGGTAATGATTTGCTGGGCGAAGCTCGCACCACGGCTGGCAAGTCCATCACCTCGCTCTCCAAGGCACTTTCGGAGGGCAGCCTTGCGCTCACCAAGACGTCAGCCTCCGCGAACGCTGCGATTGGCAAGCTGACGGGTACGGTCACATCTACGACCACCCGCATCGACAACTCGCTCGAGTCTCTCCAAGCGACGATCGATCACAATAAGGCCGTTATCGGGCACTTGGAGATTCTCGTCAATGACACGTCGACAGGTTCCGAGGAAATTGACGCGCGCATTGTATCGACCATCGATTCGCTTCGCGAGCAAAACCAGAAGCTGCAGAGCATCAAGGATGGCCTTTCTGCACAGTCGCGCGCCATGGCAAACGACGCTACGCTAATCTCGAACGCGAGCAAAGAACTCGACGCGGCAATTCGGACCGGTACGGCTAACCTCGGTCAGGCTCAGACCGATCTGGGGCAGAACGCGCTGCCAAAGGCTTCGAGCGCGTTGGACTCCTTTGCCGCCGTTTCGGGCGATTTGACCGGCATTGTGTCGGGTATGACCCCCACGATTGCGAGCGCGCGTGGCACGCTGGCCCAACTCGATGCGACGCTCAAGCAGGCCAAGACCACGCTGGCCCAGACCGATTCCTCGCTTGCCAAGGTCCAGGACAAGCTCGCGACCGCCGCTAATGACATTGCGGCGCTGCAGACCTCTGAGTCTATGGGCGAGTTAGCCGACCTGATGGGCGTCGACGTCGATGACGTTGCTGACTTCATGGCATCTCCGGTCGAGCTGACCTCCAAGTCGATCTATCCGGTTAAGAGCTTCGGCTCGGGCATTGCTCCTTTCTACACCAATCTGGCGCTTTGGGTGGGCGGCTACGTGCTCATCGCCATTTACAAGCTCGAGGTCGATCGCGAAGGCGTTGGCAGCTTTACCGCGCGTCAGGGCTACTTTGGCCGCTGGTTGCTCCTGGTGATCCTGGGCGCGTTGCAGGCCATCATCGTTACGGTGGGTGATCTGGTCATTGGCGTTCAGTGCGTCAATCCGCTGCTCTTTGTGCTGGGCGGCATCGCCATCTCGTTCACTTACGTCAACATCATCTATGCGCTGTCCACCACCTTTAAGCATATCGGCAAGGCAATCGGCGTCATCCTCGTCATTGTGCAGATCCCCGGTTCGTCGGGCATGTATCCCATTGAGATGATGCCCGGCTTCTTCCAATGGCTGCATCCGCTGCTGCCCTTTACCTATGGAATTAACTTGCTGCGCGAGACCGTCGGCGGCATGTACTCGTTTAACTACCTGTTTAACCTGTGCATTCTGGGCGTGTTCTTGATTGTGGCGCTCTTTATCGGCCTGCAACTGCGTCCGTTGCTGCTCAACCTCAACCTGCTCTTTGATAAGCAGCTTTCCACGACGGGGCTGATGATCTGTGAGTCCAATGACCTGCCGCGCCAGCGCTACTCGCTGCGCACGGCCATGCGTGTCATACTCGATTCCGATTCGTACCGTCGCGAACTGCTCGATCATGCGGTCGCCTTTGAACATCGCTACCCGTACTACATCAAGGGTGGTTTCGCCGCTGTAGTCGGCGTGCAGGTGCTGCTCTTCGTTCTGTCGACGGTTCTCGATATCGACAACAATGGCAAGATCATTCTGCTGGTCATCTGGATTATCTCGGTCATTGCCATCTGCGGCTGGCTCATCAACATCGAGTACATCCGCGCAAGCCTCAACACCCAGATGCGCATCTCGGCGCTTTCGGATGAGGACCTGCGTCGCGAGATGCGCGAACACACGGCCGCCATTCCTGCCGCCCGCCACATGTTTGGCCTCAACGCCAGCGAGCGTGGGTCTGAACCCAAGACTCAGACTGTCAGCCAATGTGGTCATCGCGATGCGGTCCATGTGCCCGAGAACGGGGATGACACGTTTGTGATGAATGAAAAGAACGCCCCGCTCGGCAAGCACTCCAAAGGAGGTGAGGCATAAATGAAGAACATCCTGCATCTGTTTAAGCGTGATGTCCAAAACGTGTCTCGCTCCGTAATCGGCTTGGTTGTCGTGATGGGCCTCATTATCGTACCGTGCCTGTACGCGTGGTTTAACATCGCCGGCAGCTGGGATCCGTACGGCAACACCGGCAATCTTAAGATCGCCGTGGTCAACACCGATGAGGGTTACGAGAGCGATCTGATCCCCGTCGAGGTTAACGTGGGCGAAAACGTGACCGCCACCCTACGCGGCAACGAGAGCTTCGATTGGGTTGTGCTTAACGATCGCGAAAAGGCTATCGAGGGCGTTAAGTCGGGCGCGTACTATGCTGCCGTCGTTATCCCCAAAACGTTTAGCTCCGACATGATGACGCTTTTCTCGACCGACGTGAAACACGCCGATATCGAGTTTTACGAGAACCAGAAGGCCAACGCCATTGCTCAGATTGTGACCGAGAAGGGTTCAAGCGCTGTTCAGAACCAGGTCAACGAGACCTTTACCAAGACCATCACGACCATCGGTCTTAAAACGGTGTCAAACCTGCTCGACTATATGAGCACCGAGCAGGTCAGCAACTTTATCGCCAATCTGTCCTCGACGCTCGGCGATTCGGTCGAGGACCTCCAGGACGTCAAGGCGAGCGCAACCTCGCTTGCGGGCATTTTGAGTTCGACCGCTGATTCCCTCACGTCGGCGAGCGGCATGCTCAAGCAGACCGGAACCACCGAGAAATCGACGAAGCAGTTGATGGAGCATGCCAAGAGCGGCATCGGCGATTCTGAGGCGGCGCTCAAGGCCGCCAGCGATGCCGTCGATTCTGCAATAGACGGAAGCGCGGACTCGTTCGATAGCGTATCCACCGAGCTTGCGGGGGCATTTGATGCCGCGAACCAGCATGTCGATCTTACCGTGTCTCAGCTTTACGATGCCGCCGACTCGCTCAATACGCGTGCCGATGAGATTGATGCCGCTTCGGACAAGATTCGCGGCCTCGCCGATCAGGTGAAGGGTGAAAAGCTCCAGGATGGCTTGAAGTCCGTCGCAACATCGCTGGGCAGGATCGCGGTGGAGTATCGCAACAACGCCAAGGAACTGACGGGCATCGCAACGTCTCTTTCGAATAACATGACCAAGGTCAACGACACGCGTGCCGAAGTCGACCAAGCCATTGCGGATGCCAAGTCGGGCATTTCGGGTGCTAAGTCCGATTACGATTCCACGTTCTCGGCCAAAGCCAAGCAGCTCAAGAAGACCATTTTGGGTGTCTTGGATTCGCTCGATGGTATTTCGGGCGATTTGGATAGCGCCGTAAGCGGCCTGACCGATGCGTCTGGCTCTTTGGCAAAGGGCCTTTCTAAGGCCGCGACGCTGGTCAACAAGGCTTCCGATCAGCTTGGCGAGGCGTCGGACAAGATCAGCGCGTTCAAGGACGAGCTCGATGGCGCCCTGATGTCGGATGACCTTGCCACAATCAAGAAGATGATCGGCAATGATCCCGAGGGTCTGGCCGTGTCGCTTTCTGGCCCCGTCGCGCTCGACCGCAAACCGGTCTACCCGATTCGCAACTACGGTTCGGCCATGGCGCCGTTCTATACGATTCTGTCGCTGTGGGTGGGTTCGATTGTTCTGGCAGCCATGATGAAGGTTTCGGTTGACGATGAGCTTATCAACGAGCTCATCCCCGTGCGCCTGCACGAGATCTACTTGGGTCGCTACCTGTTCTTTGGCGGTCTGGCTCTGCTGCAGGCAACACTCGTGTGTGCGGGTGACATTCTGTTCTTTGGTATTCAGTGCGACGACCCGCTGCAGTTTGTGCTGGCGGGCTGGGTCGCGAGTCTCGTGTTCTCCAATATCGTCTACACGCTTACGGTATCGTTTGGAGATATCGGCAAGGCCCTCGCCGTCGTGCTGCTGGTCATGCAGGTCGGCGGTTCGGGCGGTACGTTCCCCATCGAGATGACCGGCCCCGTGTTCCAGGCGATCTACCCGTTCCTGCCGTTTACCCACGGCATCAACGCCATGCACGCCGCCATGGCCGGTGCCTACCATATGGAGTACTGGATTGAGCTGGGCATTCTGGCGAGCTACCTGATTCCGTCGCTGGCCCTGGGCGTCGTCTTCCGCCGCCCGGTCATCAAAGCCAACGACTGGATCATCGAAAAGCTTGAAAGCACGAAACTTATTTAGTGCAACAGCGTGACATCGACGAAACATCGAGGTTTACTCTGCCGACGCTTTAGTGGGCTGGATTGCGTGGGCTGCTTGGTTGTTGCTACAGTAGCGGGGCGTGCCGGGGGTCCGGTGCGCCCCGTTTTTATTTGACCATGAGGCGGCACGCAGCCATACGCGTGCGGACACCACGCCCAGATTGAGTGTGAGGATGTTCCATGGCCCAATACGCTGCCAACGAAATCGAAAACATGCCCGATAGCCCTGTGGCCCGTGAGGATTTGGGCGCGGGCGGTATTCCCAGGGGCGCCGGCGCACGCTCCCCGCTGTTCTGGAAAGTTTTGCTACTTTCGGTGGCGGTCATCTGGGGCTACTCCTTTACCACTATGAAGGACGCACTCGACACCATTCCGGTGTTCGAACTGCTCTATGTACGCTTTCTGCCTGCAGCGTTGGTCATGTTTGCCGTCTTCCACAAGCGCATCACTGCACATTTCAACGCTCGCAATCTGATCGTTGGCCTGAGTATGGGCGTGCTCATGTGGGCGGCCTATGCGTTGCAGACGGTCGGTCTGGCATATACTACGGCGGGCAAGAATGCTTTTTTGACGGGCACGTATTGCATCCTCGTGCCGTTCGCGAGCTATTTTCTGAGCGGAGAAAAACTCACCCGCTATAACCTGGGCGCGGCACTGCTGTGCTTGGCGGGCATTGGCTTGGTGGCGCTCGATAGCGTCGAGTTCAACATCGGTGACGTCATTACGCTGGCAGGCGCGGTCTTCTTCGCCATCCAGATGGCGGTGACCGCCAAGTACGGTCGCAAAATGGACATCAACGTTATCACGTTTTGGATGTTTGTGGGCAACGGCGTGCTGAGCCTGGTTTCGTCGCTGTTATTCGAGACCCAGGCGCCTCTGTCCGTGTGGACGCCGAACTTTATCGGTGTGATGGCGTTTCTCTCGGTGGGCTGCACATGCGTGGCTCTGCTCATCCAAAACGTCGGCCTGGCGCATGTCCCGGCTTCGACGGGCTCACTGCTCCTTTCGATGGAGTCGCCTTCGGGCGTGTTGTTTTCGGTGCTGCTGATGGGGGAGGCGCTCACCTCGCGCCTGCTCGCCGGCTTCGTGCTTATCTTCCTGTCGATTATCTTGAGTGAGACTCACTTCGATTTTTTGCGCAAAAAGCCGCGCCCGCAATTGTAAACAACTTGTTGCGCCGCCCTCCCGGGGCGGCATTTTTTATGCGTCGCCCTTAAAGTTGTACCTTGCACTTTATGCTATCAAAGTGCTTGCTGCAAAAACGTTACTGGAGGGCATCTATGGCACCAGCTTTGTCCGATTTTCAACCGCAACCAGCGCCCAAGGCTACCGCAGCGGCGCAGGCCGCTATCGGTGACGGTCTTGTTGCAGAAGCTCAGACTTTTGCAGACGAGCTTGCTGTGTGGCGACACGATCTACACCAGATGCCCGAGCTGGGTAACAACCTTCCGCAGACGTCCGCCTTTATCCAGGCGCGTCTGGACGAGATGGATATTCCCTATGCCGTGCTTGTCGACGGCTCCTGTGTCGTTGGCCTTATCGGTGCCGGCGCGGCAGCTGCTGCTCGGGGTAACGGTACGTGCACGGACAAGCAGGCCGGTACGGTCATCATGCTCCGCGGCGACATGGATGCCCTTCCCGTTGCCGAGGAATCCGGCGAGCCCTTTGCATCCACCAATGGCTGCATGCATGCTTGCGGTCACGATATGCACGCGACGGCGCTGCTTGGTGCGGCTCGTATGCTCAAGGCCCGCGAGTCCGAGCTTCTCGACGCCAACGCCACGGTTAAGTTGCTGTTCCAGCCGGGCGAGGAAACCTTTGAGGGTGCCCGTGCTGCCATCGTCGACGGTTTGCTGCAGAGCCCACGCCCCCAGGCCGCCTTTGCCATGCATGTCAATAGCCAGTCGCCGCTTGGCCTGGTGCTCTACGGCAGCCCGGCGCTCTCGGGCGTGTACGGTTTTCGCGTCACGCTTCAGGGCAAGGGCGGCCATGGCTCGAGCCCCGAGATCTGCATCGACCCCATCACGGCCGGCGTCCATGTGCATCTGGCGCTTCAGGAGCTCATCTCCCGCGAGGTGCCGGCGGCCAAGGAGGTCGCGCTTACCGTTGGCAAGTTCGCCGGCGGTCAGGCCGCAAATGTCATCCCCGACACTTGTGTGCTCGAGGGAACGCTGCGTGGCTTCGACGTCAAGCTCATGGAGCACCTCAAGACCCGCATCGCGGAGGTCGTCAAAGGCGTTGCCACGACCTATCGTACGCCGGCGACTATCGAGACGCTCTCGGATGTTCCGCCGCTGGTACTCGATGACAATATGACCCAGGCTTCACTTGGCTATGTGGGTGCGACACTGCCCAAGGCCACCTTCCTGCCGCTGTTCCACGCCATGGCGAGTGAGGACTTCGCGTTGATCTCGAGTGAGATCCCGAGTGCGTACTTTACCGTGGGCGCTGCCGTGACTGATACGGACGAGCATTTTGCTCAGCATCATCCCAAGGCACGTTTTAGCGATGCCGAGCTTCCCCTTGGCGCCGCGGCTTATGCGGCAGTCGCTTTGGGCTACATCGCCGACCACCGGTAGCACCCAATCTTGCTACTCGTTTGTTTAAAAAGGAGCAGTATGTCCCAGCAGCGTAAGTTCTTCCCCGGCTGGCTCGTGGTGGCTTCCGGCTTTGTCATCATGGCCACGTGCTACACGATTTTCGTTAACTGCATGAGCCTGTTTCAGCCGCTCGTCGTCAGCGACCTGGGCATCACGCTTGCGCAGTACAACATCTCCAACGCCATCTCCACCGTGGTGAGCGTTATCGGCTCACTTGTGATCGGTCATGTTGCCGATAAAGTAAGCGGTCGCGTTTTGGGCTCCCTCACTGTAATCGCCACCTCTGCCGTTCTTGCCGGCATGAGCCTTGTCGGTGAACTGTGGCAGGTCTACGTGCTCTTTTCTGTTTGCCCCGTTCTGTTTGTGGCCGCCCTGGAAGCCGAATAGATGCTCGTACCATCATTCGGTTTCCAAGGCGGTCACGGGCCTACGAAATGATCCGTTTTCCTCCGTCCCCAACAGATCACGTGATCCGAAGGGGACGGAGGAAAGCGGATCGCAAACAGCGGCGGTGCGTCAGGCCGAACGAGTCCCCATACCCTCGTTCGGTCAGACGCACCGCCGCTGTTTGTGTTTGTGCCGTATAATGTCCACTACCTATGACGCGATACAAAAGAAAGGTGTTTGCCCATGCAGGCACAGAAGGCGGAGGGAACCCGCGACCTTATCGGCGCCGAGATGCGCGCCTGGCAAAAGATGCAGCAGATTGCTGCCGGCGTGTTCGAGCCGTTTGGCTTTAAGCCCATCGAGACGCCCGCGATCGAGCAGGTTGACGTGTTTGTCCACGGTATCGGCCAGTCGACCGACGTCGTGCGCAAGGAGATGTTCCGCGTGTTTAGCGGCGCCAACCTGGAGCGCGTCTTTACCGAGGGCACCGACACCAAGCTTAAGCCCAAGCAGCGCCTGGCCCTTCGTCCCGAGGGCACGGCCGGTGTGGTGCGCGCCGTCGTGGAGAACAACCTAGTGCCCCAGGGCTCCACGCCGTTTAAGGCGTACTATGCCGAGGCCATGTTCCGTGGCGAGCGTCCCCAGAAGGGTCGCCTGCGCCAGTTTCACCAGGTGGGCATCGAGTGGCTCGGCGCTCCCGATCCGGCGGCAGACGCCGAGTGCATCATCATGCTCATGGAGTTCTACAAGCGCCTGGGCTTCGATCTTTCCAAGCTCCGTCTGCTCATTAACTCGATGGGCGATGCGCAGTGCCGTCCGGCCTATCGCGAGCAGGTTAAGCAGTTCATTCTCGACCACGCCGACGAGATGTGCGACGAGTGCCGCGAGCGCGCCGAGCTCAACCCGCTGCGCGCCTTCGACTGCAAGAACGACCATTGCCGCGAGATCATGGCCGACGCTCCGCTGATGGGCGACAACCTGTGCGACGAGTGCCGCGAGCACTACGAGCAAGTCAAGCGCTATCTGGATGCCGCCGGTATCGAGTATGTCGAGGATCCCACCTTGGTGCGCGGCCTGGACTACTACACCCGTACTGTCTTTGAGGTCGAGGCCCCTGGCGCCGGCGTCGGCTCCATCGGCGGCGGCGGCCGCTACGACGGCCTGGTCGAGCTCGAGGGTGGCAAGCCCACGGCAGGCGTCGGCTTCGCCGTCGGTTTTGAGCGCGCCCTGCTGGCCCTGCAGGCCTTTGGCAGCGATCTGGGTGCCGAGGAGGCCCCGTGCGTCTATGTCGCCAACGCAGGCAAGGAGCTGCGCCAGAACGTCTTTACCATTACGCAGGAGCTTCGCGCCGCAGGGATTGTGACCGAGGCCGACTATCAGGGCCGTTCGCTCAAAGCCCAGTTTAAGCAGGCCGATAAGGTGGGCGCCAAGCTCATCCTGGTCCTGGGCGGCGACGAGCTTGCCGCCGGCAAGGTCAAGGTGCGCGACATGGAGAGCCACGAAGAGGTTCTTGCCGATCTGGCCAACGTCGTCGAGGCGGTTCGCGAGCGTCTGTAGCGCATCTTTTTGAGCTGCGGGCCTGCTAACGTGCCCTGCTCATGGAGAGTAATTGTTACGGGGGTGTTTCGCTTTTATGCGGAATGCCCTCGTTTGCATATGCCGCCCACCGAGAAATACGACCATTTGGGGCAAAAACCCTTGCAATGCAGAAAATACTTTTGTGTGGTAAAGCGCAATCAGTGTCGAAAGTATTTCTCAAGCGCCTATAATGAATACCGCATGTTACGTGCATAGAAGGAGGAATGGGAGGAAACGTGGCTGAGAACCTAAGCAACCAGTCTGTACCCGAAGCCGCGGCGCGCGTCGCTGCCGTGGTCAACCGCCTCGTTAACCGAATCGGCTCGAATGCCGAGTCCAGGGAGCGTCTCGCCGAGATCGAGATCCCCGAGGAGCTGCGCGACAATCTGGCGCTGTTCTTGCGCCTGGAGCGCCGTGTGCTTAGCGAGTATGATCCCGAGATCGCGGACCTGTTCGACAAGATTTTGACAGCCGAGATTGTGGTCAATGCCGGCAACCCCGGTACCTGCGCTGCCGACGAAGCCGTCGACGAGCAGGGCGTGCCCACCGCCGACGAGCCCACTGCCGTGGCATTTCGTGAGGTCGTCGATCTGATCGACAGCCTGCCGCTCGATAAGCAGCAGGTCATCGTTCGCGCCTTTACGAGCTTTTTCCATCTGGCAAACCTGTCGGAGGAGAACTACCGTGTGGCGCAGCTGCGCGAGCGCGAGGCCGGTGCGTCGACCGATACCGAGGTCGATCCTGCCAACGAGCTTACCGTTGCCTATCACCAGCTGGTGAATGAGCTGGGTGTCGAGGGTGCCAACGAGCTGCTCGACAAGCTCGAGTTCCACCCTGTCTTTACCGCACATCCCACCGAGGCCCGTCGTAAGGCCGTCGAGGGCAAGATCCGCCGTATCTCCAACCTGCTGGAGGAGCGTCCGCGTCTGGGCGGCTCCGACCTGGTGGAGAACGAGCGCCATATGCTGCAGGAGATCGACGCCCTGGTGCGTACGAGTCCCATCGCGCTCAAGAAGCCCACGCCGGTCGAGGAAGCCGATACCATCATCGACATCTTCGATAACACGCTGTTCGACGTTATCCCCGTTATCTATCGTCGTTTTGACGATTGGGTGCTGGGCGACAAGGCCGGTACTGTGCCGCCGCTGTGCCCGGCGTTCTTCCATCCCGGCAGCTGGATCGGTTCCGACCGCGACGGTAACCCCAACGTCACCGCCAAGGTGAGCCGTGAGGTCGCCGCCAAGTACTTTACGCACATGGTGCTCAAGCTCGAGGACAAGTGCCGCCACATCGGCCGCAACCTCACGCTCGAGGCTACCTACAGCAAGCCGTCGGCCGAGCTCATTAACCTGTGGAACCATCAGGTCGAGATGAGCCCTCGGTACACGGCCCGCGCCGAGCTGATCTCCGAGCACGAGCCGCATCGCGCCGTCATGCTCGTCATGGCCGACCGTCTGAACGCCACCGTGCGCCGTATCACCGACACCATGTACCACAGCGCCGACGAGTTCCTGGATGACCTGCGCGTCGTCCAGCGCTCGCTGGCCGCCTGCGGTGCCGTCCGTGCTGCCTACGGCCCGGTCCAGACCATCATCTGGCAAGTCGAGTCCTTCGGCTTCCATATGGTCGAGATGGAGTTCCGTCAGCACTCCGTGGTGCATGCCCGCGCCCTCAAGGATATCCACGAGAACGGTATCCATGGCGACCTGCAGCCCATGACGCGCGAAGTCATCGATACCTTCCGTGCTATCGGCTCCATCCAAAAGCGCTACGGCAAGAAGATGGCGCACCGCTACATCATCTCGTTTACCAAGAGCGCCCAGCATGTGGCTGACGTCTTTGAGCTTGCCCACCTGTCCTTCGCACACGAGGAGGATGTCCCCGAGCTCGACGTGATCCCGCTATTCGAGCAGCTCGAGGACCTTGAGGGCTGCGTCGACGTGCTCGACCAGATGCTTACGCTGCCCGTGGTACAGAAGCGTCTTGCCCAGACCAACCGCCGCATGGAGGTTATGCTGGGCTATTCCGACTCCTCCAAGGACGCCGGTCCTACCACGGCCATGCTCGCGCTGCATTCCGCGCAGGAGCGCATTGCCAAGTGGGCCGAGAAGAACGATATCGACCTGGTGCTCATGCACGGTCGCGGCGGTGCCGTTGGCCGTGGCGGCGGCCCGGCCAACAAGGCCGTGCTGGCGCAGCCCAAGGGTTCGGTCAACTGCTTCTTTAAGCTCACCGAGCAGGGCGAGGTCATTTTTGCCCGTTACGGCAACCGCACGCTGGCTCAGCGCCATGTTGAGTCCGTTGCCGCCGCAACGCTTTTGCAGTCGGCCCCGAGTGTCGAGAAGACCAACACAGAGACCACGCAGAAGTTCTGGGATATGGCCGAGAAGCTTAACGCTGCAAGCCACGAGCGCTATCTGGACCTGCTGAACACCGAGGACTTTACACCGTGGTTCTCGACCGTGACGCCGCTGACCGAAGTCGGTCTGCTGCCGATTGGCTCGCGTCCCGCTAAGCGCGGCCTGGGCGCCAAGTCGCTCGACGACCTGCGTACCATTCCGTGGATCTTCAGCTGGAGCCAGGCACGCATTAACCTGGCCGCCTGGTACGGCCTGGGCACCGCCTGCGAGCAGTTTGGCGATCTGGACCAGCTTAAGGCTGCCTACCAGGAGTGGCCGTTCTTCCGCACCTTTATCGACAACATCGAGATGTCGATCGCCAAGACCGATCAGCGCATCGCCAAGATGTATCTGCACCTGGGTGATCGCCAGGATCTGTCCGAGAAGGTCTTCACCGAGATGCAGCTCACACGTAAGTGGGTCCTTGCCATCGTCGGTGACGAATGGCCGCTGCAGCGTCGTCGCGTGCTCGGCTGCGCCGTTCGCGTGCGTAACCCCTATGTCGACGCCCTGTCCATCGCCCAGGTCCGCGCCCTTCGCGAGGTGCGTATGAACCAGGATGAGATGGCCGAGGAGAAGAAGGCCGAGTACATGAGCCTGATTCTTTCGACTGTGACTGGCGTCTCGGCAGGATTGCAAAACACGGGGTAATCGATAGCCCTGTGGCTCTCACCGGGACCCGACGGGTTTCCCTCTGAATGCGTCCTCGCACTTGAAGCCCCCTTATCCTGCTCCTTCGGAGCTGCGGATAAGGGGGCTTCGTGCTGCGGAATGCATTCAGAGGGAAACCCGTCGGGCCCCTTCGTCCTCGGTCTTCAGGGATTAAAGCTGATGAAAATAAAGTGCGCTTCGCGCCTAATGTGGAGTGCGGCGAGGGCTTCTTGCGTCCTGCGGAGTGTGCCTAAAAGTAAACTAATGGCGGGCCCTGCGATGTCCGGTCTTCAGCGGATCAGCTGCTGGGTGAGGGTGGTGCCTGGGGCGACGTGCAAAAAACGGAGTTTTCAGCAGCAAAAGATTGATGCATAAGGCCATAGCCGGCTTTCGCTGCCTTTGTTGATGCCTTTGCACGCTAATTGGGGCCTTGGCGATGCCCGTATATGGCTGGTTTCTCGTCGCATGCTATCCAGATGGGTCGAGTCATGAGGACTAGCTACTTTTTGAAAGACTTTTGACACCAAAATCTTATCCCGCGATGCTGAATACTCGCAAAAATGCACGCTCCGGAGGGTACTACCCTGTTACGGCTAGAAATCCATGCGTCATTATATGCAAATTATTGACGTATTTATGCAATATGACTTACGCGCGCATGCCATCGGGGTAGATGTTTGCCTCGGCGCTGCGTAAGTCATCCTGTCTATAGTGTCTTTGACAGGCGGCCACGGTCCCGTTTGGGATCGCGGCCGTTTTGTTGTGGGTCAAATATGAACGTTGTGTTAATGAGTCGGTGGACGGTGGAGTTTTTCGGTGAGCGGCGTATCCTTCCAACGGTTTATCTAGTGTGTCAGTTGAAAGGAAGAGGGCGCTCGTCGTTGTTTGAATGTGAACTGCCGTTTGACCACAAGACGCTGCATCTGGAGCTCGAGGATAAGAACTTCGCGGGTGTGATGGAAGGTCATCAGAACGAGTTTAAGACTACAAAATCGCAGGAAGAGCTGGTGGAGGAGTCACTTGCCAACCCTTATGGCTCGCCTTCGCTCGAGGAGCTTTGTGCTGGCAAGAGAGATATCGTCATTATTAGCTCCGATCATACGCGCCCCGTTCCCTCGCGTGTGACGATGCCTATTCTGCTGCATCACATCCATTCCGCTGCACCCGAGGCTCGCGTGCGTATTTTGGTTGCTACGGGTATGCACCGTCCGTCGACGCACGAGGAACTCGTCAACAAGTATGGCGAGGAGATTGTTGCCAACGAGGAAATCGTTATGCACGTCGCGACTGACGACAGCATGATGAAAAAGATTGGCACCCTGCCTTCCGGTGGCGAGTGCATCATCAACAAGATTGCCGCCGATTGCGATCTGCTGCTTGCCGAGGGCTTTATTGAGCCGCACTTCTTTGCCGGTTTCTCTGGTAGCCGCAAGTCCGTCCTGCCTGGCATCGCCAGCTACAAGACCATCATGTACAACCACAACGGCCAGTTTGTGAATGATTCCCACTCGCGTGCCGGCAACCTGTGCCACAACCACGTGAGCGAGGACATGTTTGCTGCCGCCGAGATGGCTCACCTTGCCTTTGTGCTTAACGTGGTGCTCAACGGCAAGCACGAGGTCATCGGCTCCTTTGCCGGCGATATCCACAAGGCGCACGAGGCCGGCTGCGAGTTCGTGAAGAGCCTTGCCGGCGTTGAGCCCGTCGAGTGCGAGATTGCCATCACCACCAACGGCGGCTACCCGCTCGACCAGAACATCTACCAGGCTGTGAAGGGCATGTGCTCTGCCGAGGCCACGCTTCCCGAGGGCGGCGTGATTATCGATGTCGCCGGTTGTGCCGACGGTCACGGTGGCGAGGGCTTCTATCACAACATCGCCGACAACGATCCTGCGGAGTTTGAGCGCGCCTGCATCGACCGTCCTAAGGACGAGACCCTGCCCGACCAGTGGACGAGCCAGATCTTTGCCCGCATCCTGGCGCATCACCCTGTGATCATGGTTACCGACCTGTGCGATCACCGGATGATCAAGGATATGCACATGACGCCGGTCAACACCCTCGATGAGGCGCTCAAGCTCGCCTTTGAGATGAAGGGTGCCGATGCCAAGGTGGCCGTCATTCCCGATGGCCTGGGCGTTGTCGTCGCTCAGCACTAGTACGCGGCCTAAACGAATCGTTTATAACCGACAAGAAAGATAAGGTTTTATGCTTACCAAACTCCTCTGCGAATTCGGCGCAACGGCCCTCATGATCATCTTTGGCGTGGGCGTGCACTGCGATACCGTGCTCAAGGGCACCAAGTATCAGGGTTCCGGCCATATGTTTGCCATCACCACTTGGTCTTTTGGCATCTCGGTCTGCCTGTTTGTCTTTGGCGGCGCCGTGTGCATGAACCCGGCTATGGTGCTCGCCCAGTGCATCGTAGGTCTGGTGCCGTGGGGCAGCTGCATCCCCTTCATGATCGCCGATATGCTCGGCGGCTTTGTGGGCGCTGTAATCGCTTGGCTTATGTACGCCGATGAGTTCAAGGCTTCCGAGGGCGTCGTCGACCCCATTGCCCAGCGCAACATCTTCTCGACCAACCCCACCACCGAGGGCACCAACTATGCCCGTAACTTCTTCTGCGAGGCTATCTGCACCTTCGTGTTCATCAGCGCCATCCTTGCTGCTGCTAGCCGCGCCGGCGAGAACGTTCTGATGCTCGCTATCTGCGTCGGTCTGATCGTTTGGGCCGTCGGCATGGGCATGGGCGGCATCACCGGCTTCGCCATGAACCAGGCTCGTGACCTTGGTCCTCGCATGGCCTATCAGGTGCTGCCGATCAAGAACAAGGCCGATAACAACTGGAAGTACGGCCTGCTCGTTCCTGGCATCGCGCCGTTTGTCGGTGCCGCTCTGGCCGCGCTGTTTGTGCATGGTTTCTTGGGCATGTTCTAGTCCAAGGCTACATAGGTTGTTCGCCGTCCGCATGGGGTAACTTCCCAGCGCGTCCTCGGACATGCAAAAAGGCTCGCTGCGCACTTTATGCGGCGAGCCTTTTTGCGTCCTGCGGAGTGCGCTGGGAAGTTACCCCATGCGGACGGCTGCGGGGTCTTTGTTGCGTTCGCACAAGCAACCCAACATATATATCTGAATTTGGATGGGAGGGGCTTGTTGCTGTTGGGGGGCATTGAAGCGCGAGTGGCACTTTGGGATGCGTGGCGGCCTGGGTTGGGGCGATGCTTTAGGTTGAGCCTCTTACTTAGTTGAAGAGGGGTTTTATGGCTGATAGGTAGTCTTTGGCTACTTCGGCCTTATCTGCTTGGAAGTTGTGCCAGGCCCACCATTGGACCATTCCTACGAAGCTTGAGGCTATGTGGTGTAGTAGGAAGCTGCGGTCCATGGTGCCGGCGGGGCCGTTTGGGTCGGTAGGGACGGTTTCGGCTGCGCGCGACATGATGGTCTTGCGGAGACAGTCGGCGAAGACGCGGGAGCCGGCGCCGGCTACGAGGGCTCGAACGCCCTGACGGCGTTCCCAGAGGTTGTTGAGGATATGCTCGACCTGCACGAGTGGGTCGTCGAGCGGTGTGCCATCGTCGTCGAGGGCGTGGGTGCAGATGTCGCTCACGAGCTCGGACAGTAGGTCGTCTTTGCTCTTAAAGAGGCCGTAGAATGTCGCGCGGCCTACGTGGGCGCGCGCGATGATGTCGCCGACGGTGATCTTGCCGTAGTCCTCTTCGCGTAGCAGCTCGGAGAACGCCGCGACGATCGCGGCGCGGCTTTTGGCCTTGCGGGCATCCATGGCTATGCGTCCTCGTCAACGAGGAGACAACGGAGCGTGCCGGAGCAACCCTCGTAGGGGCGCTTACCGGCGCCGTAGCCGACGGCCTCGATGCGGTAGCGGGCCGGTAGGTGCTCGGACGTGCGCAGTGCGGCGACGATGGCGGCGCCCGTGGGCGTCACGAGCTCGCCGGCGACCGGTGCGGGCGTGAGGGCGATATTGCCTGCTTGGCATAGGTTGACGACGGCGGGCACCGGGATGGGCATAAGGCCGTGGGCACAGTGGATGGTGCCGTGACCCTCGGAGAGCGACTCGACGACAATGTCCTCGATACCCAGGTCATCGAGACAGATGGCGACCGAGCAGATGTCGACGATGGAGTCGATGGCGCCTACCTCGTGGAACATGACGGTCTCGGGCGTTTTGCCGTGGGCCTTGGCCTCGGCGGCGGCGAGCGCGGTAAAGATGGCGAGCGCGCGGCGCTTGGCGCCATCGCTTAACTGCGAGCCATCGATGATGGCGGTGACATCCGCCAAAGAACGGTGGTGATGGTGGTGGGCGTGGTGATGATCTTCGTGCTCATGGGCGTGGCCCTCATGGTCGTGCTCATGGCAGTGCTCGTGTTCGTGCCCGCCATGATCATGATGGTGATGCTCATGCTCATGCCCGTGCTCATGTTCGTGCGTGTGCTCGGCAGTTGCTTCGTTGCCGTAGAGCCAGGCCATATCGTGATCGTGGTTCTCAAGCTCCTCTGCAAGCTGGACGTCGAAATCGCAGGCGTCGATGCCATGCTTGTTTGCACGCGTGACGGCGATCGTAAAGCCGTCGACCGGCAGTGTGGCGAGCTGTTCGCGCAGGTGCTCCTCGCTGGCGCCCAGGTCGAGCAGGGCCGCGACGGTCATGTCGCCGCTGATGCCCGAGGTGCCGTCGATGATAAGCGTGTGCTGATGGTTGGACATGGAATGCTCCTTAACGGGCGCAGGGTGTGCCGGCGCTCAGATGATTGATAAGACTTGCCTGGTAGGCGGCACCAAAGCCGTTGTCGATATTGACGACCGAAACGCCGCTGGCGCAGGAGTTGAGCATGGCGAGCAGCGCGGCTACGCCGCCGAAGCTCGCGCCGTAGCCCACGCTGGTGGGAACGGCGATGACCGGGCAGCTCACCAGACCGCCGACGACGCTCGCCAGTGCGCCCTCCATGCCGGCGATGGCGATGACCACCTGTGCCTGAGCAAGTTCCTCGGCATGCGCGAGCAGGCGGTGCAGGCCGGCGACACCTACGTCGTAGAGGCGGTCGACCTCGTTGCCATAGAACTCGGCTGTCAATGCGGCTTCCTCGGCGACGGGCAGGTCGCTCGTGCCGGCGCAGGCGACGACGATGCGTCCGTTGCCGGTAGGGGAGGGCTTGCCGCCCACGAGGGCGAGCTGTGCGTCCGGGACATATCCCAGGTCGATGTCGTTGACGAGAAGCTCAGCGGTGCGCGCGGCTTTTTCGGCATCCAAGCGCGTGACCAGGATGCGCTCCTGACCGGCATCGCGCAGCGCTTCGATAATGGCGGCAATCTGCTCAGCGGTTTTACCGGCACCGTAGACAACCTCGCCGGCCCCCTGGCGCACTCCGCGCGAAAGATCGAGCTGTGCAAAGCCCAAATCGGCGGTCGGAGCCGTCTGGATGCGCGTAAGGGCATCGGCAGGGGTGACTGATCCGCCGGCAACATCGCTCAGCAGCTGCTCTAGGTCTCGCTTATCCATATATGTTCCCTTCGACGGCGCAAAGTCTAGCACTCAAAGGGTATGTTTCCGAACACTAAGACAAAATTGTTCGGAAACTATAGGACAAACTGATTCAATTGTTAGACGGATCGGCTAGTCACGCAGGATGATGTCCATGGCGAGCATCAGGTTGCGCTCGTCGATGGCAAACGGGGCGGCATCGCGCGTCTTGGGCTTGGCGCAAAACGCGATGCCCGTGCCCGCGGCCTGAATCATGGGGATGTCGTTTGCCCCGTCGCCAATAGCGACCGTGTGGGCCATATCGACACCGCACTCAACCGCCCAGTCCAGCAGCTGGATGAGCTTGGACTCCTTGGTCACAATGTCTGCCGCCAGCTTACCGGTGAGCTTGCTGTCCACGACCTCCAGGCGGTTAGCCAGGCAAAAGTCGATACCCGCGGCGGCCACGATCTTATCGGCGACCTCGTGGAAGCCGCCGCTTACCACGCCGACCTTCCAGCCCTTGCTGTGCGCCGAGCGCACAAGCTCCAGCGCGCCGGGGGTAAACGTCACGCGCTCAAAGGTGCGCTCGAACACGCTCTCATCCAAGCCGGCAAGCAGCCCCACGCGCTCCTCGAGTGCCTGCTTAAAGTCCAGTTCGCCGCGCATGGCGCGCTCAGTGATCTTCGCCACTTGCTCGCCTACGCCGGCCTCCTCGCCCAACAGGTCGATGACCTCCTGGTTGATGAGCGTGGAGTCGATATCCATAACGATGAGGCGTGCAGTCATGGCGGGCCTTTCCGAGTGCAGTTGTATTGGGGCACATTGTCGCACGCGGCGCGCCTTGGCGACGGCCAGGCCGCGTCAATTGTTTCGTCTCCGTCAAGTCTTTGGGCAGGAGCCACTTTTTCGCGGCACATCGACGCGGGTGCGATAAGATAGAACGCCATGTCCGGCTGCGCGGTTTACGCAGGCTGGGCAAATCTGTACGACGCTGCCCGGAACGACACGGGGCGGCACAGATCCATAAAGGAGGATCACTGGTATGAGCCAGACCCGTCCCATTGACGAGCATTCCATGCACACCCGTACCTGCGGCGAGCTTCGCTTCGAGAACGTGGGCGAAGAGGTCACCCTCACCGGTTGGGTGAGCCGTCGCCGCGACCACGGTGGCCTTATTTTCTGCGACCTTCGCGACCGCGAGGGCATCACGCAGCTCACCTTCGACCCCGAGCACTCCGATGGCGATGCCTTTAAGATCGCCGAGACCATGCGTCCCGAGTGGCCCATCAAGATTCACGGCGTCGTGCGCGCCCGTGGCGAGGAGACCACCAACACCAAGCTCGCGACCGGCGAGATCGAGGTCCTGACCGACCACGCCGAGGTGCTCAACACGTCTGTCACCCCGCCGTTCCAGATCGAGGACGGCATCGAGACCAGCGAGGACACCCGTCTGCGCTATCGCTATCTTGACCTCCGTCGTCCCGAGATGATGGCCAACCTCAAGCTGCGCTCCGACTTTACCTTTGCCATTCGCGAGGCGCTGCACAACCGTGAGTTCATGGAGGTCGAGACGCCCTCCCTGTTCAAGTCCACGCCCGAGGGCGCCCGCGACTTCATCGTCCCCAGCCGCATCCAGCCGGGCAACTTCTACGCCCTGCCGCAGTCCCCGCAGCTTCTGAAGCAGCTGCTCATGGTCGGTGGCGTCGAGCGCTACTACCAGGTTGCCAAGTGCTTCCGCGACGAGGACCTGCGTGCCGACCGTCAGCCCGAGTTCACCCAGGTCGATATCGAGATGTCCTTCGTGGACCAGAACGATGTCATGAGCGCGCTCGAAGAGGTTCTTGCCGATGCCTTCGGTCGCATGGGTGTCGAGATGCCCACGCCGCTGCGTCGCATGAACTACTGGGATGCCATGGACACCTATGGCTCCGACAAGCCCGATACCCGCTATGGCATGCACCTGGTCGACCTGACCGACATCTTTGCCAACTCCAAGTTCAAGGTCTTCGCGACCGCTGCGAACGAGGAGGGCTCTGTCGTCAAGGCCATCAACGCCAAGGGCGCCGGTGCCTGGGCGCGTGCCAAGATCGATAAGCTCGCCGGCGTGGCCTCCACGTTTGGCGCCAAGGGCCTGGCCTGGATCGCCTTCCGCGAGGACGGTTCCATCAACAGCCCCATCGTCAAGTTCTTCTCGGACGAGGAGATGGCGGCTCTGCGCGAGCGCATGGACGTCGAGCCCGGCGACCTTGTGATGTTCGCCGCCGGCCCGCGCCTGCTTTCTGATGAGATCCTGGGCGGTATGCGTTCGCACATGGCCAATGCGCTCGAGATCAAGCGCGAGGGTCACGACTTCCTGTGGGTCGTCAACTTCCCGCTGTTCCATTGGGACGAGGATCGCAAGGCCTATGCTGCCGAGCATCAGCCCTTTACCCTGCCGACCGAGACCGACATCGCCAAGATCGAGGCCGATCCGCTGGCAGCCGGTTCGTGCACCTACGACTTTGTCATGGACGGCTTTGAGGCCGGCGGCGGCGGTATGCGTATCCACAACGCCGAGATGCAGATGTCCATGCTCAAGCTCCTGGGCTTTACCGAGGAGCGCGCCGAGTCTCAGTTTGGCTTCCTCATGGAGGCCCTCAAGTTTGGTGCGCCCCCGATGGGCGGTTTCGCTCTGGGTCTGGACCGCGTGTGCATGCTGCTCACCGGTTCCGACTCCATCCGCGACGTCATGGCGTTCCCCAAGACGGCCAGTGGCTCCGACCTTATGTCGGGTGCTCCGAGTGCCGTTTCCGGCGCCCAGCTCAAGGACGTCAGCCTGCGCCTGATGTAGGCAAGCGGCTACATATTGCTTGCAACGAGGGAAGGACGTGTGCCTTCCCTCGTTTTTTATGCGCCGAGGTTGTGGTGGCATGGGGTGACCGGACGTCGCGGAAACTGCATCCCGGAATTTGCGTCCAGAATGGGATGAGCTTTCTGTCCCGCCCTCAACAAGCATCTAACGGTACAATAGCTACCACATGGCTGGGTTTTGCCGGCCGAATGTACGACGTCGCGGGAGGGGACATGGTCGAGTTTACAAAGACGATTAAAGATCCGTTGGGATTGCATGCCCGCCCGGTTGCGCTGCTCTATGACATCATTGCCAAGCATCGTAGCGACGTGTCGGTCAGCATCGGCGACCGCCATACCGACGGTCGCGACGTTATGGGCCTCATGGCTCTCTACGGCGAGTGCGGCGAGGACATCATCTTCCGCGTTTCGGGCGTGGATGAGGCTTCCTGCGTTACGTCGATCAGGAATCTCTCGCTCTAAGCATGACAGGGTGCGGCAAAGGACAGCTCTTTGCCGCACCTTTTTGTTTCGTATAGGAAACTTTTTCGAAATCTGAATGGGGACCCTTTCCAAAAAGTTAGCCACGTGCTAGTTTACTAAAGCGAACATAGACGTGGTTAACTTTTATCGCGTCGATGTTGAGGACGAACTGACGTTAGGAGCCACTCATGTCTTGCGGACCGCAGAAGCCGGCCATGCCGCTTTCGATGGTAAAAGCGGGCGAAACCGTGCGCGTGTCTCGTGTAAAGGGCAATGAGGATATGAAGCACCACCTCAAGGACCTCGGCTTTGTCGAGGGCAACGAAATCCATGTGGGGAGCTGGAGTGGCGCCAGGATCTGC
>URMO01000018.1 GCA_900549085.1 uncultured Collinsella sp. | reverse complement strand
GGTGTCCCCTCCCTTTCAAGAAAGGGCGGAGGCGGGGCATGCCCCGCCTCTTACACCACATCTCTGTGCGCTACCGGAAACGATGTCTGGAGCGGCGGAGCGGCTTGGAATTCATCCGTAGAGGTCTTCATCGGTTGCGCCAAGGCCTCCAGGTGCCGGTACAAAAGGAGCGTCCCTAACTGCCGCAGGGGGGGGGCGTCGGCCGTGGCCGACGCCCCCCCTGCGGGTGTAAGCGGATTTGGCTGCGCGTTACTTGTCGGTACCCAGCTTGTGTGGCTTGTAGGCGAGGGCATTGACGAGTGCGTCGGCGGCCGACTTGACGGCTGCCGGCTGCGGATCGTTGACGTGGTCCTCGGGGTGCACGGGTAGGTCTTTCTTGACTGCATCGTGGATGAGATTGAGGTACTCGGATACGCCGGTGGCCGACAGGTGCGTGCCGTCGCCGTCAAACAGGTCGTTGCGGTTGGCGCTGTACCCGTACCAGTCGATAACGCGTACATTCTTGTAGCGCGTGGCGGCGTTGGCGATGGCCTGGTTCGTGGACCCGACCCACGGCTGCGGGCTACGCGTGTTTACAAACACGACAATACGCTGCTCACCGGCGTCGGCCATGATCGCGTCGACCTGGGCGTCCGTTACCAAACCGTTGGTACCCAGGGCAAAGACCACGATCTTGCCGGCAAGGTTCTGCTGGATATAGCCCTCAAATGTCGCGCGGCCCGCATCAAACTGGCGGCCCTTTTCGGCATCGATATGGCTGTGCGGGAACACGCCGTCAAAGGAATCAACGGCGCGCAGCGACACGGAGTCACCGATCATCAACAGGTCGTAGGAGCCATCGGGGAAGCCGTCGTTGTCCTTGTCGGTGTCGTCGGCCGCCTGCTGGTCGGTGGGCGCGGTGTTTTTGGCTTCTTTGTTCAGAACTTCGGCGCCCTCGCCGCTCAGCGCAGACGTCTCGGGCACAAAAATCAGGCCGCCCAGCGCAACGACCAACACGACAGCACAGGCTGCGCAGACAGGGGCGTGTGCGCGTGCCCAGTTGGCGGGCGTGGTGGTGCCATCGCGGAATTCGGCGACGGTGCGGCCGAAGGCACCCTTCCTAAACGGCGTTTCGATAAAGCGATAGGAACACTCGGCTACGGCGACCACCACAAGTACCTGCAAAATGTACTGCCACCACGGCGTATCGTTGATGTTAGCGACCGGGTTCATGAGCAACAGCAGCGGATAGTGCCACAGGTAGATGCTGTACGAGCGCTTGCCAACCCACACGAGCGGCTCGGCGGACAGCACGCGGGCAACCATTCCCTGGGGCTGCACGCAGGCCGCGATGACCATGAGCGTGAGGATGGAGCATAACAGCGTGCCGCCGCGATACTGGAACGCGGTGTAGCCGTTGGTGAGCGCGACCATGGCGGCAAGGCCAACCAGGCCCACGACGCCCAACACATCGATGGATGCGGGCGAGGACCAAAAACGCACGAGGGCGCTCGGCTGTGCCGGGGCGGTCTCGGCTGATTCGTCGGCCTTCTCGCCAGGCTTGCCCTCGGCGCTCTTGCCGCGCTTGGCGGCGCCAGCCAGGCGATTGAGCCCCAAACGATGTGCGAGACGCACCGGCGCCAGGTCGCGATCGGGGATAAAGGCCATCCAAGCACCCAGTAGCAGCGAGAACACGCGGGTGTCGGTGCCGTAGTACACGCGGCTGGGGTCGGCGGCAGGGTTGTAAAGCACCATCATGGCGAGGGCAGATACCGCGGCAAGGCCCAGAACCACGCGGCGCGTGTTGGGCTTGCTCACATGCATGGATACCATGGCAAACAGCAGTGGCGGCCAAATCAGGTAGAACTGTTCCTCGATGGCAAGCGACCAAAAGTGCGTGAGCGGCGAGGGGTCGCCCAGAGCATTGAAGTACGAGACGTTTTGGGCAATCTGCCACCAGTTGTTGAAGAACAGCAGCGACGGCAGGATGTCGGGGCGCATCTTGGTGAGCATCACGTGGTTAAAGATGGTGCACAGCGCGCAGGTCACGAACACTACCGTTACCACGGCGGGGACCAGGCGACGGATGCGGCGAATCCAGAAGCTCTTAAGATCGATGCGGCCGGTCTTAGCGACTTCGTTGAGCAGCAGGCGCGTGATCAGATAGCCCGAAAGCACAAAGAAGATCGTGACGCCGAGCAGGCCGCCCTGAGCCCACGTGAGGTTGAGGTGATAGAGCACCACCGCGACGACGGCGAGCGTACGCAGACCGTCGAGCGCAGGAATGTAGCGGGACTTGGGGCGAGCGGGTGCCTGTTCTTTTGCGGCGCTGTTGGTGCGGGCGTCCTTGTTGGCGGGCGTTCGATGCGGGACCGGGCCGCGTCGTGGCTCGCCGGTGCGGCGGTCGGCGCGCGGGCGTTCGTGCGGCGCCTGGTTATCGGGCGCGCGGCGCGGGCCGCGTAGGCTCGATTGTGGGAATTGTTCCATAAAACATCATCCAATGACGAGAATAATCAGCACATATTCATTGTAGCTGCCTGCTCCTGTGAATGCTTGCTGCTGGCGCAACCTCAAGGGCGCGTTCACATCAAAGTGAACTAAAGTTATAGAGGTGCGAAGGCGCGCAATCGACGGTCGACGGTGGGTGCAAGGCCCGCAGACGAGGAGGTTTCCATGGCAGACAACGGCATTGTTGCGGTGTTCGGCAGCATGAACATGGACCTTTCGGTGGCGTGCGAGCGCATGCCGCGCGCGGGCGAGACCGTCGACGGCAGCGGTTTTATCACCAACGCCGGTGGTAAGGGTGCTAACCAGGCCGTCGCCGCCGCGCGCATGGGTGCGCGCACGTGCATGATTGGCGCGGTCGGGCGCGATGCGTTTGGCGATGCGCTCGTGGCGGGGCTTCAGGATGCCGGCGTGGACGTTGAGTTCGTGGCGCTTCGCGATGACGTGGAGACGGGAACGGCGACCATCATTCGCTGCGAGGGCGACAACCGCATCGTGCTGTCACCGGGCGCCAACCACGCGCTTACGGGTGAGGATGTGGCCTGCGCGCTGAGACGTCTGGTGGCCGATGAGCTCGACGGCGACGCCAACGAGATCGCCCCGGCTGCCGGAAGCGTCTTTATCGCCCAGGGCGAATGCGACCTTGCGGCGACGGCCGAGGCACTTGTTTGTGCTCACGAGCTGGGGTTCTATACGGTCTTTAATCCAGCGCCTGCCTGCGAGTTGCCTGCGGAGGTCTGGCCTGCGGTCGACCTGGTCTGTCCCAACGAGACCGAGTGCCAGGTGCTGACGGGCATCTTGCCCGCGGATGATGCGAGCTGCGTCGCGGCGCTCAATGCCTTGCTCGCCAAGGGTGCCGGAGCTGCGGTCATCACGCTGGGCGGCGCCGGGTCTGTTACGCTCGGCGATGGCGGTGAGCTGCTGCGCATGCCGGCGCTTTCGAGCACGGTAGTCGATACCACGGCCGCGGGCGATACGTTTATCGGTGCGCTTGCCGCGGCTCGCCTAGAGGGCTTGCCGCTCTTTGAGTGCATGGCCGCGGGTGCTCGCGCCTCGGCAGTGACGGTGTCGCGTCTGGGCGCTCAGCAGTCGATTCCCACGCGTGCCGAAGTTGAGCGCGTGTTTGATTTAGACGATTTAGTACAAGACGGAGAAGCGGAGTAGAACAATGGCAACCAAGAAGCTGATCCTTGATCTGGATATGGGTGTGGACGATGCGATGGCGCTTGCCTATGCCATTGCGAGCCCCGAGGTGGAGCTGGTGGGCATCACCACGTGTTTTGGCAACGTGCGCGTCGAGCAATCGGCGCACAACTGCCTGGCGGTGCTCGATCTGCTGGGTCGCCCCGAGGTTCCGGTGTACCTGGGCGCCGATCGTCCCATTAAGGCGACTGAGCCCTATACGCCGCCGGCGTCCACCACGCTCATCCACGGCAAGAACGGCATTGGCGGGGCGAGCGTGCCCGCGTCGCCGTACGAGCCGGTGGGGGCGACGTCGGTCGACGGTAACGCGGCGGTCGATTATCTGATCGATGCCGCGCGCACCTATGGCCCCGATCTAATCTACGTGGCGACCGGTCCGCTCTCCAACCTGGCACTTGCCTTGGAGCGCGATGCGGCGGCGATGATGTCTATCGGTCGCGTGGTGGTGATGGGCGGTGCGCTTACCGTGCCCGGAAACGTGAGCGCGGGCGCCGAGGCCAACATGGCAAGCGATCCTGAGGCGGCCGATGCCGTGCTGCGTTCGGGCCGCAAGCTCACTATGGTGGGTCTGGATGTGACGCATCGCGTGGTGCTCACGCGTCGCGACATCGCCGGTTGGACGGGCTCGGGCACCATGGCCGGTTGCGCGTTTGCGAGCATGGTCGAGCACTACATTGGCTCGTACGAGATGAACGCCCCCTACCTGGGTGGTTGTGCGCTGCACGATCCGCTGGCCGTTGCCGTGGCGATCGACCCCACGCTCGTGGGTGCGCTCGGCTGCAATCTGCGTGTTGATCTGCTGGGCGAGTATCGCGGCCGCACCATCTGCGATGAGCGCCGTGTGGCCGACCCCGACAAGGGCGCACTCGTGGCGCTGACCGTCGACGCCCCGCGCTTCCTGTCCGAGTTCAAGACGCGCATGGCCCGTGTCCTGGGCTAAATGTTTTTCACGCCCCGCCCCATGTAGTCAATTTGGGACGGGGCTTTTTTAGCTACCGAGTAAATGTGCCCGTTGGGGGAATAGTCGTGCCACTTCGCTTGACAACAGGGTAAACTAGCTCATAAACATTTACTACTCTGTTTAGATTGAATTTGCGGTCGTTTAGTTGTCGAGTCACGGGGCGGTCAGGCCACGATGCTCCGCCACGGCCGTTACTAGGGGGAACAATGGCCAAAGCAAGTGTTCGCGAGATCAGCCGCATCACCGGTTTTTCGCCTGCGACCGTGTCCAACGCGCTCAACCGTAAGCGCAGCGTGAGCGAGGAGACCGCCAAGGTCATCCTGGAGTGCGCACAATCGCTCGGCTACCAGCAGTCGACGCAGCTCGAGAGCATCCAGTTCGTGCTTGCGCGCAAGACGGGCGCCATCCTGGACGAGAGCACCTTCCATCCTGCGGTCATCGAGGGCGTGGAGCGTCAGGCGCGTCGCCACGGCATGAGCACGAGCTTTGTCTCGCTCGCCTTTAGCGACCTGGACGCCGTGCGCCCGCAGGTTGAGGGTCTGATTGCCGATCCGGCCGCCGCTATCGTGCTGATGGGCACCGAGCTAGGCGAGGAAGACTACGCCTTGTTTGCCAACGCTGCCGCCCACCTGATCGTGCTCGATGGCTGGAGCGATCGTCAGTACTTCGATGCCGTAGTCATTGCCAACACCGATTCGGTGCTGCGTGCCGTGGACTACCTTATCGAGAAAGGTCACAAGCAAATCGGCTATCTGGCAGGCGACCTTCGCATCCGCAACTTTAAGGACCGCGAGCGCGGCTATCGCCAAGCGCTTGAGGATGCGGGCCTCGAGGCCAATCCGACGTGGCGCGTCACGCTGGGCACCACGCTCGAGGGTGCCTATCGCGACATGGGCGCGTGGCTCGACAGCGTCTCACGCGACGACCTGCCGACGGCTTTCTTTGCCGAGAACGACGTGCTCGCCGTAGGCGCCATGCGCGCGCTCAACGAGCACGGTATTCGCGTGCCCGAGGATGTTTCGATCATCGGCTTTGACGACCTGTCTTTGGGCGCCTTCTCCAACCCGCCGCTCACCACGGTGCACGTTCCCAAGCACGAGGTGGGCGAGATCGCGGTGCGCCGTCTGGTGGGCAACATCCGCAATCCCAAGAGCTATACCTGCAAGACGGCCGTGTCGACCTATTTTGTCGAGCGCCAGAGCGTGCGTGAAATCTAGGCGGAACGGCGCCAGGCCTCAGAGCGGAAAAGTCCGCCAAAGGCAACCATACATAACGCTACCAAGAGGGGGTCCTTCGGGGCCCTCTTTTTGTTGCCCTTGTATGTTCAGATTGTTTACATACCGTTTAGGCTGATTTCTCTACCGTCTACAGGTATTTCGCGCTAAACTTCTAAACAGAAGAGTAAAACATTTAGTAAACGGAACAAAACGAAACACACGCCTGTTTACTGAATATGTGATTAGGGGAGGACGTACATGGACAAGATCAAGCTCGGCTTTGTGCCCACGCGCCGCAGTATCTTTAGCGCGCCGGACGCAATCAAGTATCGCGGTCTGACGGCTGATCGCCTGCGCGAGATTGGCGTCGACATCGTGGATATCGATGACATCAATGACGAGGGCCTGCTGTTCGACGACAGCCATATCGAGCCTATCGTCAAGAAGTTCCGCGCCGAGGGCGTCGATGGCATCATGCTGTGCCATGCCAACTTTGGCACCGAGTACGTTTGCGCTCGCCTTGCCCGCGAGCTCGGCCTGCCCGTGCTACTGTGGGGCCCGCGCGACGAGCGCCCCGAGCCCGACGGCACCCGTCTGCGCGATAGCCAGTGCGGCCTGTTCGCCACCGGCAAGGTCCTGCGCCGCTTCCAGGTGCCCTTTACCTACATGACCAACTGCCGTCTGACCGACCCCGAGTTCGAGCGCGGCGTCTGGGACTTCCTGGCCGTGTGCAACGTGGTCAAGACCTTCAAGCACACCCGCATCCTGCAGATGGCCACCCGTCCGTTCGACTTCTGGTCGACCATGTGCAACGAGGGCGAGCTGCTCGAGAAGTTCAACATCCAGCTTTCGCCCATTCCCATGACCGAGCTTGTCCAGGCCGTGCGCGACGCTCAGGCCGACGAGCAGGCCATGACCGCCATGCTTGCCCACATCGCCGACAGCTTTGAGATCTGCATCCCCGAGGACAAGGTTCCCGCGGTCGCCGGTCTTGCCATCGCCATGAAGCGCCTGGTCGAGAAGTACGGCTGCAACGCCGGTGCCATTCAGTGCTGGAACGCCCTTCAGGACGAGCTGGGCATTATGCCCTGCGCCGCCAACGCCATCCTCAACGAGATGGGTATCCCTATCGTCTGCGAAACCGACATCCATGGCGCCATCACCGCGCTCATGGTCGAGGCAGCCGATCTTGGCCGTCACCGCGGCATGTTCGCCGACTGGACCGTGCGCCATCCCGATAACGAGAACGGCGAGCTGCTGCAGCACTGCGGCCCCTGGCCCTGCAGCTGCGCGGCCGTCAAGCCCAAACTCACCTACCCGCTGGCATTCGATCACCCCGGTGCGCTGACGGCCGAGGCCAAGCACGGTGACCTCACCCTTGCCCGCTTTGACGGCGACAACGGCGAGTACTCGCTGCTGCTGGGCAACGCCCGCGGCATCGACGGCCCGGCCGGCATGGGCACCTACCTGTGGGTCGAGGTCGAGAACCTCAAGCGCCTCGAGGCCAAGATCGTCGAGGGTCCCTACATCCACCACTGCGTCGCTATTCACGCCAACGTGGTGCCGGTGCTCTACGAGGCGTGCAAGTACATCGGCATCCAGCCCGACCTATACGACCCTATTGAGCAGGACGTTAAAGCTTACCTGCGCGGTGAGTAGGGTCGTGCCTACTTTGTAGCAACGAGCCGGCGCGCTACCACAGCACCCAACCTTGCGGTTCAAGCCGTCGCTTGCGTACCAAAGTACGCGGCGCTCCTCTTTCGCCGCAATCTTGGGCACTGTGGAAACGCGGTGGCTTTGACTTTGGAATTTCCTGAAAGGAGTTTTTCGTGGCAACTATCGAAGAGCTTGAGTCCCTGCGTTGGGACCTTCGCCGCGATTGCGTCGATATCATCATGGCTGGCGCCGGCGGCCACATCGGCGGCGACATGTCGGTGATCGACGCCCTCATGACCCTCTACGCCAACCACCTCAACATTTCGCCCGAGACCGTCGACGATCCCAACCGCGATCGCTTCGTGCTCTCCAAGGGCCACGCCATGGAGGCCTACTACGCGGTGCTCTGCCACGAGGGCTATCTTGATCTCGACGACGTCAAGGCTCGCTTCTCCAAGTTCGGCAGCCCCTACATCGGCCATCCCAACAACAAGCTCAAGGGCATCGAGATGAACTCGGGCTCGCTGGGTCACGGCCTGCCCGTGGCCGTGGGCATGGCGCTCGCCGGCAAGATGGACGGTCGCGACTACCGCGTCTACACCATCATGGGCGATGGCGAGCTTGCCGAGGGCTCGGTCTGGGAGGGCGCCATGAGCGGTGGCAACTACCAGCTCGATAACCTGTGCGCGCTCGTGGATCGCAACCGCCTGCAGATCAGCGGCAGCACCGAGGACGTCATGAAGCAGGACAGCCAGGAGGAGCGCTGGGCTGCCTTTGGGTGGAACGTGCTGTCCATTCCGGGCAACGACGTCCAGGCTATTGACGCTGCGCTGACGCTTGCTGCCGAGACCTGCGGCAAGCCCACGGTCATCATCCTCAACACGGTGAAGGGCTATGGCTCGCCCGTTATGGAGGACAAGGCCGCCTGGCATCATCACCTGCCCAATGATGAGGAATATGCCCAGATCATCGCCGATTTCGCTGCCCATAAGGAGGCCATCAATGGCTAACAAGATCGCCAATCGCAAGGTTATCTGCGACACGCTGCTCGAGGCCGCGAAGACCGATAAGGATATCGTCGTCCTGTGCTCCGACTCCCGCGGCTCCGCGTCGCTCACGCCGTTCTTCGATCAGTATCCCCAGCAGTCCGTTGAGGTCGGCATCGCCGAGCAGGACCTGGTGAGCATCGCTGCCGGTATGGCTTCGTGCGGCAAGAAAGCCTGGGCCGCTTCGCCGGCGTCCTTTGTGACCACGCGCTCGTATGAGCAGTGCAAGGTCGACGTCTCGTACTCCAACACCAACGTCAAGCTCATCGGCATCTCAGGCGGCGTGTCCTACGGCGCCTTGGGCATGAGCCATCACTCCGCGCAGGATATCGCCGCCATGAGCGCGATTCCCAACATGCGCGTGTATCTGCCGAGCGACCGCTTCCAGACCGCCGAGCTCGTGCGCGCCCTGGTGGCCGATAACAAGCCGGCCTACATCCGCGTGGGGCGCAACCCGGTCGAGGACGTGTACACCGAGGATGAGTGCCCGTTCCAGATGGACCGCGCCACCTGGGTGCGCCGCGGCGCCGATGTGACGCTTGTCGCCACCGGTGAGATGGTCCGCCGCGCCGTGGACGCCGCCGACCTGCTGGCTGAGCAGGGCATCTCGGCAACGGTGCTCGACATGTACTGCGTCAAGCCGCTCGACGCCGAGGCCGTGATTGAGGCCGCCGGTGCCACGCGCGCCGTCGTGACCGTCGAGGAGCACAGCCCCTTCGGCGGCTTGGGCTCTATGGTCGCGCAGGTGGTGGGCGAGCATTGCCCGCGTCCGGTCAAGTGCCTCTCCCTGCCCGACGCGCCGGTCATCACCGGCACGAGCCCCGAGGTCTTTGCGCACTACGGCCTGACGGGCGCCGGAATCGCCAAGACGGTCGCCGAGTTCCTCGGCAACTAGTAGACACAGACGCTGCGCGGCCGCCAAGCACCGCACCTTGCCGTTCAAACCGTCGCTTGCGTACGCAAAGTACGCGGCGCTCCTCTCTCACGGCAATCTGCGGCACTTGGTGGCCGCTCGCTCCTTGTCCGTCAGTCTGTCTTTGATTTGGCGGAAGGAATGGGAGAGTACATGAGCAAATACATCATCGGAATCGATCAATCCACGCAGGGCACCAAGGCGCTGCTGGTGGACGAGGGCGGCCATCTGATTCATCGTGCCGACCGTTCGCATCGCCAGATTGTCAACGAGGCCGGCTGGGTGAGCCATGATCCGGCCGAGATTGCCGCCAATGTGCTGGCCGTGGCGCGTGCCGTGGTGGAGGAGACCGGGGTCGACCCGGCCGATGTCGCCGGCATCGGCATCTCCAACCAGCGCGAGACCACCGTTGCCTGGAACCGCACGACGGGCGAGCCGCTGTGCGACGCTGTGGTGTGGCAGTGCGCCCGCGCCCGCGAGCTGTGCGACAAGCTGGCCGCGCGCGAGGGTGTGGCCGACCTGGTGCGCGACACGACGGGTCTGGTACTCTCGCCCTACTATCCGGCGGGCAAGATGGCCTGGATCCTCGCGAACGTTCCCGCGGCTGCCGAGGCCGCGGCAGCGGGCGAGCTGTGCCTGGGCACCATCGATGCCTGGGTGGTCTGGACGCTCACGGGCGGCGCGGAGTTCCGCTGCGACTGGTCTAACGCCAGCCGCACGCAGCTCTTTGACCTGCGCCGTGGCTGCTGGAGCGAGCCGGTGTGCGAGGCCTTTGGCGTCGACGTGGCCTGCCTGCCGCAGGTGACCGATTCCGATGGCCTGTTCGGCACGACGGACCTGGACGGCTTTTTGCCGGCACCCGTGCCCATTCACGGCGTGCTCGGCGACAGCCATGCGGCCTTGTTCGCGCAGGGTTGCCACAGCCGCGGCATGGCCAAGGCGACCTATGGCACCGGCAGCTCGGTCATGATGAACGTCGGCGACGAGTTCGTTGCCAGCTCGCACGGGCTTTCGAGCTCGCTTGCATGGCGCATGGACGGCGTGACCGAGTACGTGCTCGAGGGCAACGTGAGCTACGCCGGCGCCGTCAAGACGTGGCTGCGCGATGATCTGGAACTCATCAATAACCCCGAGGAGGTTACCGATCTGTGCTACGCCGCCAATCCGGCGAGCCGCGTCTACTTTGTGCCGGCGTTTACCGGTTTGGGCGCGCCGCACTGGGCGAGTGACGCCGAGGGCTGCGTCTTTGGCATGACGCGCACCACGGGTCGCGCGGAGTTCGTGAAGGCCGCCGACGAGTCGATTGCCTATCAGATCTTTGACGTGATCGATGCGATGGTCGAGGATTCGGGCGCGGCATTGGCTGAGCTTCGTGTTGACGGCGGTCCCACGCGCGACGCGTACCTGATGCAGTTTGAGAGCGACTTGGTTGGTTCGCCCATTCGCATCGCGAGCAACGACGAGATGAGCGGTCTGGGTGCGGCCTGGGCCTGCGGCATTGCGCTGGGCATGTACACGCGCGATGTCGTCGACGTCTACGGGGCTCGCGGCATCGTGGAGCCTGCCATGACCGCCGACGAACGCGCCAAAAAGATCGCCGGCTGGCGCCACGCTGTCAAATCAACAATTGCATACACTGCCTAGCATGATTTTTCTGGGACGGGGATTAAAAACTCATTGATCCCCGTCCCAGGTAGCTTATTTGGGACGGGGCTTTTTTGACTGGTATGATTGGTGCGACCATTCGAACCAGCTAAAAGAACCCCGTCCCAAAGTGACTACCGAGAGGATCTGCTATGGAGCGCATCGCGAGTTTTTCCGTTGACCATCTGCTGCTTGAGCCTGGCGTGTATGTGAGCCGTATCGACCGCGATCCGGCGACCGGCGCCGCCGTCACCACGTTTGACCTGCGCCTGACCACGCCCAACAAGGAACCGGTCATGAACACCGCCGAGTGCCACACCATCGAGCACCTGGGCGCGACGTTCCTCCGCAATCATGCCGAGTGGTCGAGCCGCATTGTCTACTTTGGCCCCATGGGCTGCCGCACGGGCTTTTACCTCGTCGTGTTTGGCGAGGTGACGAGCGAGGAGATTCTGCCGCTCGTGCGTGAGCTGTTCGAGTTTGTCGCCGTCTTTGAGGGCGATGTCCCCGGTGCCGCTCCCGAGGAGTGCGGCAACTACCTGGACCAGAACCTCCCCATGGCAAACTGGCTCGCGCGCCGTTACCTCAACCGCGACCTGGCCGATATCGACGAGAAGCGCCTGCACTATCAGCAGGCGTAAGGCTGCTGACAGGAATAGCGTTTGCGCCAGAAGTGCTCCCGCTCTTTGTGGGGCGCTTTTTCATGCTGGGTGCTCAAAGCGGAACGAGATAGTTCTAGAATGTTCATACTGTCACATAAACGAACAGGAGCGAGCATGCATATCTACTCTGTATCAGATCCCGAGTTCAAATCTTATGGCCGCGTGTGGAACGACGTTCCGTCCAACCTGACCGCTCCGCTCGTCGGGGCGCTTTCCGCTACGCCCATCCCCGAGGGCAGCAAGTACGTAGCAAGCGCGCCGGAGCTCGAGGGCGTCAAGGATGCCGATAAGCTGGGCTTTCTCATGTTTGGCGGTCGTCCCTTCCAGCTCGGCTGGTGCAACGGCCACAACACGCAGCTCAACTGCTTGGAGTATCATCGCGCCAGCGAATTCAACCTGGGCGCCCGCGACTTTATCCTGCTCGTGGCGCATCGCTGGGAGATCGAGGACGGCAAGCTCGACACTGCGTGCGTCAAGGCGTTCCGCGTGCCGGCGGGTACGGTCGTCGAGGTCTTCAACACCACGCTCCACTACACGCCCTGCATGGTCGACGAAGGCGGCTTCCAGGTGATGGTAGCGCTTCCCGCCGGCACCAACGGGCCGCGTCCCGAGACCGCGGCCGACATGCCTGCGGCCGGCGACAGCTACTGCTACTGGAAGGCTGACAAGTGGGTCCTCTGCCACGCCGACAGCCCCAAGGCTGCCGAGGGCGGCTACGTAGGCCTCATTGGCAAAAACCTCGACATCACCGTGGACTAGAATCTTCTGTCTCGATCTGTAACATCTAGCGCGCCAAATCGTCTCTACCTGTTACAGATTTAGACAAACTGCAGGGGCTGCCCGAAAAATCTCGATCTGTAACACCAGACCCGGTTTTGGCGGCCTAACTGTTACAGATCGAGACAAACGGGCCCAAACCACCACAAAGGTGCCTGTCCCCATTGTGGTGGCTGCCTAGAGTTGGCTGCGCAGGTAGTCAGCCATATATGGTACGGCGAAACGCACGTAACCGCGGCGCGCCTGTTCGATTACGCCGGCGTCGATGAGGCGCCGGCGATACTTTTGCGCATAGTCGGGTGTGACTGACATGCGCTCGGCCACATCGGAAATGCGCGACACGCCGTCTTCGTCATCGGTCATTGCAGCGAGAAACGCAACATCTTGGTCCGATAGCGCGGCGAGCGTCGTTTCGCACACATCGTTTTCGAAATCGGCCTTTGACGCTTCGATTGCTCCGTCGACTTGCTCTGGCGTTACGTGTTCTCCTGCCTGGCAACGATTGGCGATGTTGTAGCCGATGAGCTGCAGCATGTAGGGCGAGCCCTGAGTTGCGCGAGCAGCGTCCAGCCGAAGATTGCCTGGAATATCAAGGTCGAGCTCTTCGAAAGCTCGCTGATAGTAGGCATCCACATCTCCAACTGAAAGCGGTTCGAGCGTGACCTTGCGTGCGCGGTTGAGAAATGTCAGTACGCGGTCGTTGAGTGTCGCGGAGACTGCTCCCGGGAGGCCCGCCATGACGAGCGCGACGTTGAGCCCTTCGCCGACCAGCTCTTGATAGGCGGTGACGAGCTGTCTGATCTCGGGCGAATTGGCCTGGAGCTCATCGATGAGGATGAGGATGCCGTGTCCCTGCTCGGTCAGCTTGCGCGCCAGCTGCGTGAGCTTGAACTGGAAGCTTTTGGTTTCCTGCACATCGCGCGTGAACTCAAGGCCGGCTGAGAAGCCGAAGACGCTCAGGCTGCCGCCCGCAAGTTTGGGGAGCCGATGCTTGTTGGCGTAGGGCTCGCCCGCTTCCTGGATCTTCTCAACAATACGCTCGAGCATATCCTCGGAGGCTACGGTGGGCGTGGCGACAACAAAGCCGAGCTTGCGTGCGCGATCGGTAAGTTCCCACAGCAGAACCGTTTTGCCGCTGCCTCGCTGGCCGAGCATGAGCATGGCTCGGTCTCGATTGCCCGGCTCCTGCTCAAGGCCGGAGATGAATGTCGAAATCACGCTCCCGCGCCCCACCAGATAGGACGGGCGATTTCCAAATGAAGGGGAGAAGATGGTTTCAGTCATGAGTCTCCTTTCCTTTTTTTCCTATTTTTTCCTTTTTTCCCTATTCAGTCAAATATCCCGCCGGCGAAGGCGGCTACGTAGGCCTCATCGGCAAGAACCTCGACATCGCCTGCGACTAGAATCTTCTGTCTCGATCTGTAACATCTAGCGGGCTAAATCGTCTCTACCTGTTACAGATCGAGACAAACGGGCCCAAACCACCACAAAGGTGCCTGTCCCCTTTGTGGTGGTTGGGCAGGCGGGTATCAGAAAGTGTCAGCTGTGGGCGGTCGCCGGGCCACCGTGTGCGAAAAGAAGTATCGACCTGCGCCGCTGTCGTTGGGCGAGGCCCTATTTGCGGGGATACTGAAACCACGACAAGCAGCGTATGAAAGGATCGATGCATGGCTTTCCGTAAAGACTTCTTGTGGGGCGGCGCGACGGCTGCTAACCAGTGCGAGGGCGCCTACAACGTGGACGGCCGCGGCCTGGCCAACGTGGACGTGGCTCCGCACGGCCCCGAGCGCTATGCGGTGGTCTCCGGCCAGCGTAAGATGCTTGACTTCGAGGACGGCTATTACTATCCCGCGCAGACCGGCATCGATTTCTACCACCATTACAAGGAGGACATCGCTCTCTTTGCCGAGATGGGCTTTAAGACCTTCCGCATGAGCCTGGCGTGGACCCGCATCTTCCCCAACGGTGACGAGACCGAGCCCAACGAGGCCGGCCTGGCCTTCTACGAGGACGTATTCCGCGAGTGTCAGGCGCACGGCATCGAGCCGCTCGTGACCATCACACACTTCGACTGCCCGATTCACCTCATCAAGGAGTACGGCGGCTGGCGCAACCGCAAACTCATCGACTTCTACAAGAACCTTGCGACCACGATCTTCACCCGCTACAAGGGTCTGGTGAAGTACTGGCTCACCTTCAACGAGATCAATATGATTCTGCACCTGCCGTTTATGGGTGCCGGTCTGGTCTTTGAGGAGGGCGAGAACAAGGAGGCCGTCGAGTACCTGGCCGCCCACAACGAGCTCGTCGCCAGCGCTTGGGCAACCAAGATTGCCCACGAGATCGACCCCGAGGTCAAGATCGGCTGCATGCTTGCCGCAGGTAGCTACTACCCCTACAGCTGCCGTCCGGGCGATGTGCGCCAGGCTCAGCTTGACAACCAGAGCAACTATTTCTTCGTCGACGTCCAGAGCCGCGGCTACTACCCGGCCTATGCCGTCAAGAAGCTCGAGCGTCTGGGCATCGATGTGGGCATGACGGACGAGGACCGCGAGATCCTGGCCGCCAACACCGTCGACTTCATCAGCTTTAGCTACTACAGCACCCGTTGCTCCGCCGGTGCCGATAACCCCGATGTCGAGCGCACCCAGGGCAACGCCTTCGCCGGCGCCAAGAACCCCTACCTGCAGGAGAGCCAGTGGGGCTGGGCCATCGATCCGCTGGGCTTCCGTATTACGCTCAACGACCTGTACGACCGCTATCAGAAGCCGCTGTTTGTGGTCGAGAACGGCCTGGGCGCCAAGGACGTTGTCGAGGAGGACGGCTCCATCAACGACGACTACCGTATCGACTACCTGCGCCAGCATATTGCCGCGATGCGCGATGCGGTGACCGAGGACGGCGTTGACCTGCTGGGCTACACCACCTGGGGTCCGATTGACCTGGTGTCTGCCGGCACGGGCGAGATGTCCAAGCGCTACGGCTTTATCTACGTCGATCGTGACGATGCGGGCAACGGCACCCTCAAGCGTTCCAAGAAGAAGAGCTTCGACTGGTACAAGAAGGTTATTGCTTCTAATGGTGAGGACCTTTCCTAAGGAAGCTGAGACACTCGACTTCATAGCCTCCTGACCAAGGCGCCCGGCGAGTTGTTAATGCTCGCCGGGCGCCTTGCCGTCTGCGGATTTTGGGACATGTGGCCCGCTTTTTGAGCCTGCCTGTCGGTACACTAAAGGCACTATGGGTACCCGCGAGCGACATATCGGCCACGCGGCCGCCCGATCCGCACCCGTGGCGGATCCCAGGGGTGGCAGGCTCTTCGCCATGCCGCGATTCCTTGTTGGCATAACACATCAGGTGTACCGTCACCGCGTCTTCGCTATCGCCGGCGCCATCACCGCGCTGTTCCTCATGCTTTTGGCAGTCTTGCCGGCGCTGTTCGCCTTCGAACCCAAACTTTCTAACGCCGTGCCTGCCTATAGCGAGGCGTCCGAAGAGGTCGTGGATGCGCTCGTCCATTCGAGCTCTCTCCCGTTGCTTGTCGCCGCAATTGTATTTTCGATTTGGGGCGTATCGGTCTATCTGCGCTGTTTGGACTATGTGTTGCGCCGCCGCCTTGTTGCCATCGCCACCATCTGCGCCTTGTGGATGATCGAAGTCATTCTCAAGTACAAGTCGTTCACGCCGTTCTATGCCACCGTGCTGTGGTACCTGTACTACGTGCCCATGACGCTCATTCCGCTGCTCTACCAGTTGTGTGGTCTGCGCCTTGCGGGCCTGGAGCAACACCGCCTGGGTCGCCGCTACTGCGCCGCGCTGTGGATTGTGGCCATCCTGCTTATCGGATTTGTGCTCACCAACGATTTTCACCAGCAGGTCTTCCGCTTTGACCGTACGAGCGACACCTGGAGCAACGATTACACGTACGGCTGGGGTTATTTCGCCGTCCTCGTGTGGACGGCCTTTGACTTCGTGGCCTTTTTTATCCTGGTTGGTCGGTCCTCGTCCTTTCGCATCCAGCGTTTCTCAGGCACGGCGGCGCTCGTACTGCTGGGTGGCGCATTCTTTGCCGTCTCGTATGCGTTGCGCGTGCCCTGGGCATGGAGGCTCAACTTTTCGCTCGTCTATTGCGTCCTGTGCGTGGTGCGATGGAAATCTGTCTCGATTGCGGTGTCATTCCGTCGTATCACGACATCGCCGGCATCTTCGACACCTTGCCGCTCGACCTTAAAGTTCTAACGCGCGACCTGCAGGAGGCCTATGCCACGCCGGTGTCAAAGCCAATGCCGGTAGGCGTGCGCGAGGAGTTGCGGACCCAGGAGCACGGCCGCGCCCATGCCTTTGCCGTGGCGTCCGATCCCGATGTAATGTATCGCGCCTTTCCACTGCTGGGCGGATCGGCCCTGCTTGCCCAAGACGTGTCGGAGCTCAACGAGCTTAACCGTGAACTGGCACATCGTCGCATGGAGCTGCAGCGTCAAAACGAGCTGCTCGCCGCCGACTACGACCTTAAGACGCATTTGGCAGATCAAGAGGCCGAGACCTTGCTGGTCCAAGACGTGGACCAAGCGCTTGCCCGCGCGGTCGAAGGGATGTACGACCTACTGAGCTCGCTGCCGCCGTTGACCGACGAAGCGTCTTCGCACGAGCGTTACCGCATGCTGCAGCGCGCCAAGATGCTCGTCGCCTATTGCAAGCGCAAGGGGTCGCTCACGTTGGCGCAGCACGGGGAGAGCGGTTTTGATCGCGACCGCATTCAGCTCATTGCCAACGAGCTCGCAAGCGACCTGCGCACCATCGATATCGATTGCGCCTCGATTATCGCCATACGGCGCCCGTTGCACGCCAGTACGGTAAGCGCCCTGTACGACTGCGTGTACGACTTTGCGTTATTTGCCTACACCACCGACCATCCGGCGCTTATGTATCACTTGGGCGACCATGACCGATGCAGTGTCGAGCTGCGTGCCACGCTTTTTTCCAACGATGATGAAGATCTTTCGCAGACGCCCGCTGCGCAAGAGCTCGAAAGCGCTCTGCAAGGGCGCAACGTGGCATACCGCTTTGAGGGCGAGCCCGGCCAGCTGCGCATGATCGTCTTGATGCCGCGGGCAGGTGAGTGACGATGCAGATTTCGCTCATCCTTCCTCAAATTGTTGCGCTCGACGTGGCCTTTGCCCTGGCGGCGTGCTTGCAGACCATTCACGTTCCGCTTATCGCGTCGCGTCGCTCGTCCTATAACCGTAAGGTGATTTGCGCCTACGAGGCGAGCCTTGTGCTTCACCTGATGATTTCGGCGCTCATCTTATTCGCGTCGTCTGGCTCGTATCTGGTGGCGCCGCTTGACGTTTGCGCCAGGGCAATGGGCGGAGCGTTGTGGCTCAATGCCGCGATCTTTGCCTATGGCGTGGTGCTTATGGTGCACTATCGTCGCCCCGTCATGCTGGTCGAGCTGCTGCTTGTTGTCGCCGTTACACCGCCGGTGGTTTTTGCCATGGGCTCGGCGTGGACCGTTGTCCTTATCGCAGAGGGAGCGTTCTTCCTGTTCCGTTCAATCGCGGCGCTCTTGATGGACGTCCGTAACCGCCAGGAGGATATCACCACGTTCTCGACGATCGAGACCATCAACGTGATTCCCGTGGGCATTCTGTATCTAGACCCGAGGGGCCGTCCGCTGCTCATGAACCGCTGCATGCGTAAAAACCTGGTGGAACTTCATATGCCAACCGATCTGCGCGACATGAGCAGCACATGGAACGACCTGCGCAAACTTAGCATGCAAATGCCCGAAAGCAGCAGGAACCGTGTGCGGATTAATCTGGACCGCTTTGGTGAGGCGCGTGCGGTGGTCGAGGTCTCTCCCGCCGAGATTCGCCTATTTGTGTGCGATCGTGTTATGGTTTCGGGCCGTTCGTTCGAGCGCATTATCGGTCTTGATGTGACAGAGTACGCGCATGCTCATGACCGCTTGGCGCAAGCCAACCACCTGCTTGAGCTTGCGGGCCAAGAGCTCCAGTCCCAGATCGAAGAAGTTAAAAAGGTCGCCGACAATGCTGCCTACCTGCGCATGCGCGCCCGCGTGCACGATGTAATCGGTCAGCGCCTGTCCATCCTCCATCGCTATCTGGAGGAGGGTCGCCTTGACGACGAGTCGCTCGAGCAGATTGATCCGCTGCTGCGCTCAATCTCCGACGACTTGCGCAGCGGCGGCGACAGCGAGCCGGCGGAGCAGCTTGGCGATATCATTCATGCCTTTGGTCTGGTGAGCGTGCAGATTGATGTAGAGGGGTCGCTTCCCGAGGACACACGTGTCGCGGCGGCCTTTTTGCAGATTATCCGCGAGGCCTCGACCAACGCCACCAAGCACGCGCAGGCCCACCAGGTCCATGTGCACCTGTGGCAGGAGGAGTCGAACGGATGCGACATCGCGCGCATGACCATCTCTAATGACGGCGCGCCGGCCCCCGTATCGTATCGCGAGGGAACGGGTATCCCTGGTATGAGGCGTGTCGCACAAGATTTGGGCGGCAGCCTGGAGGTCCACGCCGCCCCGCCCTTTACGCTTGAGGTGTCCATCCCGCTGGGCTCCAACGCCACGGTCCAAAGGAGAAGCTCATGATTCGCGTCCTTATAGTCGAAGACCAGGCCATTCTGCGCGAGAGCCTGGCGCGCTCCGTTGGCGATCAGCCCGATATGACCGTTGTTTCCGCCATCGCCGATGCCTCCGAGGCCTTGGGTGTCGCGCTCAAGGAGCGTCCGGACATGATACTGATGGACGTATGCACCGAGCATGATTCCAACGGCATCGTGGCGGCGGCGCGCATCAAGGAGCAGCTGCCCGAGTGTCGCATCATTATCATGACCGGCATGCCCGAGATCACCTTTGTCGATCAGGCCCGCGAGGCAGGCGTCGATAGCTTTGTGTACAAGAACGTCGGTATCGACGAGCTGTTCGCCGTGATGCGCTCCACGCTGGCGGGCTATTGCACGTTTCCCAAGCCGCCCGAGAGCATTTTTTCGGGCACGGCAGCTCTCGACGATGTCGAGCTGTCGATTTTGCGCCTTGCCTGCGAGGGCAAAAGCCGTCGCGAGATTGCGGCCGAGCTGTTTATGAGCGAGGGCACCATCAAGCGTCGCATCTCGGAGATCCTGAGCAAGACCGGCTACGACAACATCATGCGTCTTGCCGTGCATGCGGTGACCGAGGGCAGCATCGTCCTCAATATGGAGCGCTAAAGCTCGTCGCGTATCGGCATAAAAACGACGGGGCCGCAGGATCAACTCCTGCGGCCCCGTCTGGTGTGCGCGGATGTGTCCGCCAATCCGCGGCTGATGTTACGTGCCGCTACGCGATGGTTGCGGTGTAGGAGGCGACGTCCTCGTAGGAATCGGTCAGGTAGGCGTCGATGCCGATGGTCGTGTTGACCAGGTCGTCAAGGCTGTCAAGCTCGCCGTTCGAGAACGTGAATTCCTCGGTGGCGTTGGTACCGGGCATCAGGTGAGCCGAGAACCAGGGGTCCTTCATGGTGCCGTTGACATTGGTCTTGCCGGAGGGAGCGTAGAAGGTCAGGTCCTTGTCGCTCTTGTTGGTGATGTTAACGACAAAGCCGATGTCGCCCCAGTCGTCCTTGAACTTCTCGGTGATGGTGATGGTGCACAGATCGTCATCGGCGACGGTGACGGCGGGGGAGATTTCGACGCTCTGGACATCGTCGTCTTCGACGGCCTCATCGATCTCCTCTTCCTTCTCGGCCGCCTCGCGATCCTTCTTCACCGTACCGGACAGATCCTTGTCGGACTTCGTAAAGATAAGCTTGTCGCCTTCCACCTCGAGGACGAGCTTGTCGTCCTTGAGCTTCAGGTCGTGCGACTCATCTTCGGCGGTAATCGTTACGGTGGTGGCGTCCTTGGCCTCCCATTTCAGATCGGCGACCTCAAGGAACATGTCGAGGACGCCCGTACCGTCTTCGTCGAGAATCAGGATACAGTTGAGGCCCCACTCCTTGAGCATATCCATGTACTCATCGGTGAGCTCTTCGCCGTCCAAGGTTCCACCCGAGTACTGCCAGCTGCCGACGAAGTTGGCCTTGGGGTCCTTGCCGCCGCCGCTGCAGCCCGTCAGGGCAAAGGCGAGCGCCAGGACGCATGTCAGAAATGCGAGTACGGACTTTTTGAACGTTGTCTTCATGGTGTCCTCCTTTATCGAACGAAACCCATAGAAGCAAATGCGGGGGTGGCGGACCTCCCCGCCAATTACCAGGTAGAGGGGCTAGGGCCTGGGCGTTCCGCAGTTGCTGCAGAACTTGCCGCCGTTTTCGCTGCCGCAGTTGGGACAGAACCACTTGGTCGGTGCCGGGGCGGGTGCGGGGCTGCCACACTCGGGGCAGAACTTGCCGGTGTTGGTGGCACCGCAACTGCAGGTCCACGTGCCGGCCGCAGGGGCAGCGGCGGGAGCCGGTGCGGGGGCGGGTGTCGGAGCCGGCTGTGGGGCAGCCTGCTGCTGTGCCTGGCCGGCGGCGAACAGCTGGCTGGCGTTCATGCCGCCCATGCCGCCTGCCATGCCCATGCCCATAAAGCCGGCCATCGCGCCGTTGGGGTTGGCGGCTGCTGCGCGCATCGCATCGCTCTGAGCGCTGGCGATGTTGGCGGCTGCCATGGTGGGATCGCGCATGACCGCGGCCTTCTGCAGGTCCTTGATCATCTGCTCGTCCTCTTGCGAGGCGGCGATGGAGTTGACGCCAAAGCTCACGATCTCGACGCCGCGCAGGTCGCGCCAGTCGGCCGAGAGGACCTCGTTGAGCGCGCGGGCGAGCTCGGTGGTGTGGCCGGGGATGGCACTGTAGCGGATGCCCATCTCCGAGATCTTGGCAAAGGCGGGCTGCAGGGCGGTGAGCAGCTCGGATTTAAGCTGGCTGTCGATCTTGTCGCGCGTGTAGCTATCGGTCACGTTGCCGCATACGTTGGTGTAGAACAGCAGCGGGTTGGTGATGCGGTACGAATACTCGCCGTTGCAGCGCACGGAGATGTCGACGTCCAGGCCGATGTTGTTATCGACCACGCGGAAGGGCACAGGCGAGGCGGTGCCGTACTTGTTGCCGATGATTTCCTTGGTGTTGATAAAGTAGACACGCTGGTCCTTGCCCGCGTCGCCGCCAAAGGTAAAGCGGCTGCCGATATTGGCGAACGTCTCCTTGATGGAGTCGCCCAGGTTGCCGCTAAAGACGCTTGGCTCGCTGCCGGTGTCAAAGACAAACTCGCCAGGCTCCAGCGCGACCTCGATGATCTTGCCGTTTTGCACCACGAGCATGCCCTGGCCGTCGTTGACGGCGATGACCGAGCCGTTGGAGATGACGTTGTCCTCGCCGCGCGTGTTGGAGCTGCGGCCGCCGGTGCGCTTGCTGCCCTTGCAGGCCAAGACGTCAGCGGGCATCGATTCGCAATAGATAAATTCCTTCCACTGGTCGGCCATGACGCCGCCGGCAGCACCCAATCCAGCTTTCAAGAGTCCCATGGTGATCTTCCTTTCTCGTCAAAGGCCGGGTGGTATTGGTCAGAATGGCTAATCGTCCTTGTTGTCCTTCATGACAACGGTGGTCTCGGTGTGGCTGAAGGTGTCGTGCTTCTCGGTCAGGTCGAGCTCGCCACAGTAGCAATCGGCGTGGGTGGCCTCGTTGGCCGTCTTGAGCTGGCCCACCAGCAGCACGTCTGCGATGGCCACGATGATCAACGGCGCGACGATGTTGATGAGGATGCCCTCGACATCAAAGGTGAGGTAGTCCGGATCGAAGGCGTTCCCACCCATAAAGAGAATCTGGGAGAGGACAAACCCGATCACAAAGAACAGCACCGAGGCGATGGCGAGCTTGGACTTGGAGCAGGGGAGCTCGCCGACCATGCGACCGGTCTGGCCGTTCATGGCAAACAGGTAGCTCTTGCCGTTCCACGAGGTGGAGAGCATCCAGACGGGGAACAGGGCGTAGTCGCTGTCTTCCCAGGTGTAGTCGAGCTGCTTGCTTTCGACCGTGGCATCGTCATATTCGTCGACAACAGTCTCGCGCAGGGCCGAGATCGTGCTCTCCTCCATACGACGCTCGGCGCGCGCCTTGCAGGTTTCGCAATCCTCGTCGTAGCGGTTGGCGATGTAGCCGGGCATATACGCGACCGAAAACGGGCGCAGCGCGTCGTAGTCAAACGGCTCGATGGCGTCCATATGGCCGTCGGGCATCTTGGACGATTCGTCGACGGGCACGCGCTCAAACGAGATATTGCCCTTACGGTAGGCGTCGTAGTGGTCGGTGGTCGTGACGGTGCGGTCGGATTCCTCGGTCACGGTCTCGTTGGTCGCGTCAAAGTACACTTCGCCGTCCACGTGCGCGCCGTAGAGCCAAAACGGCACGTAGACGCCTTGGACCTCGTCGATATGGTTGCCGGTGACAAAGCTCTTGGGCAGCAGGATCTTGCCCTTGTAGTGTTCCTTGAGCGCGGCCATGACATCGTCGCGCCCGAGCTTAAACGGAATCACCAGATCGGGCGAGAAATCTCCCGAGAGCTGGCCGGGTGCCACGGCGGGGTTGCCGCAGTACGGACAGGTGGTGACGGCGACGGTGCCGTCCGAGATCAGTTCGGCACCGCACGACGAGCAGATGTAGCCGGCGTTTTGAGCCAGCTCCTGCACGGCATCGTCGACAGCAGGCTTGGGGGCCGCGGCTGCGGCATCGGCTTTGGCATCGGCCTTGTCCTGGCGCTCGCGATAGAGGGCCTCGACTTCTTCGACTTCAAAACGCGAATCGCAGTAGTCGCAGACGAGCTTTTGCTCGGCACTGGCAAAGTGAAGGGGGCCGCCACATGCGGGGCACTGATAGTTGACACTCTCGAAGGCCATGATCGGTCCTTTCCGTGCCGGAGACTATGCGCCGATGGCGCCGCCGCAGTATTCGCAGCGCCCACTGGCATCGGGAATGGTGGTTGCACCGCAGAAGGGGCAGGTGACCGCGGTCTTGGGGGCCTTGGCGGCCACGACGCTGTCGCGCGTTTCCTGACGCAGCTGCACCAGCGCGTCGCGGACCTCGGTTGCCTGGCGCTTGGCCTCGCGGTATTCGATGGAGCCGCGCTGATCGATGGTGGAGTCGTTTACGCGCAGGTTGATTTCGGTAAAGTACGGCGTGTTGACGTGGATGGTCAGGTTAAAGTCGTAATCCAGGTCGTAGCGCGGCGGGTTGTAGCTCTCGCGCTCGCCGTCCTTGGTCTCGCGATAGATCTCGGTGCGATGCTCGTCAATATCCATATCGCAGCCGAGTACCTGTGAGAACTCGATGATGTCGGGATTGGCGTCGCGCCAGCGGCTCTGTGAAGTGATGATCAGCAGGCCCGCGTCCTCATCGAGCATGATGTTGGTGCGCCCGGCAGAGAGCGTGCGCGTGGGGTTGAACGACGCCAGACGCTCGGCATTGGCCTCGCGGTAGGCGAGCTGCTCACGGATATCGTCCGCGGTGCTGGAGCGATAGCCGCCAAAGAAGGGGGAGAGCTTGCCGACGCACTCTTTGCACAGGTAGCCCTCGCTGATCTTGGTCTTTCCCAAAAGTCCCAGCTCGGTACCGCAAATCGCGCACTCTTTCTTCTCGAACATCTTGTCAAAGAAGCCCATGGCTGCCTCCCATCAACAGGTAGCGTGTGTCACTTTTGATGATGGACGAGCGCGCGATCTTTCACGATACCCAGACGGCTCAACGAGTCTCCACAACTGGGACACATGGCCCATTTTTGACTAGTCATTGGGGACGTTCTTAAACGACTAGTCGCCGGGGACACTCTTCGGCCACTCATTGGGGACGCACTTAAATGAGCGGCAGTTGGGGACACTCCATGCCGAATGTGGCGGCTGCCGCTCGCTATGCCACGGTCACGGCAACCTGGGCGTAGCGGCTGCAGGGGCGCTCGGCGCGCGTCTGCACGGTAAGGGTGAGCACAAAGCGGTCGCCGGGCTGCGCGTCGGCGGGCACGATAAAAGCGGTGCTCACCGTGCATTCCTGCCACAGCGAAAGATCCTGCGTGCCTGCATAACTCGACGGGTCCATGGCGACATCCCAATGTGCATCAAAGCCCTTGCCGTCGGGGTCGATGATGGTCGCCGCAAGGGTGACGCGCTCGCCGGCTGTAGCGCTGCGGTCGGCCGTGACCTCGACAACATGTGCCGGATGCGAGCAAGCTGCCGGATCATGGGCGCACCATTGCGCGCGGGCGGCAAAGTCTTCCTGATAGGCGCGCAGGTAGGGATTGGGGTTGCCGTCTATGGGCGTGCCGATGGCGGCAAAACCGGCGGGTGCGTCCGAATCGGGATGCCCATCAAGAAACATACGGCCGAGCAGTGTATCGAAGTTGCGGTCATCGATACCGCGCAGGCCAAACGGCAGTAGTGGAATGTAGGTCATGCTGTCGCCTTCGGCCATAAAGTCGCCGCGCTCAAACTGCATCGCGGGCATGCCCTCTAGGCCCCAATCCAGACGGGCATGCTTGCCAAACTGGAATCGCTCGGGTTCGTTTTCGTAAGCCCTGCCATCGCCATAGAGCATGTAGCGGGCCATAAGGGGGCCGTTTTCCTGCGTGAGGTTTTGCTCGGGCCAGGGAGCCTGAAACAGCGGCAGCGAATCGGGCTGCGCCATCTTGGCGTCGACATAGCCGCCATACATATAGGGCACGCACCAAAAGATGAGCTCGGGAAAGAGCTCGCGTCCATGGTCGAGCCACGAATTGTCCTGCCCCACGCCATCGGCAACGCCCATCACGCGCACCTTCTGATAGACACGCTGCTGCACGGAAGGCCACTCGGGCGTATCACGATAACGCTCGGCAATGCTCATGAGGGCGCGAACGATGGTATTCATACCACCCCAGCTGAGCAGCCATAACGTACGCGGATCATCATCCAAAATCGCCTGCGCAATTACGCGAGACCCCTCAGTTTCCTCAGTCACATCACCCTCAAAGGCAACATTTCCCACAAAGGTGCGCTTGATCATCTGGGCAGGCGTGGGAAACGGCGGCTCACCGGCAGCGTCCGCATTCGCCTGCAACTGCGGCCAAGCCTGGGCATACTCATTACTCCAGAGACTTTCAATCCAATGCGCGGGAAACGGACGATACTCACGAAGCTCCCCGGCCAGCGGATCGGGCTCATGAGGCACGACAGCCCACTCATAAGAGCGACGCCCTTTGGTCCGCCAATGCGAATTTACCTCGCCTAGCGTATGAACCCCATCCCCAAGAAAGTGATACTGCGAAGCCGTATACACCACAGCCTGAACATCAAGCACATTAAGATACAGAGCCAAATGAATGAGCGAGTTCATATCATCGACTTCCATATCAGTAGTAACAATCACCCGAGTTAACTCTTGGGACATAGGAACAGCTCCAATCAAAATCAATTCAGCCAGTTACGCGCAAGGCAAGACGGGACCCACGCCCCCATCGCCACCGACCCGGCGTGCTGCCGGAAGCGGCCGGCCAGGGTCTCAGCAATGGAAACACAGCGGGCACTGGGGTTTACCTCTGCAAACATTCCGCAGGGGGCATGGTCCGGCGCAGCGCGAAGCGCAAAGCGCCGAACCATGCATGCCCGAGGACGTTTGCAGAGGTAAACCCCAGTGCCCGCGAAGGGACGGATTACCTATCGACCCTGGCTGACCACTCCCAGCAGCCCACCGGCTCGCCGTCGATGAGTACGTTGCCCCCGTCGAAGTCTTGATAACACAGGTCGTTGAATTGGTGGATCCACACGCCGTGGTTGAACGTCTTCTTGGGCGAGCCATCGGCCTCGCGATACACACCGGTCAGGTCCTCGACATGGCTAAAGTAGGTGAGGTGCACGTTGGCTCCGGCGTCACGCAGACGCGCCGTGAGCGGCAGCACGGTTTGTTGCGGAGACACGAGCTCGTCACCCTTGGAGTGCGTAAACCACAGTGGCGTCTTGGCGAGCGCGGCTACGTCCTCGTCGGTGGCGTTGTACCAGGGGGCACAGCAGGGAAGGCCGGCGGCGAAGAAATCGGGGTAGTCGGCGCACAGACGCAAGGTCATAAAGCCGCCGTTGGAAAGACCGGCGACCACGATGCGGTCGGTGTCGATGCGGTCGGCGTGCTCGGCGACGAACTCGTCGATGAGCGCCTTGAGCACGGGGGAGTAGATGCTCTGGTTGGAGCGGCCGAGCTGCTCGATGCCGTTGTCCATCCAAAACGTGGGAGACTGCGGCACGAGCACCCAGGCAAAGCCGCCAAAGTAGCGCTGGATCTGGCGCTGCGAGAGGGCTGTCACACGGTTGCCGATATAGGCGCGCGTGGCGCCTTCGCCCTGCGTGGCACCCTTGCCTTCGCCGGCGCCGTGCAGGTACACCACGAGCGGGGCCTTTTGGGGTACGACCATGGCCTCGGGCGCGAAGGGATTGAAGCAGGCCGAGTCCTCGGCTTTAAAGCTGGGCTCAAAGAAGCCGTACTCGAGCGCGATGCCATTGACGGCGGTCTTTTGCACGGCATTGCTCCAGCCCTTGAGCGCGGGGCAGATATCGCCACGACAGGTGTCGAAGACCAGGCCGCAGGTGGGGTCATCGCCGTCGTTGCCGGGAAGAGCTGCGAGCTGCGTGATGTGCAGCTGGTCATCGAGCATGCGCGAGCCCATGACGCCGCCTTCGATCTTTTTGGTCAGGCGCTGCTCGGCGACCTCGAGTGCCACATGGGTGCCCACGGCAAGCTTGTGGCCGTTCTCGTCGCACGGATACGCGGCGAGAACGTCGATGTAACCCACGGAGGGCGCGGCATGGTCGGCGCCGTGCTCCTTGCGCATCAGGACCTCGCCCGTGCGCTCGTGACGCTCTGCATATATATGGAAAGTGTTCGCATCGATATCGTTGGCGCGCACGGTGCAGGGCAGGTCGAGAACGACTTTGCTGATCCAGGGGCCAAAGTCGCCCAAGGTGGTGACGGTTGCGTAGGTACACGATCTGAGTTCCATGAGCTGCCTCCTTTGTGCCGCAAATACTAAACAATCGCGGCAATACAATCTAAACATGTTTAGTGTAAAGCAGAATTAGAGAATAAGCAGATGAACTCGGTAAACGGTCAAACCAAACACTCAATGAACTACTAAACACTCGTTTACTACTATCTAGCAGGGCTTTTGTTGATGAGTCAACAAGGAATTCGGGTGACAGATTATATAAAATCCCACGTAGACGGCCATTTATAAATAAACAGCACTATATGTAATGCCTTGGCATTCAATTACGTTCACCCCCGATTTCCTACCGTTCACCGGACTGCAAACGGCAAAACTCCCACAAATTCAACGCTGCGTGTAAACTAAGCGCTGTAAACGTTCAGTAAACAGATTGTTTACGACAGCGTATCCAAGGGTTCGGTAACCGTAAGGGGTTATAGTCACCGGGCCAAAGGCGTGCCTGCGCCCAAGCGATTAGGCACACGATGATATGGGGAGGGGTCCCATGGCAGTAGATAACAAGCAGATTGCCACCGATGTCCTCGAGCTCGTGGGCGGTGCGGAAAATGTCACCGTCGCCACCAACTGCATGACGCGCCTGCGTCTGACGCTCAAGGACAACAACAAGGCCGACGTGGAGAAGATCAAGAAGGTCAAGGGTGTTCTGGGCTGCCAGTTCGCCGGCAGCCAGCTCCAGGTCATCATCGGCCAGAACGTGCCCAAGGTGCTCGCCGAGTTCGTCGCCATGTCCGGCGTCAAGCAGGGTGCCGCGGTCGACGAGAACCTCGACGCTCCCAAGGAGAAGTTCGAGCTCAAGAACCTGCCCAACATCATCCTCGACTATCTGTCGGGCTCCATGACCCAGCTGATTCCGCTGCTCATGGCCGGCGGTCTGTTCCGCACCATCGCTGCGGTTCTTGGTCCCACCATGCTCGGCGTTATCTCCGATACCGATCCGACCTATACGTTCCTCTACACCACCCTGTACGAGGCCACGTTTACCTTTATCCCCATCTACCTGGGCTATGCCGCCGCTAAGAAACTCGGCGCCACCCCGGTGCTCGGCATGCTCCTCGGCGGCGCCCTCATGGCCCCGTCCGTCGTGAGTGTCGCGACTCAGGAGGGCGGCGGAATCATTTCCGTCTACGGCATCCAGATCGCTGCTGCCAACTACCAGCAGTCCGTCCTGCCGATCATCCTTTCGGTGCCGGTCCTCTACTTCATCGAGAAGTTCTTTAAGAAGGTCATGCCCGACGTGCTGTCCACGGTCTTCACGCCGTTCTGCACCATGATCGTCACCATTCCCATCGCTTTCATCGTCCTCGCTCCCATCGGCAACGAGCTCGGCAACGTCATCGCCAATGCCCTCTTTGGTCTTGCCGACCTTGGTGGCATCGGTATCCTGATCGTTATGGCCATCCTCGGCGCCTTCTGGCAGCTCTTCGTGGTCTGCGGCATGCACATGCCCGTCATCCTGCTCGCTCAGGTTCAGATCATCGCCGCCGGCTACGATCCCTTCGTCTTCGTTTCCACCAACTGCGCTATGGCCGCCGTCTGGGGCTGCGCCTTCGGTGCCTTCCTCAAGATGAAGAACCCCGACGAGAAGGGTCTTGCTTTGGGTTACGTCATCTCCGCCATCGCCGGCGGCGTCACCGAGCCCGCGCTCTTCGGTATCCTCATGCGCTTCCGTCGCACCATGCTCGGTATGTTCATCGGCGGTGCCATCGGCGCTGTGTTCTCTGGCCTCATGGGTGTTACCTACTACTTGGCCGGCGGTGCCTCCAACTTCCTGGTCTTCACCAACTACCTGCAGGGTGGCCAGATGAACACCGTCTGGGCTATCGTCGGTATGGCGATCTCCTTTGTCATCGCAGCTGCCGTCGTCTTTGCCACTGGCTTCTCCAAGGAGGAGCTCGCCGAGATGGAGGCCTAAGGCCAAGCCATTCGGTCGTCTATGACCTTACCTACACGACAGGGCCCCGTCAGGCGCAAGCCCGGCGGGGCCTTTCCTGCAAGGTAGACTGATTGGGACGGGAGATGCCCGCCCACAAGGGCTTGCTAAACGACGGAGGCTTTCGCGCGGGGTTACCGCGAAAGAATCTGCCGTTTCGCAACTCCTTTATCAAACGAAAGGACATGCAGATGAGTTTGGGAAAGCTGACCGTTAACGGTCGCCAGGACGGGTTTTTGTGCGAGGGCAAGCCGTTCTTTTGGTTTGCCGATACGTGCTGGAGCGCGTTTACGAGCATTACCGAGACCGATTGGGACTACTATCTGACCCGTCGCGCCGAGCAGGGCATGAACGTGCTGCAGATCAACACGCTGCCGCAGTGGGATCGCTGCTGCCCCGATCTGGGCATTTGGCCCTATGCCAGCGAGGATGGCGTGCATTTTGATTGGTCCCGTCCCAACCAAGCGTACTGGGACCGCGCTGCTGCCATGTGCCGCGCTGCTGTCGAGCACGGCATTCGTCCGGCGCTCGTACTTATGTGGTGCAACTACGTGCCCGGTACCTGGGGTGCCAAGATTGCAGAGCTTTGCGGTGCCGAGACTATGCCGCGCGAGGAGGTCCGCGCCCACGTTGCCCGCGTCGTCGAGAATCTGGGCGAGTTCGACCCCGTCTACGTGGTGACGGGCGATACCGACTTTGCCAGCGACGAGGCGATCGCCTATTACGAGGACGCCCTCGACGAGGTCATCAAACGCGCGCCCGAGGCGTTGCGCACCATGCATATCAACCGCGGCAACCGCACCATTCCGTCACAGTACCTGGACCGTCTGGACTTTTACATGTTCCAGCCCGGTCACAACTACGAGGGCCAGCCCGAGGCATGGCACCTGCCGCAGGACTTTATCGCCAACTATCCTAAAAAGCCGATGGTCAACTCCGAGCCTTGTTACGAGCAGATGGGTGCGTCGCGTAACGTGTACTGGCGCTTCACCGCACAGGACTGCCGCGCGAGCGTGTGGTCGTCTATCCTTGCCGGCGCCAGCGCGGGTGTGACCTATGGCGCGCACGGCGTTTGGAACTGGCAGACCAGCAAGAGCCAGGGCTCGGTGCTGGGCGAGGGTTTCGATATGCCGTTCCGCTGGCAAGAGTGCCTGCAGTTTGCGGGCGTTTGGGACTTTGGCGCGATCGAGCATGTGCTTGCCGGCCTGGGCGCTACGGCTGGCGACGACGCACTTGCCGTGGTCCCCGCGCAGGAGCTGCTCGATGATGCGCGCGAGGCCATTCGCGTGGCGCGCGTTGGCGATCGTGTCATCACCTACCTGCCGCGCACCACGGCGCTCAAGTTTAAGCTCGACGGCGCGCGCGGCTGGGCGGCGACAGTTCTCGACATGGAGGACAAGCGCATCGCCAAGCTGCCCGTCCGCGACAACGGTGACGGCACCGTGCGCGTGGCTCAGCATCCCTTTGAGCACGACGCCCTGGTGATCCTGACCCCCAGGCGCTAACGGCTCTTCTCCAACATTTACAACCCAGTCCCTTTCATTCCGCCGCACTCATTGGGGACGTACTTAAATGAGTGGTCATTGGGGACGTTCTTTGGAAGGGCAGTTTGCGTGGCGGTTATGTGACCCACGGTGAGACCTACGTCGGCGATATGCTGCTTCGTCTGACCAAAGTAGAGGCGTAAAACAGAGAGATAATCGGCTCCGGGCGCGACTTGCTGCATGACCATCATAGGGGACAGCCCCTGTGGTGGTCGTGGCGATGCGCGTCCGGGGCCATGGCTCGTGAGGGGCGAATATGCAGGAGTTCTTTGGAATCGATGTGGGCGGTACGGCCGTTAAATGGGCTGTGCTGGGCGAGGATTTTTCCATCCGCGAGCGCGGGAGCCTGTCGACGGGCTTTACCACGGCTGAGGAGACGGTTTCGGCGCTAATCGGGTTCGTCGAGCCGTACCGTGAACGCGTGAGCGCCGTAGGCGTGAGCGCACCCGGCGGTATCTACGAGGGAGATGTCACGGGAACGATCCATCGCGGCGGTGCGCTCACGTTTATGGACGGCTGCCCACTGGGAAAGCTCATGCGCGAGGCGCTGGGGGTGCCGGTTGCCGTCAATAACGACGGTAAGTGCTGTGCACTCGGTGAGTATGCGGCTGGCGCCCTGCGCGGGACGCGTTTTGGCGTGGTGCTCGCTATCGGCACGGGCATCGGCGGCGGTATCGTCCTCGACGGCAAGGTCCTGCGCGGCGCGCACTGCTTTGCAGGCGAGTTCAGCTTCTTGCGCAACGATGTCACGACTGCCGCGAACATGGGAAACTCCTTTGCCGATTCGGGTGGTTGGCGTGCGCTCCGCGATGCTGCCGTTGCCGAGAAGGGGCTGCCTGCGGGTTCTCCGGTGGACGGCCGCCGCGTCTTTGAGTGGATCGCGGATGGCGACAAGGCGGCACAGCGCGCGCTCGACCGCTACGCTCGTGCCTTTGACGGACAGCTCATCAACCTGCAGGCCGTGCTCGACCCCGAGGTCTTTGTGATCGCAGGCGGCATCTCGTGCCATCCCGAGCTCGTCGATGCCCTGCGTGCGCAGATGCCGCTGGCCCTCGCGGGTTACGAAGGGACCCTTGCCGGCATTCCCGTGCCGCAGATTAAGGTGGCCGAGCTCGGCAACGACGCCAACCTTTACGGTGCTGTCCAGGAGGCCATTCGCCTGGTGTAGCGTGAGCCAAACGAGGCTGTCAAAAAAAAGATAAAGGCCGGCGTAAAGCGCCCCCATTCCCTTAGCACAGGAAATGGGGGCGGTTTAATTTGAGGCGGGACTTTTTGACCGCTTGATGGGTCGCGCGTCACAGCAGCTCGCCGTGGCGGGCGATGTAGCGGCGCTTTGCTAGCTGGGTGAGCGCGATGTAGGCGGTGACTATGCCGACGAGCAGTGCGAAAAAGCTCGTGGGCAGCGTCGTAAGGCCGAGCGCATCGGCGATGGGGCTTGCCGGCAGCCAGGTGACGAGCGCCAGGCCTAGCACGGTGAGAGCGCACAGCGCGGACGCGGCGTGGTCGCGCAGGCTCGGCAGGCGCGGGGAGCGCAACATGTGGACCACGAGCGTCTGCGACCACATGGACTCGACAAACCAGCCGCTCTGGAAGATTGCGGCGAAGGTCGTCATACCCGCGGCGTTGCCCGCGGCGGCAAGCTCGGACCAGCTTGCGCCCACGGCGGCGGGGCACACCACAAAGAAGAGCGCGGCGAAGGTCACGATGTCAAACAGCGAGCTCACGGGGCCCAGCTCGAGCATAAAGCCCTTGATGGACGCGGCGTCCCAGGCGCGCGGGCGGGCAGTCCAGGCGTCGTCGACGGTATCCCACGGCAGCGCGATGCACACGATCTCGTAGACCAGCGACAGCAGTACCAGCTGCAGGGCGCTCATGGGCAAAAACGGCAAGAACAGGCTCGCGACGGTCACGGACAGCACGTTGCCAAAGTTGGAGCTCACTGTGGTCTTGAGGTACTTGAGCAGGTTGCCGTAGGTGCGGCGGCCTTCGATGATGCCGCGTTCGAGCACGCCCAGGTCCTTCTGAAGCAGGATGATATCGGCGGATTCCTTGGCAATGTCGACGGCCGAATCGACCGAGATGCCGCAATCGCTCGCACGCATGGCGGCGGCGTCGTTGATGCCGTCGCCCATAAAGCCCACGGTGTGGCCGAGCAGCTCGCGCATGACGCGCACCAGGCGTGCCTTCTGCAGTGGCGAGAGCTTGGCGAAAAGGTGAGTTATCTCGGCGCGCTCGGCAAGTTCGGCGTCATCGAGTGCATCGATCTCGGAGCCGAGCAAGACGTTGCTCGCGTCGATGCCGATCTGCTCGCAGACGGTGGCGGCGACGCGATCGTTGTCGCCGGTCAGGACCTTTACCGCCACGCCCTTGGCTTCGAGGGTGGTGACGGCGCCCGCGGCACTTGCTTTAGGTGGATCGAGGAAGGCCAAAAAGCCCATCAGCACCATGTCGCATTCGTCGGCGATGCCAAACTCGCCCACGCAGCGCGGATTGGTTTTCTGCGCCACGGCAATTACGCGTAGGCCCTCGGCGTTAAGCCCGGCGACCTGCTTGCGAATCTGGGCGAGCCTGTCTTTGGTGAGCGGCTGGGCGATGCCATCGACCTCGACAAAGGAGCAGATCTCGAGCATTTCCTCGGCAGCTCCCTTGGTAACCATCTGGGTTTTGCCCTGGGCGTCGGCTACAACTACGCTCAGGCGACGGCGCGAGAAATCGAAGGGCACCTCGTCGACCTTGGTATAGCGGTCGCGCAGGCTCTGACCCAGCATGGAATCGGGTGCGACGGTCGAGGGCGTCACGTCGGCACGGTCGATTACGGCCAGGTCGATAAGGTTCTTGAGGCCGGTCTGGAAGAAGCTGTTCAAAAACGCATGACGCAGCACGCGTGCGTCCTCGTTGCCGTCGGTGTTGAGGTAGCGCTCGAGCACGATGCGGTCTTCGGTGAGGGTGCCGGTCTTGTCGCAGCACAGGACGTCCATCGCGCCGAGGTTTTGGATTGCCGGCAGCTCCTTGACGATAACCTGGCGGCGGGCGAGGTCCTTGGCGCCCTGCGACAGGCTCGTGGTCACGATGACGGGGAGCATCTGCGGCGTGATGCCCACGGCCACGCTCGTGGCGAACAGCAGCGCGTCGATGACGTTGCCCTTGGTGGCGGCGTTGATGGCAAAGACGGCCGGCGCCATAACGAGCATGAGGCGTACGAGTAGCATGGAGACGCTCGAGACACCGCGGTCAAACGCGCTCTTCTCGCCGCGCCCGTTGAGCATCTTGGCGATGCTGCCCAGGTAGGTGTCCGAGCCGGTGGCAACGACAAGCGCCATGGCGGTGCCGTTTTGCACGGAGGTGCCGGTAAAGACGATGTTCTTGCAGGCGGAGAGCGGCAGCGCGGAGCCGTCGGCACCCTCGACGACGGTGATGGCAGCTGTCTTCTCGACGGCCTCGCTCTCGCCGGTGAGCGCGGACTCGATCACAAACAGATCGCGCGCGGTGATGATGCGGGCATCGGCCGGCACCATATCGCCGGCAGAGAGACGGATCACATCGCCGGGGACGAGCTCGTCGAAGGGGATCTCGACGCGCTCGCCGTCGCGCAGGGCGGTGCAAGTGTTGGAGACCAGGTCCTTGAGGGCCTCTGCCGCATTGCCGCTGCGGGCTTCCTGGATAAACTTCATGCCGCCCGATACCAGCAGCATGATGCCGATGACGATGACCGTGGAGGGGTCGCGCTGCGGCTCGGGCACGGCGAGCACGTCGATGTAGAGCGAGACCAGCGCGAGCGCGGCGAGGATGCCGGCGAAGGGATCGATGAACGCGTCGGCGATGCGGCGGGCGAGCGTCTTGGTCGGTGCCTCGATGGTGTTGGGGCCGGAGGCGTCCAGGCGCTCGGTTGCCTGCTCGGCGGTGAGGCCGTTTGCCGTGGCGTCAAGCAGTACGAGGGCGTCCTCGGCGCTATGGGTGGCGGCGAATATGGTGTTCTTGGACAGGCCGGTGTGAGCGGCAGGGCGCGCCGTGCGGCGGCGCTTGGAGATAGCTTCGAGTACCGTGGCGGTTTTGAGCATCAGCATAGGGTCCTCCTTGTTGAAGGGAGTTAGCGTACGTGTCGTATTTGCTTCAAAAAACCTAGATGTCGCTCACGTCAAGCTCGCGAACCACCACAAAGGGGACAGGCACCTTTGTGGTGGTTTTGACGATCGGTTCGTGGTGCTTATGCGAATACGGAATCCTCACGGCGTGCCGAGGGCGACATGCAGGTTTTTCGACTAGGACTGCCTTCCATGGCACACCTCCTTAAGGCCGGGCGCAGCGCGCTTTGGGTATCTCGTACCCGTTTCAATCCGCCCGTATTCTTGATGAGGGGTTTTGACATGTCAACCCCCATTGTTCAGAAAACCATCGTCTCCGACAAAGCTCTTACAGAATGCCGTGGCCTCAAAGCGCGCCCGCATCGACGCCCTGCCTGCGCTAAACTGGAGAGCACGTACGCGATTACGAGAGGAGCCCGCATGGAGGCTTACAAGCAAGAGTTCATCAAGTTTATGGTCGAGTCCGACGTCCTTAAGTTCGGCAGCTTTACGCTCAAGAGCGGCCGTCAGTCCCCGTTCTTTATGAACGCCGGCGCTTACGTGACGGGCTATCAGCTCAAGAAGCTGGGCGAGTATTATGCCCAGGCTATCCACGATAACTTTGGCGACGACTTTGACGTGCTGTTTGGGCCGGCCTACAAGGGCATTCCCCTGGCCGTCGTGACCGCAATTGCCTACCACGAGCTGTACGGCAAGGAGGTCAAGTACTGCTGCGACCGCAAGGAGGCCAAGGACCACGGTGCCGATAAGGGCAACCTGTTGGGCTACGAGCCCCAGGACGGCGACCGCGTGGTCATGGTCGAGGATGTCACCACCAGCGGCAAGTCCATCGACGAGACCTATCCCAAGGTCAAGGCTGCTGCCGACGTCGAGATCAAGGGCCTCATCGTGTCCCTCAACCGCATGGAGGTCGGCAAGGGTGGCGTGACCACCGCGCAGAAGGAGATCGAGGCCAAGTACGGTTTCCCCGTCGCGAGCATCGTCTCCATGGCCGAGGTCGTCGAGACCCTCTACAACCACGAGATTGACGGTAAGGTCGTCATCGACGACGAGCTCAAGGCCGCCATCGACGCTTACTACGAGCAGTACGGAGCTCGTTAGTTACGGCGTTTTGCCAAACGCCGTAACCGGCCGACGCTGCGCGCCGCCCAGGGCGACAATTTGTC